>NZ_JARJLM010000373.1 GCF_029335485.1 Cupriavidus basilensis
GACAGCGCTCAGGCAGACTTCTGGACATGCCCCTCAAGCGGCGCACGCGATTTGGTGAGCCGATAGCCGATGCCGAGCAGCGCGAACCACACGGGTGCCACGTAGAGCGCCACCCGGGTACCCGGATCGAGCGACAGCAGCACCGCAACCGCGATCATGAAGGCGACCACCAGCCAGTTGGCATAAGGCGCGCCAGGCATGCGAAAGTCCACCGCCTTGACCCGGCCGGCGGCGATTGCCTTGCGATAGCCGAGGTGGGCAATCATGATGATCGACCAGGTCCACAGCGAGCCGACCAGCGAAATGCTGGTGACCCAGACGAAGACCTGCTCCGGCACGATGTAGTTGAGCAGCACGCCGATGCCCATCAACGCGGCCGAGAACGTGATGGCGGTGGACGGCACATGCTTGCTGCTGACCCTGCCGAAGGCGCGCGGCGCCTGACCGAACTGCGCCAGCGTGTACAGCATGCGCCCGGTGCTGAAGATGCCGCTGTTGCAAGATGAGGCTGCCGCCGTGATGACGACCAGATTGACGATCGCGGCCGCCCCCGGAATGCCGACCCTCTCGAACACGTAGACGAAGGGGCTGACGCCGGGCTTCAGTTCATTCCAGGGCACCAGCGCCATCATGACGATCAGCGCGCCAACGTAGAAGATCAGGATACGCCAGACGACGCCGTTGGTCGCATGCGGCAACACCTTCTCGGGATTCTGCGCCTCCCCCGCGGTGACACCGATCAGTTCCACGCCCTGGTAGGCGAACATGACGATCTGCAAGGTCAGCACCACGCCGAGCGTCCCGAACGGCATGAAGCCGCCATGCGTCCACAGGTTCGAGAAGCTGGCCGTCGGGCCGAGCGGTGTCACACCGAAGAAGATGATCGCCAGCCCGATCACGATCATGGCGACGATGGTCACCACCTTGATCAGCGCGAACCAGAATTCCAGCTCGCCGAATACCGCGACCGCGATGCAGTTCACCAGGTACAGCACCGCCAGGGTGACCAGCGCCGGTATCCACTGCGGCACGTCCGGGAACCAGTAGTGCACGTAGACGGCGACCGCGGTGATCTCGGCCATCCCGGTGACCACCCACATGAACCAGTACGACCAGCCGGTGGCGAAGCCGGCAAAGGGACCGACAAACTCCTCGGCGTAGGTTGCAAAGGACCCGGCCACCGGGCGGTACAGCAGCAGCTCGCCCAGCGCGCGCATGATGAAGAAGATCGCCACGCCGCCGATGGCATAACTCAGCATCAGTCCCGGGCCGGCGATGGCGATCGCGCGCCCCGCTCCCAAGAACAGTCCGACCCCGATGGCGCCGCCGATGGCGATCATCTGGATGTGCCGGTCCTTGAGTCCGCGATGGAGATCCTTCTCCTCGTGGGCCCGCTCTTCGTCGAGCAGTTTCCTTACGTCAGTCATATTGATCTCCTCTCAGACCCGCGAACGCTCGTCAGCGCCCGCACGGCTCTCACCCGTGAATTGGTTCCGGTCCGCCATGACTGTCCGGATATGGGTTGCCCGGCTTCGCGCCGGTAGTGCGCCAGCATGAACGCCCCGATGTCGAAGCCGGCCCTGGCGGCCGGAAAGGCGGATTGCTGGATTTGCAGCCGTGGTCATGAGTTGTCTCCTCTGGTAATCGTTTACTCGGATCGATGCGGCCGGCGCTTCGCGCCTTGTCTATCGCTCGCGCGGCATCGCGCATCGTCCTGATCGCCTTCATTCCCCGACAACGCATCCCAGCGTCCGAAATCGAGGCGATCTTCTATCACAGGGTCTAAACCCTGTCAATGTGTTTCCTGCGCTACCGTGCAACGATCTTCGCGCAGCCTGCTGTCATGCCGCGAGGCTGGCCGGCGGCCAGGTTCCTCGCTTTGCCTGCTGCGCCAACCCGGTCTCAGCTCACGCATTCCAAGGCGCTACCCTGGTTCAGCGTTGCCAGGTTGTTCAGCATGTCGGCCACCATCTCCTTGAGGCCGAATTCAGGTCTCCAGTTCCAATCCCGCCTGGCTACCGAGTCGTCGATGGAGTCAGGCCATCCACTGGCAATTTCCTGACGGAAATCAGGCTCGTACCTGACATCGAACCCCGGGCAATGCCGCCGGATCTCGTTCGCGATCTCGCCAGGCGTAAAGCTCAAGCCCGCAAGGTTGTAGCTTCCCCGCTCGGAGAGGCTGGCGGCAGGCGCCTCCATCAGCTCGAGCGTCGCGCGAACGGCGTCCGGCATGTACATCATTGGCAGGGCTTCATCTTTCTCCAGGAAGCAGGTATAGGGTTGCCCCTTGACCGCCGAATGGAAGATATCGATTGCGTAGTCCGTGGTTCCGCCGCCTGGAGGCGCCTTGTAGGAAATCAATCCTGGATACCGCACGCTCCGGACATCCACGCCATGGTTCTCAAAGTACCAACGGCACCATCCTTCTCCTGCCAGCTTGGAGATGCCGTAGACGGTCTTGGGCTCCATGATGGTGCTTTGGGGCGTGGCGTCCGGCGGCGTTGTCGGGCCGAACGCCGCAATCGAACTGGGCCAGAAGACCTTGTCGAGCTTCTGGTGACGCGCAGCCTCCAGCACGTTCAGCAGGCCGTTCATGTTGAGTTGCCACGCCCATGTGGGCGATTTCTCTCCGGTCGCCGACAATGCGGCTGCCAAGTGATAGATCTGGGTGATCCCATGCCGCTCGATGACATCGCGCAGTTGCGCGCGATCGGTTACGTCGAGCATTTCATGCGTGAGGTGCAGGTGGCGGCCGTGCGGCACCATGTCGCTCGTGACGACATTCTGCTTGCCATAGCGATCGGCCAGCGCCGACGTCAATTCCGTTCCCAATTGGCCGTTGGCGCCAATGATCAGGATCCTGGCTGGCTTTGTCATTGAATGATCCCCAGTTCCTTGCCTGCGATCTCGAACGCCTCCAACGCCTGGTCCAGCTCGGCTCTGTCGTGCAAGGCGCTGATCTGTACGCGGATGCGCGCTTGCCCCTTGGGGACCACGGGATAGAAGAAACCGATGACATAGACGCCCAGTTCGAGCAGACGCCGGGACAGTCGCTGCGCCTTTTCCGCGTCGTACACCATGACGGGAACGATGGGGTGGTCGCCGGGCTTCACGTCGAAGCCCAGTGTGCCGAGCTTGCCGCGGAAGTACTGCGCATTGCGCTCGAGCTTGTCCCGCAACGTGGTATCGGCTTCGAGCAGGTCGAGCACCTTGAGTGTCGCGCCCACGATGCACGGCGCCACCGTGTTCGAGAAAAGATAAGGCCGGGAGCGCTGGCGCAGCAATGCCACGACTTCCTTTCGCCCACTCGTAAAGCCACCCGAGGCGCCGCCGAGCGCCTTGCCGAGCGTTCCGGTGATGATGTCGACCTTTCCGAAGATCCCACGGTGTTCGTGAGAGCCGCGGCCGCGCTGCCCAAGGAAGCCAGTGGCATGGCACTCGTCAATCCCGAGGAGCGCCCCGAACTCGTCGCAGATCTCGCGGATCTCGTCGAGCCGGGCAATCGTGCCATCCATCGAGAACACGCCATCGGTAAAGACGAGCTTGAAACGTGCGCCTGCGGCATCGGCCGCCTTCAACTGCTCGCGAAGGTCCTCAAGATCATTGTTCTTGTAGCGGAAACGCCTGGCTTTACAGAGCCGGATGCCATCGATGATGGACGCGTGGTTCAGCTCGTCGCTGATGACAGCGTCGTCCGGGCCAAGGAGCGTCTCGAACAGGCCCCCGTTCGCATCGAAGGCCGAACCGTAAAGGATCGTGTCCTCGGTGCCGAGAAAGCGCGCGAGACGCGCCTCGAGCGACTTGTGCAGGTCTTGCGTACCACAAATGAACCGGACGGAGCTCAAGCCAAAACCACGCTCGCGGAGCGCGCGATGCGCAGCCTCCACGACCTCCGGATGGGACGACAGGCCCAGGTAGTTGTTGGCGCACAGGTTGATGACTTCCTTCCCATCGGCAGTCCTGATGAGGCTGCCCTGGGGAGAGGCGATGACACGCTCGGTCTTGAACAGACCGGCTTGCTCAATGGACTCGAGCTCTTGGCGAATGGCTGCGTAGAATGCGTCTGTTGTCGGCACAGCGGTGCTCCTGTAAACTGAGGATGATCGATAAACCGAACGTGTTCTGTATATCGAACGTTTTGTTCACTTTACAGGATGTCATTTCATGACACAAGTCCCCCCGGTGGAGGCGTTCGCAGAAGGCCCCCCTGTCATTGGAGCAAGGCTGCAATTGCTTCGCCAGGCACGCAAGCTCTCTCTCGACGAGCTTTCCCGGCGTGCTGGCGTATCCAAATCGATGCTTTCGCAGGTTGAACGGAATCTTGCCAATCCCACGGTAGCGGTCTTGTGGCGATTGGCGAACGCCTTGGGGATTGGCCTGGCCGAGTTCCTTTCCGGCGGGCAGGCCGACAAGCCAGCGCCGACCGTGACGGTCATTCCTGCTCACTCGATCCCGGTGATCAGAAGCCCGGATGGCAAATGCGAGTTGAAGATTCTCGGCCCGGTGGACCTTGCAAGCCGGGTGGAATGGTATGAACTGTCGATCCATCCCGGCGGCGTACTCGCATCCGAGCCGCATGAGAGTGGTTCGAAAGAACATCTGTCAATACTGAGCGGCTGCGTCACCGTCCAATCCGGCCCCAGTGAGAAGAAAGTCCGGCACGGCGAGTCCGCGCGCTATCCGGCGGATGTTCAGCATGCCATTTCGAATCCTGGAAAAACCACAGCCACGGCATTGCTGGTCGTCGAGTACGCCCAATGACAGCCGTTCATCGGAAGCCGGCAGGATCACGCTAGCGCTGCAACACGAGCGCGGAGATCCGCATCTTCTGCGTCACGCCCCGCGCGCGAAAGCGCCGATACCCTCGTAGGAACTTGCAACGGATGCCGATGCGCACGGCGGTCCGTACGCCGGCGCTCGACTGCGCACCGCCGCCAAAGACGCCCGACGCACCGGAATCCGGCCCCTCTGCCACGCGTAACCCGGCAACAGCAGCATATTGGACAGCATCGCGTCGCCCGGCAGCCGCTGCGCCAGCGCGGCAACGCCGATGAACCCGGCACGTGCCCCCAAGCGCTTCGGTCAGGCCATCGGGCGGCAAGCAGCACCGCATCGGGCGCGATTCGCAGGCCAGGGCATCATGGTGCCGTAGCGTCATCGGCATCCCCGCCTGGCCCGGCGCAGCCGATCTCGAATATAGGGGCAATAGCAATATCGCTGCCTTTATCGTTGCCTTATTGAAGGCAAACGCCCCCTCCTCACTGACCCGGTGGATTTCTGCGCGAGCCGGCCAGCTCCGCCATTTTCCATTTGCGTCGCCATTACCGCATACGACGGTCGTCCCGAACGGGACGATTCAGGCGGAACGGTAAAGTGGAACGCGGGCGCGCCAGTGCCGGCGGGCACAATGCGGCGGGCGCCAATAATCCGTCGAGCGTGCCGCATTCAGAAACGGATTGGCACAACCGCACGACCGTCAGGCCAGGCGCTTCGCCTTGTGCCGTCTCGATATCCGGGTACCCGCCCGCGCAAGCAGGCAGCGGGCAATCCAGCGCGCCAGCCAAGCGCATTCAGTCTCGGTAATGAACATGACGCACCCGCGCGATAATAGCCGTCGGTCGGGAAATATGATTATTTTTTGCAATTTTTTATGCTTGTAGGATTAATCCATACGCTCGTAGGACAAATCAATTCCCCTGTAGGACCGGTCTCATTCATTTAGATTCGGACACCTCCGATAATGATCACTCTCATCGAGAGAGCAGTATTTTTCACACAACCGGAGAGTAAACCATGTCCACCAACATCAAGAAGATGCTCGTTATCGCCGCCACCACCCTCGTGGCCGGCTCCGCAATGGCCGCTGAAGGCACCATCAATTTCACCGGCTCCATCACGGCGGCCTCGTGCAACATCGAAGGCGGCAGCGGCACCAACGTGACCGGCAACAAGGGCAACCAGATCATCGACGTCAAGCTCGGCAAGGTCGCCATCGATTCGCTGAGCGGCAGCGCCGGCGGCAGCATCGCGGGCGGTACCGCGATCAACCTGGACCTCAACTGCGGCCCCAGCGGCACCGACCTGAAGACCGTCAGCCTGCGTTTCGACCCCGTCGGCGGCTCGGGCGTGGACGCCTTCGATAACCATCTGCTGAAGACCGTCGGCGATGCCACGGGCGTCGGTATCGGCGTCTACAACGGCGATGGCAAGCTGCTCAACCTCAGCGGCAACGAAATGATCACGGGCAAGCTGAACAAGGGCGGTACCGACGACGCCCCGGTCTACACCGCCAACCTGTCGATGCGCGCGGCCTATGTGAAGAACGGCGACAAGGACATCAAGGCCGGTGAAGCCAACGGCACGCTGCCTTTTACGCTGAACTACGAGTAATCCCACGGCAACGCGGGGGGCCCCGGGCTCCCCGCCCTCGCCGCAACCACCGGATCGAATATGAAACGTTTCCACTTTGCTGGGCTGGCCCTGGCCGGCTCGCTGCTGCTGTCTTCAGGCCCCTCGCTCGCAGGCATCACGCTCGACGGAACCCGCGTCGTGCTGGCCGCGCCGAGCAAGGAGGCGTCGCTGCTGATCCGCAACACCGCGCCGGCCGACATCATGGTGCAGACCTGGATGGACGCCGGCGACGACAAGGCCGACGTGCCGTTCGCCATCACGCCGGCGCTGAGCCGCATGGGTCCCGAGAAGCAGCAGACGCTGCGCATCCTCTACTACGGACAGGGCCTGCCGACCGACCGCGAGTCGGTGTTCTGGCTGAGCGTGCAGGAGATCCCGCAGAAGGCCAAGGACGAGAACACCCTGCAGATCGCCGTGCGCCAGCGCATCAAGTTCTTCTACCGGCCGGCCGGGCTGCCGGGTGAGGTCGCGCAGGCGCCCGCGCAGTTGCGCTGGCGCGTGGTCACGCAGGACGGCAAGGCGCAGCTCGAGGTCAGCAACCCCACCGCCTTCCATGTGTCGCTGGCCGAGGTCAAGCTGCGCAGCGGCAGCAAGGATTACACCGTCGACACCCAGATGGTGCCGCCGGCGGACACGCGCCGTCTTACCGTACACGGCCTGCCGGCCGGGGCGGGCGCCGGTGCCAAGGTGCATTTCGAAACCATCAACGATTACGGCGCCATCACGGCGCACGACAGCGACGCCGGCGCCTGAAGCCGCCAGCCTAACCCCCTTCTGCTTTTCGCTTCGCCATTCCCCTGCCCCGGCAAGGGGCGGGAGGCTGCTTTGCGCCCGGCGACGGGCGTGGACCAGGAGGCACATTACAAAGAGATTCGGTATGGTCATCGTCAGAAAGGAAATCGTCAGGAAACCCATCGCGATCGGCGTGGCCGCCCAGTTCGGCGCGCCGTGCCTGGCGCTGCTCGGGCTGGTGCTGCCCGCGGCGGGCCATGCCGTGGAATTCAACGAGTCCTTTCTGCGCAAAGGCGACGGGCCGGTCGCGCTGCACTATTTCGAGAAGGGCAGCGCGATGCTGCCCGGCGGCTACGACGTCGATGTCTACCTGAACCACGCGCCGGCCGGCCGGCAGACGGTACTGTTCAGCCCCGACGCCGAGGGTGTCGTGCGCCCGGCGATTTCGCTCAAGCTGCTGCGCGCGATCGGTGTCGACGTTGCGCGGCTGGAGAAGGAAGGGCGCGTGGCGGCCGGCACGGACGAGGCCGCGGCCGTGGATCTCGCCGCCCTGGCCGATGGCGCTTCGGTCGAGTTCGAATCCGACAAGCTGGCGCTCCTTCTGAGCGTGCCGCAGGCCTATGTGGCGCGCAACGCGCGTGGCTACGTCGATCCCTCGCTATGGGACGACGGCGTGCCCGCGGCCTACACCAATTACCAGGCCAACTACAGCCGCAACGACGGCAGCGGCTACCATAGCGACTACCATTACCTCGGCCTGCGCAGCGGCGTCAACTTCGGCGGCTGGCGCTTTCGCAACGAATCCTCCCTGACCGGCTCCAGCGGCACGGGCACCCGCTTCTCCAGCAACCGCAGCTACGTCGAGCACGATATCCGCAGCCTGCGCGGCAAGGGCGCGGCGGGCGAGCTGTACACGGCCGGCGAGATCTTCGACAGCGTGCGCTTCCTGGGCGCGCAGGTGAGTACCGACCTGGGCATGCTGCCAGAGAGCGAAATGGGCTTCGCGCCGGTCGTGCGCGGCATCGCCGAGAGCAATGCCGTGGTCGAGGTGCGCCAGAACGGCTACGTCATCTATTCGGTGGCGGTGCCGCCCGGCGCGTTCGAGATCAACGACATCGCTTCCAGCGGCTCCAACGGCGACCTCGAGATCAAGATCACCGAAGCCGACGGCCGCGTGCGGCGCTATACCCAGTCCTATTCCTACATGCCGGTGATGGTGCGCCGCGGCAGCCTGCGCTATGCGCTGGCCGGCGGCGCCTACCGGGCCGACGGCCGTTCGCGGCCCAAGTTCGTGCAGGGCACGCTGGTCTACGGTGTGTCGGACGACTTCACCGGCTACGGCGGCGTGCTGGCGGCAGAGGGCTACTCGGCGCTCGCGCTGGGCGCCGGCGTCAACACGCCGATCGGCGGCGTGTCGCTGGACGTCACCCACAGCCAGTCGCGCACCGGCAACGGCAAGCGGCAGGGGCAGAGCCTGCGCTTCCTCTACTCGAAGACGGTCTATCCCACCAATACCACGTTCACCATGGTGGGCTACCGCTATTCGACGGACGGCTATCGTACGTTCAGCCAGCACGTCGAGGAGAAGGACAACACCGATGGCTACGGTTTCCGGCGGCAGAAGAGCCGGCTCGACGTCAACATCAACCAGCCGCTGTCGCGCGGTTCCCTGTACCTCGGCGTAGGCGAGACGAGCTACTGGAACCGCGCGGGGAACAGCCGCCGCTTGCAGCTTGGCTACAGCGGCAGCTACAAGGACATCAGCTACAGCGTGGCGGTCTCGCACACGCGCGACTCCGGCGCCAACGCGCGCCCGAGCACGCAGGTCAGCCTGTCGCTCAGCATCCCGCTGGGCAAGGCGCCGAGCACGCACCGTGCCTATGCCAACGCGGTGTCGTCCAACGGTGGCGACTTCAACCTGCAGGGCGGGGTGTCGGGCTACCTGAACGACAGCAACACCGTCAACTATGGCGTGCAGACGGGCTACAGCCGCGATGGCGGCGGCTCGGGCGGCGTCAGCCTGGGCTGGGATACGCCCACGGCCAGGCTGACCGGCAACGTGAGCCAGAGCCGCGCCGGCAGCCACGTCGACGCGGGCGCGTCGGGCTCCCTGGTGGTGCATGGCGGCGGCGTGACGCTGGGCCAGCCGGTGGGCGAGACCTTTGCCGTGGTCGAGGTGCCGAAGGTGCCCGACGTGTCGCTGAGCGGTTCGCAGACGATCCGCACCGACCGCCGCGGCTACGCCGTGGTGCCCTATCTGCAGCCCTATCGCGTGAACTGGCTCAACATCGATCCGTCCAGCATCGGCACCCAGACCGAGATCGCCGAAAACGCCAAGATGGTAGTGCCCACCCGCGGCGCCGTGGTCAAGACGCGCTTCCAGGCCGAGACGGGCCGCCGCGTGCAGTTCGAGCTGAGCCTGGACAAGTCAGGCAAGGTGCCGTTCGGCGCCCAGGCCTACGATGCCAAGGACAAGCTGATCGGCATGGTGGACAACCAGTCGCGCCTGCTGGCATTCGGCATTCCGGAGCAGGGGCGCATCGACGTGCGCTGGGGCAACGATAGCTGCGCGGTCAGCTACCTGCTGCCGCCGCAGAACAAGGAACTGACCTACGAGCGCCAGCCGGTGACCTGCACGCGCGCCGGCACGGTGGGCGGCGCCAAATGATCCGCATCCGGAAAGCGCTTTGCGTGGCTGTTCGCCAAAGAGCGGCCGCTGGCGGCGGCCGTGGAGCCATTTTTCGGCTTTTTTTGAACGCGTCTAGATCAAGTGGATGGTGTGAATGATTACCAAAAAAAAGGCTTTTACTGGGCTCTGCCTGGCGCTCGCTCCAATCTGGGCGTTTGCGGCCTGCACGGCCGACACAACGGATGGAAAGGACCACTACATAGTGTTGGTATCGGGGTTCAATCCGCCTCCCTTCAGCCCCGGTGATATTCCCATGGGCGGAGTAATCTACGAGGCGACTGCGCAAGGGTTATCGTTCAAGAACGCGAAGAATTCAACTTCCCCCACCACGCGCTGCTCTTCTGTGACAAGCACTTACGTGACCGGCATCGGCACTCCGGGAGCTAACAATATCTATCCAACGAGCATCCCGAATATCGGAATACGGATACTGGCTCCCAATGGGAGGTTCTTCCCCTTTGTCGACAGCCCTCTTCCATGGTTGACGGCCCCTTGGAACGTGGCTTACGCGCCGAAGATACAACTGGTCAAGACAGGAAACATCACAGCACCAGGCATATTGGCCGGAGCCTACGCCCGCTACACAGCGGACCACGCAGCTGGCCAGACACTTGTCGAATACCAGTTCGCTGCGCCGCTTATCGTTACACCCAGGGTTCCGACCTGCAAGGTCGAGAGTCCCTCCAGCATCCCTGTGCCCATGGGGCACGTGATTTCGGCGACCGCTTTCTCCGGCGTCGGATCGACGGCCCCGCCCCAATCGTTCTCGATCAAACTGCGGTGCTCGGGCGGCGACGCGGAAACGGCGACCCGGGCCTTCGTCACGCTGACCGACGCCACCAATCCGGGAAACACCTCGACGACCCTTTCACTGTCGAGGGACGCGACGGCGGCTACCGGCGTCGGCATCCAGATCCTCAAGGGTGATGTCGTGCTGGGATACGGGCCGGATTCCAGCGCCGTTGGCAATACCAACCAATGGTATGCGGGTACCGTCAAGCAGGGGCAGGCCACTATGTCCATTGACCTGCAGGCACGCTATGTACAGACGGCGCCGAAAATCACGTCGGGGAGCGCGAACGCCGTCGCGACCTACACCCTGAGCTATCAATAGTGCCCGGCAACGATAGCTGCGCAGTCAGCTACCGGCTGCCGCCGCAGAACAAGGCGATCTTCCATGAGCGGGTGCCGGTCGTGCGCCGCAAGCCGTTGGCCTGATGCCCTGCCCCGGCCGGCGGACCGGTGTTGCGAGGACTTGCGTCGCGGACCGGCGGGCACGGAGCACCACAGATAATCCATGGCACGGCAATCGCGCCGGCCACCGTATTGGCACGCTACGTCAAGTTTCGGATGCTGCACCCTGGCCGGCATCCGGCCGCCCGCTACAATGCGGCTCTCGGTGGTGTCGGGCCGGGAGCATGGGGCTCCCTGGGCACTGCCGAAGGCATGCGGATCGGCGCGAAGGCGCCCAGGGGCAGCATGAAGCAAGCTCGAGGAGCGAAAGTCCAGGAACTGGCCCGCAGCGCGCTGCGGCTGAATGCCGGCCTGCTGGCCGTGGCGGGGCTGGCGGCGGTGCTGCTCGGTACCACGTACTGGGGCCTGTCCCGCGTGCTGGGGGTCGAGCAGAGGAAGATCGAGCTGCATTTCGAGCGGCTGACCGGCAATATCCATGAGCACGAGCGCTTTCTGCTGCAGTTCATCCGCGCCACCGAGCCCGCGCCGCAGACCGCCCCGCAGACCACGCCGCGCCGCCTGCGCGCCGACCTGACCACGCTGCGCGTGATGCCGCGCGGCGACGTGGACATCTACGAAGGGCAGCAGTTCTCCTTTTCCACGCCGTTCGCGCTGGCCCTGCCGGGGACGCACGCGCTGCCGCTTGCCCCCGAGGCGCGCGAGCGGCAGTTCGGCCTGGGCCTCATCGCCAGCAGCTTCTACAGCAGTTTCTGGAGCCGCTCGCGCTACCTCGCGCCGCAGATGCTGCTGGCGGATCTCGACAGCCTGGCGGGCCTGGCGGTACCGTCGATCGATGCGCAGCCGGAGGCCGGCACGCGCGGCCGCCAAGGTTTCCTGCGCGTGCTGCAGGCGGTGCGCGAGCGTATCCTGGCCGATCCGCCGCAGCCGGGCGTGCTGCAGGTCCAATGGCGGGCGGCCGGGCAACTGCTGGGCGGCCCGACGCCCGAACTGCTGGCCTATGTGTCCGACAGCGTGCCGGACGAACTCTGGTGGGCGGCGGCCGCGCCGCGCCGCACGGCCGCCGTCGCCGTGCTGGACTTCGACAGCATCGACCGCCTGCTCAATGTGCCGACCTACGAGGCGCTGCACCTGCTCGGTCCGGATGGCCGCGTGCTGAGCGGCAGCGCGGAGTGGGTGCGGCAGTATGCCGACGGCATCCACCTGACGCGGCAGGGCTTGCTGGTCCGGCTCGGCGAGGCAGGCGGCCAGGGCTGGCAGGCGGCCTATCTGGTCCCGTACCGGCAGGTGCTGCGCGACGAGCGCTGGGCGATTCTGAAGTGGGGGCTGGGGCTGCTGGCCATCTTCGGCGGCGGCTGGGGGCTGAGGCGCTGGTACCGGCGGCGCGTGGTACTTCCCGCCAGCGCGGCACATCGCGCGCTGCAGGACAGTCATGCCTTCAACCGGGCCATCATCGAGACCGCGCCGGTGGCGCTGTGCGTGCTGGGCGACAGCGGGCGCGCGGTGATCACGCAGAACGCGCTGACGCAGGCATGGCTGGGCGGGCCCGGGGCCATCGCCGCGCTGGTGCGCGACTGGCATCTGTTCGAGGCCGGCGCCCCGGTGCGCGGCGAGGCTTGCGTGATAGCCGGCGGGCTGTTCCTGCACGCGCGCTGGGCGCCGGCGCAGTACGAAGGCGCCAGCGTGCTGCTGTGCGCGTTCAACGACATCACGGCCCACCGCCAGGCCGAGTCGGCGCTGCGTCGGGCCCGCGCCGCGGCGGACGAGGCCAATGCGGCCAAGAGCCGCTTCCTCGCCACCATGAGCCATGAGATCCGCACGCCGCTGTACGGCGTGGTCAGCACGCTGGAGCTGCTCGGCCTGACGCCGCTCGATGCGCGCCAGCAGGGCTATTTGCACACCATCCGCAGTTCTTCCGATATCTTGCTGCAGCTGATCAGCGACATTCTCGACATCTCGAAGATCGAGGCCGGCCAGATGCCGCTGGAGCCGGAGGTCTTCAGCCCGCTGGCGCTGGCCGAGGAAACGGTGCGCAACTATGCTGCCCTGGCGCACGAGAAGGGCTTGCAGCTCTACAGCTGCATAGCGGCTGACATACCGGCAAGGGTGTCTGGCGACAGCACGCGGATCCGCCAGATCCTGAGCAACCTGATCAGCAATGCGATCAAGTTCACCGAGACGGGGCGCGTCGTCCTGCACCTGCGGATGGGCGAGCGGCCGGCGCAAGCCGAGGGACAGGTGAGGCTGGAGTGGCAGGTGGTGGATTCCGGCGCGGGCATCCCGAAAGAGCAGCAGGCCAGGTTGTTCGAGCCTTTCTACCAGGCTGACGAGGGGCGGCATCATGCCGTGACCGGCACCGGGCTGGGCTTGTCGATCTGCTTGCGCCTTTGCCAGATGATGGGCGGATCGCTGGACGTGGCCAGCGCGCCCGGGCTCGGAAGCAGTTTCGGCCTGGGGCTGACCTTGCGGGAAGTCGAATCCGCGCCCGCGCTTGGCGGGGAGGCGCGCTTGCCGCGTGAGACCATCCATGTCCGCTCGCCCTCCCCCGAACTGACCGGCAGCCTGTGCAGGTGGCTGGAAAGCTGGGGCGCGGTCGCCGCCCCCGTGGCACCCGAGGGCGAAACGGCGGCCCGCTCCGGCCTGCTGCTCGAACTGCTGCCCGAGTTCCTGCCCCCCATGGACTGGCAAGGCGTGCGGGTGCTGGGCAGCCACGATGCGGAACTGGAGCCGCAGCCCTGCGCGCAGGGGTGGCAGGTCAATCTGCACAGCCTGGCGGACCTGTGCCGTGCGCTGGCCGTGGCCGCGCACGGGGCCACGCCGGCCATGCCAGGGCCGCAGGCGGCCGGCAAGCGGGCACCGCGCCGGCAGGCGCTCGGCTTGCGCGTGCTGGTGGCGGAGGACAATCCCATCAACCGCACGCTGCTCGGCGAGCAGCTGGAACAATTGGGCTGCGTGGTCGTCGCCGCCCGCAATGGCCAGGAAGCCCTGCGCTGCATGGACGAGGCGGCCGGCAAGGCCGGCCATATCGATATCGTGCTGACCGACGTCGGCATGCCGGTCATGGACGGCTATGCGCTGACCCGGGCCTTGCGGCAGCGCGATCCCGCCATCCCCATCATCGGCGTGACCGCCAACGCCATGCGCGACGAGGAAGCGCGCTGCCTGGCCGCGGGAATGAACGGATGGCTGACCAAGCCGATGAGCCTGCAGACGCTCCATGCCTGCCTGCGCAAGGCCGCGGGACCGCGCGGGAGCGCAACGGCGGATGGGCCCGCGCGGTCCGGGCCGCCAGGCCCTCCCCCCGCCGCGACGCCGGCCACCGGCGACGGTATCCAGGTGCCGGAGGGCTTGCTGGCGGTGTTCGTGAACACCATGCGGGAGGATCTGGATGCCATCAATGCGGCGATCGGCCGCGACGACACGGGCGAAGTCCGCCGCCTGCTGCATCGCATCCGCGGTGCGCTGGCAGTTGCCCAGGCCCAGGCACTGGTGGCCGCCTGCAGCCAGACGGAAACCGGCCTCGCCGACGGCGTGCCGCTCGCCCAGGATGCGGAACTGCATGACCTGGTCGCCCGGATCGAGACGGCTATACAACACCTGTGAGCAGATGAAACGCCTGTGCTAAGCTCACCGCCTTGCTTGCCGGGTGATGCCGGAGGCTGACGGTTTTCTTGCATCGCGGATGCATGCGCACCTGATCGAATATAGGAAGTAATAAATGAGCCGAATCGTCATTGTCGATGATCACCCTTTGATTTCCGTCGCCGTCCGGCTGATGCTCGAGAAAGAGGGACACACCATCGTCGCGGAGTGCACCAGCGGCTCCGAATGCATTCAGGCTGTCCGCGAGCATTCTCCAGACCTGGTGATTCTGGACCTTGGGATTCCCAAGATGGATGGCTTTGCCGTGATTTCTCATTTCAAGGCCACCGATACCCGGGTCAAGACCCTGGTCCTGACCTCGGGCGATCCGCGCAATTTCGCCATACGTTGCCTGCAGGCCGGCGCCGCCGGCTTTGTCAGCAAGGACGATGACCTCAACGAACTGGTGGCGGCGGTGCGAGCCGTGCTGTCCGGCTACATCTATTTTCCCGAGAGCGCCGTCAGCATGCTGCGGGAGAGCGGGCAGGCCGCCGGCAAGGAACAGGATCTGATCGCCAGCTTGAGCGACCGCGAAATCACAATCCTGAAATTGCTGGCAAAAGGCCTCAGCAATCAGGAAATCGCCGAAGATCTGCTGATCAGCCACAAGACCGTCAGCACCTACAAGGTGCGCCTGATGCGCAAGCTTAATGTCTCCAACCTGGTGGCGATGGTTGAGATAGCGAAACGCAACGGACTCGTTTGATCCTTCTCGCCACCGGCCGGGCTTGCCGGACCGCTTAGCCTTTCTCGTCCGCGTCATCCCCCTCGTTCTCCTCAAGCCTCGGGAACGGTGGCACGATGGTGCCGGAAGGCTTTCTCCATCGCGGCCATCTGGCGCGCCACGGCCGCGACGGCTTCCTGCAGGCGCGGCACGGACAGGACATCGTCGCGGCAGACTGTCTCCAGCCGCACGCAGGCCTCGACCAGCGCGCCGTGCTTCAGCATCTGGCCGCTACCCTTGATCCGGTGAGCCAACGCTGCGAGCGCGCTTGCATCCTGCGCGCCTGCCAGCGGGGCCAGTGCTTCCCGATCCTGCTTGCTGGTGCGCAACACTTCGTCGATCAGCCTGCGCAACAGTACCGGGTTGCCGTCGGCAAGCACCGTGATCTCCCGGAGCCCCTCCGGCAAGGTGCGGACGGCAGGCGGCGGTGCGCCTGCCGCCAGAGCGGTGCCGCCATCCCCATCTCCATCCCTGCCCGGGCGCAATCGCCGCCTGCCTGACACGGGCACGACCGCAGCCAGCTGTTCCCGCAATACGTCCAGGCCGATCGGCTTGACCAGGCACGCGTTCATGCCGGCGTCGATGCTGCCTGCAATCCCCTCCTTCTGCGCGTCGGCCGTCAGGCCCAGGATCAGGCACGGCGCCCGCCCTTGCTGGTGCTCCCGCTGCCGGATGGCCCGCGCGAGTTCGGGGCCTTTCATGACCGGCATGTGGCAATCGGTAATCACGGCATCGAAGCTGCCTCTCAGCCACCGCTGCAAGGCGCGCCCGCCGTCCACGGCGACGACGGCGCGATGCCCCAGAAAGACAAGCTGCTGGCAAATCAGCGCGCGGCTGACCGCGTCGTCGTCCGCGACCAGGACGCGCAGGCGCTGCCCCGAACTGGGCGCCCTCGGGGCCGGCAAGGGTGCCGTACCGCCCGCGTGGCCTTCCAGCGCCGGGGGAGTGGCCGCGCTGGGTGCCAGGCCATTCAGCTTCAGCGTCACGTCGATCTGCGTGCCCTGGCCCTTGGCGCTCTGCAGGCTCAGGGTTCCACCCATCATCTCGCACAGAGACTGGCATATCGCCAGGCCAAGCCCCGTCCCGCTCTGGACATGGCCGGGCGACGAAGCGACCTGGGCAAAGGGACGGAACAGCTGCCGCTGGTCGGCCGGCGCGATGCCGATTCCGCTGTCCTGTACGGAGAGTGCGACCTGCACATGGCCGGCATCGAGAGGCTGGCAGCCAAGCCGGATCCTGACGAAGCCATGATCGGTGAACTTGACGGCATTGCTGACCAGGTTGGACAGGATCTGCTTGAAGCGCGTGGCATCGACCAGCACCTCGCGGTTGACGCTGGAATCCATCTCCAGCACCAGATCGATGCCCTTCTGGCGGGCCAGACCTTCGAAGACGCTGGCCACGGACTCGGCCAGTTCACGCAGGTTGGCCCGGGCGGGCGCCAGGCTCAGGTGTCCTGACTCGATGCGCACGATGTCGAGGATGTCGCCGATCAGGGCAAGCAGGCTGTTGGCCGAGGCATAGGCGGTCTCGATGGCGGTGCGGTCGAACACACCGGTGCCGGCGCGCTCCAGCGCGAGTTCGAGCATCCCGATCACGGCGTTCATGGGCGTGCGGATTTCATGGCTCATGGTCGCGAGAAAGGTCGTCTTTGCACGGCTGGCCTGGTCAGCCAGATGCTTCGCCTGTTCCAGTTCCCCGATCAGGCGCCGCTGCTCGGTGATTTCCCGCCAGCCGCCGATCACTCCCTTCATCACGCCCGATGCGTCCCTGAACGGCTGGATCCAGTGGTCGATCCAGACCAGCGTGCCACGGATATGCACGGCGCGCTGCTGCCGGATCGGCTCATCGTCCGCGATCGCGCGCAGGTAGCACGCGTGGAACAGCGGGGCAGCCTCAAAGTGGCTGGGCGGCAAATCCAGCGCGGTTTTCCCCAGCACTTGCCCGGCGGCAATGCCGAGCACCTCCTCGTAGCGGCGGTTGCAGGAGAGCATGCGGCCCTGGCAGTCGCGCACATACACCGGATTGGGCAGGCCGTTGGTGAAGGTCTGCATGAACTGCAACTGGTCGCTCAAGGCCTGTTCGGCGCGGATGCGTTTGCGGATCTGCCCGCGCAGGTGGAAGACCCAGGCCAGGAACAGCGCCAGCAGCACAAGCGCGCCGCCGACGATGATGGCGATGGTCTGGCGGTAGTCCCGCCAGGTCTGGCCGACCATCACCGTATCCGAACGCCAGCGGCTGATGCTGGCTTGCAGCTCGTGGGGGGCGGAGGCCTGTATCGCCTTGTTCAGGATCGACTGCAGTTCCGTGTCGCTGCGGCGCATGGCGAAACTCAGGGGTGCCGCGTCGTTGTCGATCAGGCCGCTGATGGCGAGCTTGTCATCGTAGAGCCTGCCGATGTAGTAGCGGGCGGTGTTGAGGGTAAGCACTGCCGCGTCGGCTTCGTTTGCGGCCACCATGCGCAGCGTGTCCAGTATCGTGGACGCGGTGACGATGCGCGCTTCCGGGTAGGCGGCGCGCATGCGCTCGATGGCGAGATGCCCCTGGGCGATGGCCACGCGCTTGCCTGGGCCCTGCCGCAGGCTGGCGCTGGTCACGGGCTGGCCCTTGCGCGTCACCAGCACGAAGGAACTGGCCAGGAAGGGACGGCTGAAACGCAGCGAGTCCTCGCGCTCGGGGCTCGGGATCAGGAGGCTCAGGTCGGCACGGCCGCTGGCCAGGGCGCGCTGGAGGCTGGCGAAACTGCCGGTCCGCTCTATCTCGAAGCGCAGCCCGGTACGCAAGGCGATGGTCTGGAGCAAGTCGGATGCGATGCCATTGAAGCCTCCGTTGGCGTCGAAAAAGGCCACTGGGGCAAAATCATCGTTGACGGCCAGCCGGACGACCGGGTGGCGGGCGATCCAGCGCTGTTCCTGAGGGCTGAGGTCAAGCACCTGTCCGGGAAGCACGGCACCCTCGCCGGCCCAGCGCTTGGTGATGCGGTCGAGCTTGGTCTTGCCCAGCGATTCCAGGGCGGTGTCGACGATGCGACGCAGGCGCGCGTCGCCGGGCTGCATGGCGAAGCCGAAGCCGCTGGTGTCGAGCGGGAGAAAGCGTTCGAAGCGCACGTTGCTGAAGTAGCCCTGGTTGATCAGGTAAGAGGCAGACAGCGCGTCGCCGAGGTACAGGTCCGCCTGCCCGAACGCCACGGCCGCCATGGCCTGGGTGTTGGACGGGTAGCGCACGAAGCTGGCCTTGGGATATCGTTTTTGCAGCGTCTCGCCTTGCAGGTAGTCCTGCCCCATCGCGACGGTCTTGCCCGCCAGGTCGTCCGAGCGCCGGCAGGCGCCCGCCCCGCGGTTGAACAGCGAGGGCTGGTCGGCGGCGTAGGGCCGGCTGAGCATCAGCCCGTGGTTGTCCTGCTCGAAGCTGTTGGCGCTGGCCAGCAGGTCGATGCGGCCGTCCGCCAACGCCTGGATGGCGCTGGCCCGGTCTGGAAAATAGCGGACCTCGATCTCGATACTCAGCTGTTGCCTGAGCAGGGCCATGACATCGGCCGTGATCCCTTCGAAATCGCCGCCATAGGCGATATCCAGCGGCGGCAAGCCGGGGCCGGGTACGCCCAGCACGAGCGATGGCTTGCCCCTGAGCCAGGTCCAGTCTGCGGCGGATAGCGGAACCTCCCGGCGCTCCAGCGGCAGATGGCTCTGCAACTGCAGACTGGGCGCCGGCTGGATGCCGGCCTGCGCGCAGGCGCCGCCCATGGCCATCGAGATGGCGAGCGCAACGAATACCGACAGGAAGGAGGTAAAAAAACCCGGCATCGTGGCTGCGGCCCTATTCCATGCAGTAGCGCAGGAAGCGCTGCCCCGGCATGGGCATCGCCAGCGCAAAGCCCTGGCCGATCTCGCAGCCCATGGCGAGGAGTTCGCGCTTTTGCACAGCGGTCTCCACGCCTTCGGCCACCAGTTGGGCCTCGATCGCTTGCGACAGCGCCACCGCTGCGCCGATGACGGCGCGGCTGGCCTGGCAATGGTCCAGCTTGTGCACGAACGCGGCGTCCAGCTTGACCTGATTGAACGGGTAATCGCAAAGACGGGCAAGCGACGAGTGGCCCTTGCCGAGATCGTCCAGCGCCAGGCCGCATCCCATCAGCCTTAGCCGCAGCATGTTTTCCAGGCTGCAGGCCATCTGGCCGGCCTCGTGGCTTGCGCCGCCGATCTCGCCGGTCTCGGTGACTTCGAACGTCAGGCCGCTGGCCGGGAGCTGCTTTTGCGCCAGGGCGAAGCGGATCCTCTCCGCGAAGAAGCGCCGGGCGAGCTGCGAGGCCTGCACGTTGAACGCGAGTTCGATCTGCACGGCGTAGCGTGCCAGTTCGCGCTGCAAGGCAAGTCCCTGCTCCAGCAATTGCACGAAGAGCGTGTCGATCAGGCCGCTGGCTTCCATGGTGGGGAGAAAACTGGCCGGACCGAGCAGCCCCAGGCGTGGGTGCTCCCAGCGGGCCAATACTTCGGCACCGTTCATCTCGCCGCTGCGCAGCCAGAACTTGGGCTGGTAATGCGCAACGAACTCGCCCCTGGCGAGGCCAAGCCGGATGTCTTCGATCGAGGGTTGCGGCACAGCAGGCTGGACCGGCAGGCTGGGCGGCGGCGCCTGGGCGCTGCCGCATGCCGTGAAGCGCTGCAGTTGCCGGCGCAGGCGCGCCGGATCGAGCGGCATGCCGAGATCGCCAGCGAAGGCCAGATCGAAGCATCGGATCATCGAGACGGCTGCGCTGTGCAGCCTCGCATCGGCCTCCTCGCAAAGCATGACGGCCCTGGCCAGGCCGCTGCGGCCCAGCAAGCCCAGGAAGGCCGCACCGTCCATGCCGGGATTGCGCAGGTTGCAGATCGCCACATCCACCCCACCGCAGCGCTCGAGGCGCTCCAGTGCCTCGGTTCCATGGGCAGCCTGATGGACCTGGCCGGCGCCCGCGCTGAGCAGGGAAGCCACGGCTGCCTGCCGCTGCAGCGGCTGGTTTTCAACAACGAGTAGGCTCAGGTTCTGCATGGGAAGGAAAGAGGTCGGTGGAACGGACCAGTATTCCCTGGAACGGTCACCCCCTCTATAGGAGGGTTCCTGCGTGCATGCGGATTTTTCCTATTTTATGTAGGAAAAATCTCAAGCCTGATGCTGCCGGCATGGTGCGGCGTTGCGCCGCCCCGGCAATTTGCCATCCGGGCCGCACCGGCAATTTGCCATCCGGGCCGCACCGGGCGGGCACCGGCATCACGCGATACCGCAGAACTCCCGCCGATACTGTTCGGGCGTGCAGCCGGCCTCGCGCTGGAACATCGCGATAAAGGCGGAGGCCGTACTGTAGCCGAGATCGAATGCGATCGCCTGCACGCCGCGGCCGGCCTCCAGCGCATCGATGGCACGCAGAAAGCGCAGGCGCTGCCGCCAGTCGCCAAACGAGATGCCGAGTTCCTGCTGGCAACGGCGCGCGAGCGTTCGTTCGGTCATGTGGACGCTGGCGGCCCATTCGGCCAGCGAGCGATGGTCGCCGGGATCGGCCTGCAGCGCCTCCAGCACGGCGATCAGCGCGGGTGTCGCCGCCGCCGGCAGGTAGCAGCGCTGCACCGGCGCCTTCGCGAGCTGGTCGACCACCACGTACGCCAGGCGCAGGTCGGCCGGCGTGCGCGGCACATGCACGCCGCGCGCGGCGAAATCCGCCAGCACGCTCTTGACGATCGGGCTGATGCGCATCATGCAGGCCTCGGCCGGCAGTTGCGCGCACAGTCCGGGTTCAATGTAGATGGAGCGATAGACGATCGCGTGCCGCAACGTGCAGCTGTGCACCACCGCCGGGGGGATCCACACCGCGTATTGCGGTGGCGAAAGCAGCCGCAGGCCATCGGTTTCCATCTGCATGGTGCCGTGCGCGGCGTAGTTGAGGTGGCCCCAGCTGTGACTGTGCGCCTCGGCCTGCATGTCGGCCCCGAACTCGTCATAGCGCAGGTAAAAGGGACCTTCCATCCCTTCGACATCCTGGATTGGCAAGAAGCGCCGCTGGTCGGGCATGGCAGATCGGGTTGGTCGCAAGACAAAGCACAAAGAAGTCCGGAATCCCGGACGAGTTGTCCTATTTGAGCTATATGCATCAACGCGGACGCGCTCATGATAGCGATCCATTCACATAAGGGAAAGCTCCCATGTGGCAATATGCCTTTCCGCTGTTGGCTGTCCTGATCTGGTCGGGCAACACCGTCGTCAGCAAAATGGCGGCCGGTACGATCGCGCCGGCCGAGATCAGCTTCTATCGCTGGCTGCTGGCCGCCCTGCTCTTCACGCCGCTGGCGCTGCGCCCGGTGCTGCGCAACTGGCCGGCGATCCGCCCGCATCTCGGCCGGATCGCGGTGCTTGGCCTGCTCGGCATGGTGGCCTACCAATGCCTGGCTTACTACGCGGCCTACATGACCACGGCCACGCACATGGGCATCATCGGCTCGCTCACGCCAATGATGGTGCTGTCGTTGTCCATCCTGATGCTGGGCCAGCGCCTGAACGCCGGCGCCGTGGCCGGGTCCGTGCTGTCGATTGCCGGCGTGCTGCTGGTCGTATCGTCCGGCGATCCCGCCAGCTTGCTGACAGGCGGCGCCAACCTGGGCGACGGACTGATGCTGCTGGCCATGCTGGCCTACGCGGTCTACGTCATCCTGCTCAAACGCTGGAAAATGAAGGATGTGCCGGCGCTGCAACTGCTCTACCTGCAGATCGTGGTGGCTGTCGCCGCCCTGCTGCCGCTGTACCTGGCCACGCCGAAGATGGGCCTATCGGCGGCCAATCTCCCGCTGGTGGGCTTCGCCGGGCTGATGGCCTCGATGGTCGCGCCGCTGGTGTGGATGCACGCCGTCGCCCATATCGGCCCCAGCCGCGCGAGCATGTTCTTCAACCTGATCCCGCTGTTCACCGCGCTGATCGCGGCGGCCATGCTCGGCGAGTCGCTCGCGGTGTATCACGCCGTCGGCGGCGTGCTGACGGTGGCAGGCGTCCTGCTGGCCGAGTTGTGGACGGTACCGCTGAGGCTGCAGGCGACCAGGACGTGAACGACGGGCGCCTGCCGTACACGCCGGCGGGCCAGGCCCGGCCACTATCGGAAATGGCGCGGTAGACCCACTGGCGCAGATCCCTGCGGACCTTGCAGGCGGTCGAGGGAAGGAACTGGTCATGAACACCACGATCAGATCCTCCGCCGGGTCGATCCAGAAGGCGGTGCTGGCCCCGCCGCCCCAGAAGGAGTCACCGGCGCCGCCAGGCATCATGGTACGGGCCAGATCCTGGGTGATGGCGAAGCCAGGGCCGAATCCAGGGCCGGGATAGACGGCCTCGCTGAAGGTGGAGCTTCTATCGGCAGTACGCTGCGGCAGCGACATCGGCACGCAACCCCAGACGGCTCTTACTCTACCCTGCGCCCGCAGCGGACTCGGCCGGCGCGCTTATACGCGCGGACCACGGTGCTGACATCGCACGCAAAGACACCACCGAGAGAACCAATGCGATCCGTCGAGACGGCCCACAGATCCCGGATGTCCCGGCACAGCACGTGCCAGAACAGCTGCGATCGGCCGCTCGTACCGAACAGGCATCGGGTGTGCTTGTCCTGCGCCAGGTCCAGCGCAATGCGATCGGCCAGGCCTGGCTGGGTCTGGACCGACAGGATCGCCTCGACCTCATAGCCGACCAGCGAGGGCTCCAGCTCGACCCTGAAGGTCAGCGCATTGCGCTCGATGAGACCGCTCATGACGCGCTGCACCTTTGGCTCGCTAACGCCGCAAGCCTCCGCGAGCGCGCTCAGGCTCGCCCTGCCGTCGGAGGCGAGCACCGAGACCAGGCGCGTTTCATCGGCA
>NZ_JARJLM010000374.1 GCF_029335485.1 Cupriavidus basilensis
GACATTCGCGACGCCGAACAGGTGGAGGCCCTGCTCGCCCGCATCGTGGACAGCATGGGCTCTCTCGATATCGTGATCCACAACGCCGGTGGCGCGCCCTTCGCGCTCGCCGCGGACGCCTCGCCGCGCCTGATGGAATCGATCATCCGGCTGAACCTGGTGGCGCCGCTGCAACTGGCGCAACGCGCCAACGCGCGCATGCAGCTCCAGGCCAGCGGCGGCACCCAGATCTTCATCGGCAGCGTGAGCGCGCTGCGTCCCTCCCCTGGCACCGCCGCCTATGGCGCGGCCAAGGCGGGCATCCTCAATGCGGTCCGCTCGCTGGCGGTGGAATGGGCGCCGCGCGTGCGGGTCACGGCCGTCAGCCCAGGGCTGGTACTGACCGAGGCGGCGCAGCAGCAACACTACGGAGATCCGGCCGCGCTCCGGCAGGTGGCCGATACGGTGCCACTCGGGCGGCTTGCTGACCCGCGCGACATCGCCGACGCCTGCCTCTTCCTGGCCTCGCCGCACGCGGCCTATGTGTCGGGCGCCAACCTGGTCATCGACGGCGGCGGCGAGCGCCCGGCCTTCCTCGACGCCGCGGCCCACCAGGCGGGCTGAACCGCCCGGCGCGCCTACTCGACCTTGGCCGAATGCGCCTGCACCGGCCCGCCCAGCACCGAGCGGTAGGAAACGGGCGCCTTGCCGTCGATATCGCGTATGCCGTAATCCTGCGCAATCTCGGCGCTGATCAGCACCTGGCCGGACTTTTCCATGAGGGCGGGATCGCCGTGCAAGGCGAGAATGACCTTGCCGGTGAACTCCGGGCTTTCCGCGCTCGGCGCAAAGGCGGCATACTTGTCAGGCTCGCGTTCCCAGACCCGCAGCGTGCGCTCGGTGCGCAGCGGGCCCATCCAGACCGATACCGCGGCCACGCCATGCGGCCGCAAGTCGACCGCCATGTCCTTCGCGAACTTGTCCAGCCCGGTCTTCTGCGCGCCGTAGGCCGGCCCATGCATATAGCAGCTCGCCCCGAAGGACGAAGTGAACACCATCAGGCCGCGCCCGCCCGCCACCATCATGGGCGCCGCATGCCAGCTCGCCACGTAGGCCGAGCGCAGGCCCACGTCGAGAATGTCCACCAGGGCCAGCGGCTTCTCCCAGAAGCCGCCCGGCTCGATCAACTGGTCATGCAGGAAGGTGGCGTTGTTCACCAGGATGTCCAGCCGCCCCGCTTCGTCGCCCACCTGTTCGAACAGCCTGCGCACCCGCGCATCGTCGCGATGGTCGCACGCCACCGCGATGCCCTTGCCGCCGCGTGCATCGATCTCACGCGCGGTCTCGTGGATGGTGCCGGGCAGCGGCGCCTCGCCATTGCGCTCGGTACGTCCCGTGACATACACCGTCGCACCGGCTTGCGCCAGCGCCAGCGCGATGCCCTTGCCCGCGCCGCGCGAGCCGCCCGTGACTACCGCAACGATGGATTCCTTTCCACTGCGCATCGCATTCCTCCTCAGTGATTGATTCCCGCGCCGCGATCTCGCCGCGCAGGACGATGCCCGACGCTAACGCGCATGCCGGCGCGCTTCATCCTCCGTTCGGACTAGCGGCTCGTGCATACGTCCGCAAGCACGGCGTCTAGGGGAAACCGTCTAGTCCGTTCTGACGATTCCGCACCCTCCCTCGCTCATTACGCTTCCCCTCAAAGAAAAAACCACAAGACGTGCCAGGTCAATGCATCACCGCGCATCACCAACACCATAAGGGGAGACATATGCAATCGCCGCGAACGGGTTCAACAACGGGTACATCACATCGCACATGCAGGCTGCGGCCAGCCGCCATCGTCTCGGCCATCGCCGCGGCGATCACGCCGGCCGCCTGGGCGGGCAACACCATCGACCTTGGCAACGATACGTCGCTCAACTACTCCTTCACCGCCACCTACGGCGCCGCGGTCCGCACCGGCGGGCGGAGCGGCGCGCTGCTGTCGCCGGCCAACATCAATGGCGACGATGGCGACCGCAACTTCAAGCGCGGCGACATGATCGCCAACCGTGCCACGCTGCTTGGCGAAGCCAACCTCCAGCGCGGCGAGTTCGGCGTGTTCGTGCGCGGCAGCGCCTTCTACGACCGCGCCTACCGCACCACGAACTCCAACGATGCGCCCGCCACCGTCAACCACGGCGGCGCCTTCAACGCGTTCACCGGCTCGGCGCGGTACTACCATGGCCAGCGCCTGCAGCTGCTGGACGCCTACGCCTACGGCACCTTCGGCATCGACAGCACGCGCCTGAACATCAAGGTCGGCAACCAGGTGGTGGCGTGGGGCGAGAGCCTGTTCTTCCCGAACATCGCCGGCGCCCAGGGCCCCGCGGATGCCACCAAGTCATTCGTGCCGGGCGCCGAGGTCAAGGACATCCTGCTGCCGGTGCCGCAGCTCGCGCTGCAATGGCAGGTCAATCCCGACCTCAGCCTGCTCGGCTACTACCAGTTCACCTACAAGTCCAACCAGCTGAGCGCGCCCGGCAGCTACTTCAGCACCACCGACATCGTCGGCCCCGGTGCGCAGTTCATCATCGGCCCGGGCGGCTTCCAGATCCCGCGCGGGCCGGACATCAACCCGTCCAACTCCGGCCAGTGGGGCCTGGGCACGCGCTTGCGCGTGTTCGGCGACACCGAGATCGGCCTGTACCAGCTGCATTACCACGACAAGAACCCGAGCGTGGTGACCTCGCTGTTCCCGACGCTGCAATACCAGCAGAAGTTCTTCGGCGACATCAACCTGACCGGTGCCAGCTTCTCCACCCAGATGCTCGGCGCCAATATCGCCGGCGAAGTCAGCTACAAGGACGGCGTGCCGGTCCTGGTGAACGTCGCCGGCTCGCCCACCGCCACCCGCGGCAAGGTGCTGCAGGGGCAGCTCTCGGCCATCTACGCCATCGGGCCGAGCTTCCTGGCCAACTCCCAGAACCTGCTCGGCGAGATCGCCTACCAGCACGTCATCGGCGTGAGCCCGGTCAACGGCTTCAGCACGCTGACCAACACCACCAATTCGGCGGCGCTTCAGCTCGGCTGGTCGCTGACCTACAACAACGTCTTCGACGGCTGGGACATGACGGTGCCGCTCACCTATTCCCAGGCCCTCAGCGGCAAGTCGGCCGTCGCCGGCGCCTTCGGCTCGCTGACCGGCTTCGGCGACCGCCGCGCCAGCGTGGGCGTGACCTTCAAGTACCTGAATAACCTCGAAATGAACCTGACGTACGCCATGTTCATGGGCGGCGCCAACACCGTCAACCGCCCGCTGGCCGACCGCAGCTACATGGCATTCAACGCGAAGTACTCGTTTTAACGTTTTGCGAGGCCCGTGTCCGCAAGGGCCGGCTTCATTCCCAGGAGCACACTCATGCAACAGCATACGAAGAGAACGATCCGCGGCACCCTGCTGGCCGCCAGCATGATGCTGGCCGTCGCCGCCTACGCCAAGGTGACGCCGGAAGAGCTCAAGCAGCTCGATGACAAGCTCACGCCCATGGGCGCCGAACGGGCTGGCAGCAAGGATGGCCAGATCCCCGCCTGGAGCGGGAAGTGGCTCGGCGCGCCCACGGGTGTCCAGTGGAAGCGCGGCGAGCGCTTCCCGGCCCCCTACGCCGCGGAAAAGCCGCTCGCCGTCATCACCGCGCAGAACATGGCGCAATATGCCGACCACCTGACCGAGGGCACCAAGGCCCTGTTCAAGAAGTACCCCGACACCTTCAAGATGCCGGTCTACCCGAGCCACCGCGATTTCCGCTATGACGAAGCAGCCTACAGGAATATCCGCCTGCTCGCGCCCGAGGTCAGCATGACGGCGGACGGCAATGGCCTGAAGAACGCGCCACCGCAAGTGCCCTACCCGATCCCCAAGACCGGCCTGGAGCTGATGTGGAACCTGCGCTTCGCCGCCGCCATCGGCTCGGAATCGTCCACCTACGGCCAGGCGGTGGTGTATCCGGATGGCAATATCGCCTGGGGCCGCGTGCGCTACAACATTTTCTCGCCCCGCAATGCGGCCACCTTCGACGCTAAGAGCGAGCTCAACAGCAAGACCTTCTTCCGCAGCGCAACCGTGTTGCCACTGCGCGATCGCGGCACGCAGCTGGTGGGCTATGAGCTGTGGGACCAGGAAGGCGCCAACACCCGCCGCACCTGGCAATACAACCCCGGTACGCGGCGCGTGCGGCAGACGCCGGAGTACGGCTTCGACCAGCCCTCCGGCCCGGGCGGATTCCGTACCGTGGACGACGACCGGCTCTTCAATGGCTCGGGCGAGCGCTACAACTGGAAGGTGGTGGGCAAGAAGGAAATCTACGTGCCCTACAACAACTACAAGCTGATGAGCACCTCGGTGAAGTACCAGGACATGCTCGGCAAGGGCCACGCCAACCCGGACCTCATGCGCTACGAGCTGCATCGCGTGTGGGTGCTGGAGGCCTCGCTGAAGGAGGGCTTCCGTCACCAGTACGCCAAGCGGGTGCTGTACCTCGACGAGGACACCTGGATCGCCGCGACCGCCGAGAACTACGACGCGCGCGGACAACTGTGGCGGGTCAACCTGGCGAGCTCCGTGTATGCCTATGACGCCCAGCGCTTCTACACGGCCACGGTGTTTTATCACGACCTGGTCTCAGGCGCCTACTTTGCCGACCGCCTGACCAACGAGGAGCCGATGCCGGTGCTCAACCACAGCCCGGAATTCAACGAGGCCTACTTCTCGCCGGACGCCGTGCGCGGCTCGGGCACCTGATACCCCCCTCCGGCCCCACCGCACGCTCGCGCGGACCCATGCCAACGGCATCGGTCCGCCGCGGCCATCGAGTCCCTTGCTCCCATGAAACCTGACCTGATCGCCTCGCTAGGCGAGGAACTCCACCAGGCGCTGACCGCGCGCGTGCCGGTCGCTCCCCTGAGCGGACGCGGCCACCCGATCACGGTGCGCGACGCCTACCGCATCCAGCAGCAATTCGTCGCGCGCCGGCTGGCGCGGGGCGACCGCATCACCGGCAAGAAGATCGGCGTCACCAGCCTGCCCGTGCAGCAGATGCTGGATGTGCACCAGCCCGATTTCGGCATGCTGCTGGCCAGCATGCAGCACCCGGATGGGCACGCCATCCCCGCCGGCACGCTGATCCAGCCGCGCGCGGAAGGCGAGATCGCCTTTTTCCTCAAGCGCGACCTGCGCGGCCCCGGCGTGACCCGCGCCGACGTGCTGGACGCCACCGAGGCGGTCTCCGCCTGCTTCGAGATCGTCGACTCGCGCATCCGCGACTGGCGCATCCGCATCGAGGACACCGTGGCCGACAACGCTTCCTGCGGCCTCTACGTGCTGGGCGAGGAGCGCGTCAGTCCGGCCGGCCTCGACCTCGCCGCCTGCGCCATGACGCTGGAAATGAACGGCGCCGTGGTCGCCACGGGGCAAGGCAGCGCCGCCCTCGGCCATCCCGCCGAAGCGGTGGCCTGGCTGGCCAATACGCTGGGCGAGCTGGGCATCGGCCTGCTCGCCGGCGAGACCATCCTGTCCGGCTCGCTCGCGGCCCTGATTCCGGTCACGGCCGGAGACCGCCTGCACCTGCGCATCGACGGCATCGGCAATTGCAGTACCCAATTTACCTGACGCCGGCGGCCATCGGCCCCTTCTGCGTGGTCGAACCGGGGCGCCAGCGGCTGGTTGGCGGTCAGGAGGACATGATCGAGGCCACCGCCATGACACTGGCGCGGGAGCGTGGGTTGCTGGCTTGAAGGGGCGCAATAGACCCCCATACTCACCCTGGCCGCCCACCGCGGCCAGGGCAGATGCCTACTTCATCACTCGCGTTCAAAAGAATGACCGGCTCTCCCGGTCATTCTCATTTAGAATATATGACCATAGGCATATGACCAGGAGCAGAGATGGAAAGGCAAGTCTCGAAATCGGACTTCAAGGCACATGCGCTGGAGTACTTCCGCGAAGTTGAGGACTCCGGTGAACCGCTGGTGGTGACCAACCATGGCAAACCGGTCCTCGAAGTCCGGCCGTATCGGAGTACCTCGCGTAGCCCGCTGGAAATCCTGCGCGATTCCGTGGTGCGCTACAACGCACCAACCGAGCCAGTGGACGCGGATGATTGGGAGGCAGCGCAGTGATCGTCCTGGACACGCATGCGCTCGTTTGGTGGGTGAGCGGCGATCCGCTGCTGAGCAGGAAAGCAAAGGCAAGCATCGAGAAGGAACTGGACGGCGGTCAGATCCTGATTTCATCTATTTCCGCGTGGGAAGTCGCAGCGCTGGTGGCACGTGAGCGCCTTGTGCTTTCGATGGATGCGACAAGCTGGTTCGCCACCGTGGGGCAACTCGAGGCCGTGCGCATAGTACCCGTAGATGCTGAGATTGCCATCAAGTCGGTAGAACTTCCGGGCGTGTTCCACAAGGATCCGGCCGACCGCATGATCGTGGCCACTGCGCGCAAGTTTGCCGTGCCGCTGGTGACGAAGGACGAGAAGATCCGCGCCTACCCGCACGTCAAGACGGTCTGGTAACAACCTTCGTAGCCGGTCGGACGCCGTGATGCGAG
>NZ_JARJLM010000375.1 GCF_029335485.1 Cupriavidus basilensis
GACCTGCCGGGACCATCTAGACCATGACCGCAGCATCGACCGCAGCAACGCACCTGTTCATCGTCACGGGCACCTCTCGCGGCCTCGGCGCCGCGCTGGCGCAAGCCCTGCTCAAACCGGGCAACCGCCTGATCTGCGTGGCGCGCAGCCGCAACCCCGAACTGGAACGGATTGCATCCGCCAGCGGCGTCAAGGTCGTCTGGCACCTGCAGGACCTGTCGCAGCCCGGCCCGGCGGCGACCTGGCTCGGCAGCGTGCTCGATGTCGTCGAGGAAGCGCCCGCCAGCGTCACGCTGATCCTGAACGCGGGCATGATCGAGCCGATCGGCCCGGTCGCCACCCTGCGTGAATCGACGCTGGTCCCGCACCTGCTGACCAACCTCGCCACGCCGATGACCATGACCGCGTCCTTCCTGGCGCACACCGAGCGCTTCGGCTGTCCGCGCAAGATCCTGGCCATCTCCTCCGGCGCGGCCCGCCGCCCGGTGGAGGGCTGGAGCGCCTATTGCGCCGGCAAGGCAGGCCTCGACATGTTCGTCCGCTCGATCAATGCCGAGTATGCGCAGGCACCGGCCGAACGCGCCGTGCGCGCCGTTGCGCTGGCGCCGGGCGTGGTCGACACCGGCATGCAGGCCACCATCCGCAACGCCGACTTCGCCCAGGTGCAGCGCTTCCGCGACCTCAAGGACAACGACCAGCTGGCCTCCGCCGAGGACACCGCGCAGCGCATCGCCGCTTACCTGGAACGCCCGGACTTCGGCAGCACCGAGCTCGACGACATCCGCAATACCTGAACCTCGCGCGGCCTGGCCGCGCGGCTCACCAAGACATCATGACCGAATCCAACCGCGCTCCCGCCGAAGCCAACGCCCCGGCCGCAGCCGACGAAAACAAGATCATCGCGGAACGGCGCGAGAAGCTCCAGGCCCTGCGCCAGCAAGGCCCGGCCTTCCCCAACGATTTCCGTCCGACCCACCAGGCCGCCACGCTGCACGCGCAGTACAACGACACCGAGCAGGCCGCGCTCGAAGCCAGCCCGGTGGAAGTCGCCATCGCCGGCCGCATGATGCTCAAGCGGGTGATGGGCAAGGCCAGCTTCGCCACCGTGCAGGACGGCTCGGGCCGCATCCAGTTCTACATCAGCCGCGACGCGATCGGCGAAGACGTGTATGCCGGCTTCAAGAAGTGGGACCTGGGCGATATCGTGGCCGCGCGCGGCACGCTGATGAAGACCAAGACCGGCGAGCTGTCGGTGGCGGTGACCGAGCTGCGCCTGCTCTCCAAGAGCCTGCGCCCCCTGCCCGGCGACTACTATGGCCTGGCCGACCAGGAGCAGAAGTACCGCCAGCGCTATGTGGACCTGATCGTATCGCCGGAGACGCGCGCCACCTTCCGCGCCCGCACCAAGGCGATCAGCTCGCTGCGCCGGTATATGGCCGACGCCGACTTCATGGAAGTGGAAACGCCGATGCTGCACCCGATTCCGGGCGGCGCCGCGGCCAAGCCGTTCATCACCCACCACAATGCGCTGGACATGCAGATGTTCCTGCGCATCGCGCCCGAGCTGTACCTGAAGCGCCTGGTGGTGGGCGGTTTCGAACGCGTGTTCGAGATCAACCGCAACTTCCGCAACGAGGGGGTAAGCCCGCGCCACAACCCCGAGTTCACCATGATGGAGTTCTATGCGGCCTACACGGATTACCGCTGGCTGATGGACTTCACCGAGGACCTGATCCGCCAGGCCGCCATCGACGCGCGCGGCAGCGCGGTGCTGACCTACCAGGGCCGCGAGCTGGACCTGTCCAAGCCCTTCCATCGCCTCACCATCACGCAGGCAATCCAGAAGTTCGCACCGCAGTACACCGATGCGCAGCTGGCCGATACCGAATTCCTGCGCACCGAACTGAAGAAGCTGGGCGTCAATACCAACGCACCGCAGTTCCTCAACGCCGGCCTCGGCACGCTGCAACTGGTGCTGTTCGAGGAAACCGCGGAGAGCCAGCTGTGGGAGCCGACCTTCATCGTCGACTACCCGGTGGAAGTCTCGCCGCTGGCGCGCGCCTCGGATACCCAGCCCGGCATCACCGAGCGCTTCGAACTGTTCGTCACCGGCCGCGAGATCGCCAACGGCTTCTCCGAGCTGAACGACGCGGAAGACCAGGCCGAGCGGTTCCGCAAGCAGGTCGACCAGAAGGATGCGGGCGACGAGGAAGCAATGTACTTCGACGCCGACTACATCCGCGCGCTCGAATACGGCATGCCCCCGACGGGTGGCTGCGGCATCGGCATCGACCGCCTGGTGATGCTGCTGACCGACAGCCCGAACATCCGCGACGTGCTGCTGTTCCCGCATCTGCGCCGCGAGGACTGATGTGCGCAAGCGGCCGGATGCCGGCCGCCAGGCAATGCGAAGCCCCATCCTTGCGATGGGGCTTTTTCCTTGTGCTGACCGCATTGCATGCCAGCGGACCGCGGATCCCCTGCAACGCTGGGGCAGGCGCGGCGTTGCAGGAGATCCGGGCGTACCCGCTTGTTACAAATGGCGATCGGAAACCAATCCCTGAACCGCGCCCAACTCATTGATTAAAAAAGATAAACTCGCCTACAGAAATTTACAAAATCAAACGGAAAACGGCAGCCGTTTCGGCCACACTGGATCCATCGGGACGCCGACCGGTGATCATCCCAGACCGCCAGCGCTTCGCGAGGAAAACAAAATGCCGGACACGA
>NZ_JARJLM010000376.1 GCF_029335485.1 Cupriavidus basilensis
GACGAGCATGGCGAATACAACAGACGCATGCAGGGCATGCGCACGGACACCTGACGGCGGTCGGCCTCCCGATCCGGCCGCACCAGGCACCAGGCACCAGGCACGACACGAGACACGAAGCGCGGAACAGCAGCGACGCACCAGAACCACATTGATACCCGGAGACAAGACTTGAACACACGCATCCTCGCCACCACCCTGCTCGCGGGCCTGGGCCTTGCCAGCGGCGCGCACGCCTCGGCCTACCCCGACAAGCCGGTCAAGCTGATCGTGCCTTACGCGGCCGGCGGCACCACCGACATCATCGCCCGCATCGTCGGCACCCGGCTCGGCACCGTGCTCAAGCAGCCCGTGGTGGTGGAGAACCGCCCGGGCGCCGGCGGCGCCGTTGGCAGCGCCTACGCGGCCAGGCAGGCGCCCGACGGCTACACGCTGGTGATGGAAGTGGAGAGCTCGCACGCGGTGAATCCCAACGTCTATGCCAAGACGGCGTACGATCCCGTCAAGGACTTCGCGCCGATCAGCAATCTCGCCGACGTGCCCAATGTGCTGGTGGTCAACCCCGGCTTTCCGGCCAGCGATCTCGCCGGCTTCATCAAGCTGTTGAAGGCCAATCCCGGAAAGTACTCGTTCGGCTCCTCGGGCAATGGCGGCCTTAGCCATATGAACGGCGAACTGTTCATGAACGAGACCGGCACCCGGATGCTCCACGTGCCCTACAAGGGCCTGGGCCCGGCGCTCAACGACGCGGTGGCGGGACAGATCCAGGTCGTGTTCGACAACATCCCCTCCTCCTCCGGCCTGATCCAGGGCCACCGCCTGCGCCCGCTGGCGGTGGCAGCCAGGCAGCGGCTGGCGGTGCTGCCCGACGTGCCCACCTATGCCGAGGCCGGCCTGCCGGGCATGAACAACCCGTCCTGGTTCGGCCTGGGCGCGCCTGCCGGCACGCCCGAGCCTATCCTGGACAGGCTCAACGAGGCGGTGCGCCACGTGCTGGCCGAGCCCGAGGTGGTCGCCGCCATCGAGAAGCAAGGCGCCATGCCGAGCCCGACCACGCGCAAGGCATTCGGCGACCTGATCCGGGTCCAGAACGCGCACTGGAAGAAGGTCGTCGAAGATATCCATTTCACCAAACTGCAGTAGGACGAAGCCATGAGCCAGGCAGATACGAAGCACTACGCCGGCGTCGAAGTCAATGCACTCGGCGTCGCCACCCTGACCATCCGCGAGGCAGGTTCGCTGAACATCCTGAGCACCCCGGTGATCGCCGCGCTGACGCGCGCCGTGTCCGAGCTGGCGGGCCGCGACGGGATCCGCGTCCTGATCATGCAGGGCGCCGGGGAAAAAGGCTTTATCGGCGGCGCGGATATCAAGGAAATGGCCGCCCTGACGCGCGACAGCGGCGAGCGCTTTATCAGCGGCCTGCGCGGCCTGTGCGATGCGGTGCGGCACTTCCCCGCGCCGGTGATCGCGCGCATGCCGGGCTGGTGCCTGGGCGGCGGCCTGGAGCTGGCGCTGGCCTGCGATATCCGCATCGCCGCGGACAACGCCCAGCTTGGCATGCCCGAGGTCAAGGTGGGCATTCCTTCCGTGATCCACGCCGCGCTGATGCCCCGGCTGATCGGCAATGCGCGCGCCGCCTGGATGCTGCTGACCGGCGAGATCTCCGACGCCCGCGAAGCGCTGGCCTGGGGCCTGGTGAGCAAGGTCGTGCCGCTGGCTGAACTCGATGCGGAAATCGAACGCGTGGCAACGCTGCTGGCCAGCTTCGGTCCCGCCGCGCTGCGGCAGCAAAAGCGGCTGCTGCGCGAGTGGGAAGAAGCGCCGCTGGAGCTCGCCATCGACAACAGCGTGGCGGAGTTCGGCAGCGCTTTCGAGACCGGCGAGCCGCAGCGCTTCATGAACGCGTTCCTGCAGCGCAAGCGGTAAGGGGCGAGCGGACCGGGCGCTGCGGCCGGAGGCCGAAGCGCCTCGCCGGCATCAGATATTCCACCGGTCCGCGATAGCAGCCAGGTGCTGCCGCAGTGCGTCGAACTCGCCGGACAGGCGCTGCGTCAGCGATACATAGCCAGCCCATCGCGCGGGGACTTCGCCAGCCACCCGCTCGAGCCGCGAACTGCCGCGCGGCGCCAGGCGCGCGACCACGCCATACGTCAGCGCGCGCGCCATGCCGATCAGCATCGCGTTGATGCGGCGCGTCTCGTCGCCGAGATGATTCCGGAGGAAGGCCCTGTCCAGCTCGTGCTCCTCGCGCGGGCGCGTGGCGGCCAGCACCTCGAGCAGGCTGATGCTGACGCGCATGCTGTGCTGGATGGCTTCCAGTTGTTCCATCGAAACCCCGGTCTCCTTGGCGACCGATGGCATCAGGGAACGAAATTGCACCAGCAGGCCGCCTTGCAGGATCATGGCTTTCTGGAGGACGGCCTTGTCGAGGCTGGCGTCCGTGGCGATGGCCGTGTGCATTCTTGCGCAGCTGCGCAGGGCCTCGGCAAGCTTGTAGCGCCAGGAATAGGTGGCGTGCAGGGGCAAGGCGAAAGAGAACAGCAGTGCGATGGCGATGCCGATCAACACATCCGCCGTGCGCCACAGCCCGTCGGCAATCGCGTTCTCGCCGTGGCCGGCAACGATGAAGATGGTGATGGCGGAAAGCAGCGCGATATAGCCGCCCTTGCCGATCGCGTGATACGCGCAGATGGCGCAGGCGACCACGATCAGCGCGTAGCTGAGCAAGGGCGCCTGGAAATACGATTGCTGCAGGATGATCGCCAGCCCTGCCCCCGCCCCGATCAGCGTGCCGAGCGCGCGCTCGGCCGCCTTCTTGCGGATATTGCCATGGTGCTGCAGGCCGCCGATGACAACCAGCAGCGTGATGGACGCCCATTCCCCATGGGGCAGGTGGATGCCGGTAGTCAGCGCAATCGATGTCAGCAGGCCGAGTCCGACCCGGAGCGCATGAATCAGCCGGGCATGGCGGTAACGGCGCGCCGGATCCGCCAGCGGGCGCAGCACGCGCCGCAGCGATGGAGGAAATCCGGTCATTTGCGGGGACATCATGCGGGGCTACCTGAAAAGGCGAGATATTCAAGCGCTCAATTCTATCGCCTCGGCGTGCCGGACGGTGCCGATTCCCGGCGCAGCCGCATCAGCCCCCTGGAAAACGCTGGGCTGGAAGTCCCCCGGCAGGGCAACGCACACCCCGGATCAACCGGCCGCGAAGGTCCGCCGCCCCTCGGCCACCAGCCGCACCAGCAGCGGCGCCGGGGTCCAGTGTTCGCCATGGCCGGCGTATAGCGCCCGGATCTTCTCAAGCGTGCGGTCCAGCCCGATGGTCTGCGCATAGAACATCGGCCCGCCACGCCACGCGGGAAAGCCATAACCATGCACGTACACCACGTCGATGTCCGACGCGCGCTGCGCGATGCCCTCCTCCAGGATGCGCGCGCCTTCGTTGACCAGCGCGAGCATGCAGCGCTCCACGATCTCTTCGTCGCCCACTTCGCGGCGCGCGACGCCGGCCTCCTCCGCGCAAGCGCGGATCAGGGCGTCGATGCCGGGATCCGGCAGCGGGGTCCGGCTGCCAGGCTCGTAGCGGTAGTAGCCTGCGTTCGTCTTCTGGCCAAAGCGGCCCAGCTCGCAGATGCGGTCGGCCACCTTCGAGTAGCGCAGGTGCGCCGGGCGCGTGGGCGCGAGCCGCTTGCGCGTGGCCCAGTTGATGTCCATGCCGGCAAGATCCGCCATGGCCAGCGGGCCCATGGCCATGCCGAAACGGGTGAGAGCACCGTCCACCTGCCGCGGCGAGGCGCCCTCCTCCAGCAAGAAGCCAGCCTCGCGCCAGTAGGGCGTGAGCATGCGGTTGCCGACAAAACCTTCGCACACGCGCACCAGCACCGGGAGCTTGCCGATGGCCTGGGCCATCTTCATGCAGGTGGCGGTCACCGCCGGCGCGGTGCGCGCGCCTTGCACCACTTCCAGCAGCTTCATCACATTGGCCGGGCTGAAGAAGTGCAGCCCGATCACATCGTGCGGGCGCGACGTCGCCGCGGCGATGGCATCGATGTCCAGCCGGGATGTATTGGTGGCGAGGATGGCGCCGGGCTTGCAGACGGCGTCGAGCCGGGCGAACACGGCTTGCTTGACCGCCAACGCCTCGAACACCGCTTCGATCACCAGGTCGGCGTCCGCCAGCACGGCATCGTCCAGCGTGGGCGTGATGCACGCCATGCGCCGCGCGATGTCCTGCCCGGTGAGCTTGCCCTTGCCGGCGGTGATCTCGTAGTTGCGGCGGATCTGCGCCAGTCCGCGCGCGAGCGCTGCCTGTTGCTGCTCGAGCAGGATCACGGGGATGCCGGCATTGGCGAACGCCATGGCGATGCCGGCACCCATGGTGCCCGCGCCGAGGATGCCCACCCGCGCGACGGGGCGCAATGCAGCACCGGCAGGCAAGGCCGCCACCTTGGGCGCCTCCCGTTCGGCAAAGAAGAGATGCCGCAGCGCCTTCGATTCCGTGCCCGCCACCAGTTGGTCGAAGCGGGCACGCTCGTCATCCAGCCCCGCCTCCAGCGGCAGCCGCGTGGCCGCCTCCACGCAGGCGATGGCCGCGCCTTGCGCCAGCGCATTGCGCGCCCTGGCGCTGACCGCCGCGGTGCGCGCCGCGAAGTCCGTACCGGCGGCATCGGCGCAAGGCTTGCGGGCGATCACGGGATGCGCGCCCGGCAAACCCGCCACGCGGCCGGCAAAGGCGACTGCCGCGGCCAGCGGCTCTCCCTCCATCAACGCGTCCGCCATGCCAAGCGCCACGGCCTGGTCCCCGCGCACGGCCCTGCCCGACTGGATCAGGTCCAGCGCCACCGGCACCCCGATCAGGCGCGGCAGGCGCTGCGTGCCGCCGCCGCCCGGCACCAGGCCGAGGCTCACTTCCGGCAGCCCCAGGCTGGCATCGGTGCTGACGATACGGTAATGGCAGCCCAGCGCCAGCTCCATGCCCCCGCCGAGCGCCACGCCATGGATGGCGGCAACCACCGGCTTGGCCGACTGCTCGATGCGCGCGATCACCTGGCGCAGCATCGGCTGCGCGGTAGCGGCGGGCGTATTGAACTGGCGGATATCCGCCCCCCCGCAAAACCCCTTGCCGGCACCGAGGATCACGATGGCGGCGATGGCCTCGTCCTGCCCGGCTCTGGCCAGGCCGTCGAAAAGGCCAAGGCGGACGCTGTCGCCCAGGCCGTTTACCGGCGGGTTGTCGAGCAGCAGGACGGCGGTTCGGCCCAGGCGGCCGTATTGCACGGTGGGGGTGAGCGCGACGAAAGCGCACGAAGAGGTCAACGTGGAGGTCATGAAAGTCAGGATCCCGGTAGTGTTGAGGACTTGCGCCCGTCTACAGCGCGGTGGAAAGAATGGCCGTGGCCTGGCTGGACAGCACGCCGCCATTGCCGTGGACCAGCGCGACTTCGGCGCCCCCGACCTGCCGGGCGCCAGCCTCGCCGCGCAGCTGCGTGACCGCCTCGATCACCAGGAAGATGCTGTACATGCCCGGATGGGTGCAGGACAGCCCGCCACCGTTGGTGTTCATCGGAAAAGCGCCGCCGGGCTCGATGCGCCCGCCGGACACAAAGGCACCGCCCTCGCCCTTGGCGCAGAAGCCAAGGTCCTCCAGGAACAGGATCGGGTTGATGGTGAAGGCATCGTACAGCTCCACCACGTCGATGTCGCCCGGCGCCAGGCCTGCCTCGGCGAATGCCTTGCGCCCCGACTCCACGGCGGGCGTGACCGTCACGTCGTCCATGCAGGAGATCTGCCGGTGCCAGTGTGCGTGGCCGCAGCCGAGCACATAGACCGGCTTCGCATGCGGGCCGCGCGCACGGTCGGCGCGCGTGACCACGAAGGCCCCGGCGCCATCGGTGACCAGGCAGCAATCGCGCACCGTGAGCGGGTCGGAGATCATCTTGGCGTGGATCACGTCGTCCAGCGTGAGCGGATCGCGCGAGAAGGCATCGGGATTGCGCTGCGCCCACTTGCGCGCGGCCACCGCCACCTCTGCCAGTTGCGTGCGCGTGGTGCCGTACTGGTGCATATGGCGCGCCGCCGCCAACGCGTAGCTGCTGGGCGGGTTGAAGGGCTTGTACGGGTGCTCGTAGGGTTGCGGGTCCAGTTCGGCCCGCATCTGGTTGAGGCGCGAACTGCTGGGCACGCTGCGCGGCGTGCTGCCGTAGCAGATCAGTACGTTGTCGCATTCGCCGGCCTCGATCGCCATGGCCGCGATCTTCAGGTCGGCGATAAAGGACGAGCCGCCGAACATGGTGCTGTCGGAAAAGCGCGGCCGGATGCCGAGGTATTCGGCCATCCGCATCACCCACCATGGCGAGGTCAGGCTGGCGGTGATGATGCCGTCGATCTCGCACATGCGCAGGCCGCTGGCTTTCACGGCTGCATGCGCCGCCTGCGCGATGATCTCCTGCTCGGTGCGGCCACCGGCGTGGCCCAGGCCAGCCATCCCGGTGCCGAGAATGGCGATCGCGCCGCGCGCGTTTCCTGCATGGCTCATCGCTGCACCTCGCCGGGCACGAATACCAGCAGCGGGCCGGTCTCCTCCTGCACGATCTCCGCCCGCACGCGCATGCCGATCCTGACCGCATCCGGCACGATGCCGGTGACCCGGCTCATCATCCTTGGCCCTTCGTCCAGATCGACCAGGCAGACGTTGTAGTCGCCTTCCTTCCTGCGCACCGTGGTGGTCGAGTACACCGTGCCGCCGCCGCACGGCGCCTGCCACGCTAGCACATCGGCGCCGCAGTGCGGACACAGCACGCGCGGGAAAAAGTGCCAGCGGCCACAATCCGTGCAGCGGGGAATGACAAAGCTGCCCTGCGCCAGCTTGCCGAAATAAAAGGCGTCCGCACCCTGCATGGCCGCCGCATCCGATTGACTTTGCATCGATATCGCTCCGCGATCTGGTTCGTCCGGTTTCATTCCTCCACCTTCACCCCGGTGATCTGGACGGTGCGCTGCCACTTGGCCACCTCGGCCTCGACATACTTGCGGAATGCCGCCGGCCCCAGCGTGCCCGCCGCTTCGGCGCTCTGCTTGCGCAGCCTGGCCGCCATCTCCGGCGAGCTCATGATGCGATTGGCCTCCCGGTTCAGCCGCGCCACGATCTCGGGCGGCGTGCCGGCCGGCGCGTACAGGCCCAGCCAGGTATAGAGGTCGTAGTTCTTGTAGCCGGCTTCGGCAATGGTGGGCAGATCGGGGAACAGCTTGCTGCGCTCAGCACTGGTGACCGCGATCGGGCGCAGCTTGCCGGCGGCGATAAAGGCCGAGACGCTCATGGAATCCTGGAACACCATCGGGATCTGCCCTGCCACCACGTCGTTGGTGGAAGGCGACGCACCCTTGTACGGCACATGCACCAGCGGCACGCCGGCCACCTGCCGGAACAACTCTCCGGCCAGGTGGGTGGACCCGCCCACGCCGGCCGAGCCATAGGGCACGCTGGGCTGCGCTTTCGCCCATTTGACGAACTCCTGCACGGTCTTGACGGGTACCGACGGATTCACCACCAGCAGGTTCGGCGCCTTGGCGATCAGCGCGATCGGCTCGAAATCCTTCACGGGCTGGTAACGCACGCTCTTCTGCACCGCCGGCGCGATCACATGGCCGGTGGCGCTCAGCAGCAAGGTGTAGCCATCGTCGGGCTTGCGCGCCACGTACTCGGTGGCGACCTGCCCGGCCGCGCCGGGGCGGTTCTCCACCACGAAACTCTGTTTGAACGCCTGCGACAGCTCCGCCGCCAGCAGGCGGCCCACGATGTCGGTCATGCCGCCCGGGGCAAACGCCACCACGATGGTGACCGGCCTGGAAGGATACGCATCCGGCTGGGCAAGCGCAGGCGAAGCGGCAACGATGGCGGTAAGGGCGCTGCCGCACAGGGCGAGCAGGCGCAAGCGGGCCTGGAAGGATTTCACGCGTGTCTCCGGATCTTTGGTTCTTATGTGTGAGCGCCGGGCCGGCGCGGGCGAGGATGCACCATCGATGGCTCTGGGGCTGCCGGCCAGTATATTTTTGGGCCCGGCGCCGGGCCATCCGAAAGATTCGAACCGGCGGTTCGCGGATTTGGAACGCTCCGGGGCGGGCGGCCTGGGAAAGGCTTGCCCTTGGAGAGGGTGGACAGATTCGCCAGGAATCCGCAATCGGTGGGCCGAATGAAAGCAAAGGGACGTGGATCCGTGGATCGCTTTGCCGTCAGCGGACGAGGCCGCTGCGAGCGCAGGTGGACGCCTTTCTATCCCCGCTCTGAATCGGAACGAACAAAGCGGAACGACGTTAAGATTTCGCTTGACGATCAAGCCCTCAAGGGAAGGCTGCTCAACGCTCAGGGCATGACGCCTAGCGGCTTCGCGCTCGCTCAGGCGTTGCCGGCTGGGCAGGGATGGAGGTGCAGGTGCCGCTCGCCAGACAAACCATGCGGTTTCTCGTCCTGTCCGGACTGGCAATGTGCGTCCATGCCGGCGCGGCGTGGGCGCAGGGTATCGACGCCGTCCCCGGCTATCACCAGGCCGACAACCGAAGCGGGCAGTATGTCGTGCCCGGCCTGACCTGGCAAAGCGCGCCGCACCTGCATCGCGACGCCAGCTTCGACGGCAGGGTCGAGGGCCATATCTATGCCCAGCCGCTCTACTGGCGCCCGCCTGGCGCGGCGAGCGGGCTGTTGATCGTCGCGACAGAAGCCAATGTCGTGTATGCGCTCGATGCCGCGACCGGCCACGCTGTCTGGCGCACCGCGCTCGGGCCGCCGGCGCCGCGCAGCGCGCTGCCCTGCGGCAACATTGATCCACTTGGCATCACTGGAACACCGGTGATCGATCCCAAGGCGGGTGCGCTATACCTCGACGCGATGGTGGTTCGGCAGCCGGGTCCCAGGCACCTGGTGTACGGGCTGTCCCTGCGCGACGGCTCGGTACTGCAAGGCTGGCCGGTCGATATCGCCGAGGGCCTGCGGGCGCGAGGGATGTCATTCGCTCCGCGCCTGCAGAATGAACGAGGCGCGCTGGTGATCCTCGATGGACGGCTGTTCGTGCCGTACGGCGGCCATTTCGGCGACTGCGGCGACTACCATGGCTGGGTGGTCGGCCTGCGGCTCGACCGTCCCGGCGTGTTCGGCGGCTGGGAGACCCGCGGGCGCAAGGGCGGTATTTGGGCACCGGGGGGAATCGCCGCGGCCGACGGTGCCCTGTTCGTCGCCACTGGCAACACCGACGGCGTGCGCACCTGGAGCGATGGCGAGGCCGTCATTCGCCTCGCTCCTGATCTGCACAGGTCCGCAAGCCCACGCGACGCGTTTGCGCCGGCCGACTGGCTGCGACTGGACCAGGACGACCTCGACCTCGGCGGCACCAACCCGATGCCGATCGACCTGCACGGGCGGCGGCTGATCGTCGCGTTGGGCAAGGACGGCAAGGCGTATCTGCTGGACCGGGAAAATCTGGGCGGCATCGGAGGTGCGCTCGATGTGCGGCAGGTGTCGCAGGGGCCGATCCGCAACGGCCCTGCGTCCTATTCAGGACCAGGAGGCGTTTTTGTCGCATTCCAGGGCGACGGCTCGGCGTGTCCCGGCGGCCTGGGCACGGGTGGCCTGACCGTGCTCCGGATCAGCGCGCCGTCCCGCGGCGGCTTGAGCACGGCCTGGTGCGCGGAGGTGAACGGTGCCGGTAGCCCGATCACCACGACCAGTGACGGCAGCGCCGACCGCATCGTATGGATTGCCGGCGCAGAAGGCGACAACCGGCTGCACGGGTTCCGCGGCGACAGCGGCCAGCCCGTATTCACCGGCGGCGGCCGGGGCGGCCGCATCCCGGGGCTGCGGCACTTCGTGACCATTCTGGCCGCGGATGGACGGCTCTACGTGGCAGGCGACGACAGGATCTACGCGTTCAGCGTCGCGCCGTGAGTCCTGGATCCGGCCGCAAGCGAACCGGCTGGTTCTTCGGCGATCGCTTCAACACCATGCGCCGTCGGCCCGACCTGGCGGCCTTGCGCAAGCCAGTGCCTGCGCCGCCTCCGATCATTCATTTCGTATTTCAAAATAATACGATCTATTTTTTCATAACTGTTTACTTATTGCTGTCACATTTCTCTCCCACAATCTCGCTGCCGATCGGTGGACAGTCCTGGCTCGCCTTGCCTCCATGACTCTCCCCGGCGCAGGACCCCTACTCGCTCAGACAAGAAACCGAGATCGACAGTGAAAAAAACTCTCCTCGCATTGACCGCCGCAGCCGCAGCGTGCGCCGCTTCCGGCGCTGCATTCGCCCAATCCTCCAGCGTGACGCTCTACGGCATTGCCGATGCCGGCGTTAGCTTCCAGAGCCACGTGCAAGGCCCCAACGGCGGCGGCTCGGTCACGGGCGTGACGTCCGGCGGCCTCTCCGGCTCGCGCTGGGGCATTCGCGGCGCGGAGGACCTCGGCAACAACCTGAAGGGCATCTTCGTGCTGGAAAGCGGCTTTGACCTCGACACGGGCAAATCCGGCCAGGGTAACCGCCTGTTCGGCCGCCAGGCCTACGTCGGCCTGCAGGGCGACTTCGGCGCCGTCACGCTCGGCCGCCAGCAGAACTCCCTGTATGACCTGTTCGGCGCCTACGACCCGATGGGTGCCGGCACCAGCTACTCGCTCAACTCGGTCGATACCCAGGGCTTCAACGGCCGTGCCGACAACGCCGCCAAGTACACCGGCAAGTTCGGCGGCCTGACCGCCACCGGCTTCTACAGCTTTGGCCGCGACAGCACCATCGCCAACGGCGGCGAAGTGCCGGGCCACTTCAAGGTTGGCACCAACTTTGGCGGCGGCCTGGCGTATGCCACCGGCCCGGTCTCGGTGGGTGTCGCCTATGACCAGTACCAGGGCAGCACCATTGCAACCTCCGGCGCCGCGGCCAAGCGCGCGGCCATCGGCGCCTCATATGCCTTCGGTGATGCCAAGCTGTTCGCCGGCTACCGCTGGATGCGCGACGAAATCACCAGCGCCACCGTAGTCCGCCAGGACAACCTGTACTGGGTTGGCGCACTGTACAAGTTCACCCCGGCCTTCAGCCTGACCGGCGCCGCTTACTACACCGACGCCCGCAAGGACGCCAACGACTCGCTGATGTTCGTGCTGAACGCCGACTATGCCCTGTCCAAGCGCACCGACGCCTACCTGCTGCTGGGTTATGTCAAGAACAAGGGTCAGGCAACCTACGGCGTGACCAACGCGATGAACACCCTGCCTGGCCAGAACCAGACCGGCGCCATGGTTGGCGTGCGT
>NZ_JARJLM010000377.1 GCF_029335485.1 Cupriavidus basilensis
GACGCCCGCGCCGGCCACCCTGGACGCAGCCCACGAGCGCCTGCGCGAGCTGGGCGCCCGCGTGACCCAGCCGCGCCTTGCCATCCTGGCCTGCCTGATGGACAGCGATGAAGCGCTGACCCACCAGGCCGTGATCGACCGCCTGCCGGCGGCCGGCGAAGCGATCGACCGCGTGACCGTCTACCGCGTGCTGGACTGGCTGGTGGAGCAGGGCCTGTCGCAAAAGCGCGCCGGTCCCGACCGCGTATTCCGCTTCAGCCTGGTCGAACACGAGGCAGCGCGCGCGCAGGTGCACAGGCAGCACAGCCACTTCCACTGCAACCGTTGCGACCGCACCTTCTGCCTGGACGGCGTCAGCGTCCCGGCGCAAGCTGCGCCCAAGGTCCCGAGCGGCTTCGCGGTGGAGCACGTGGAACTCACCGTCAGCGGCGTTTGCGCCGAATGCGGCGCCCGAACGCCCGGCCGGCACGGCTGAGCGGCGAGCCCGCCACCGTGCACCACGGCACAAGCCACCCAAACACCACAAACACCACTTACCCGCGCGCGACAGGCCAAGCGGCGCCCATTCCCGGAGAAAAACAATGTCCAAACTGATTCCGGTCACCATCCTGACCGGCTTCCTCGGCAGCGGCAAGACCACCCTGCTCAAGCGCATCCTGAGCGAGCAGCACGGCATGAAAATCGCCGTGATCGAGAACGAGTTCGGCGAAGAAAACATCGACAACGAGATCCTGGTGCAGGATGGCCGCGAGCAGATCGTGCAAATGAGCAACGGCTGCATCTGCTGCACCATCCGGGGCGACCTGGTGGCGGCGCTGTCGCAGCTGATGACCCGCCGCGACGCCGGCGAGATCGAATTCGACCGGGTGGTGATCGAAACCACCGGCGTGGCCAATCCCGGCCCGGTGGCGCAAACCTTCTTCATGGACGACGAGATCGCCCAGCGCTATCTGCTGGACGCGGTGATCACCCTGGTGGACGCCAAGCACGCCAACCTCCAACTGGACAAGCAGGAAGAAGCCCAGCGCCAGGTCGGCTTTGCCGACGCCATCTTCGTCACCAAGGCGGACCTGGTGGCCGAGGCCGACATTGCCGACCTGCGCCACCGCCTGCTACACATGAACCCGCGCGCGCCCGTGCGCACGGCGCATTTTGGCGAAGCGCCCATTGACACAATTTTTGACCTTCGCGGTTTCAACCTGAACGAGAAGCTGGAAATCGACCCGGATTTCCTGCGCGCCGAGGCAGAGGAACACGATCACGACCATGCGCACGGCCACGGCCATGACCACGGGCATGGCGAGCATTGCGCCGACGACTGCGGTCATGACCACCATGGCCATGGCCACAACCACCACCATCACCACCGCCACACGGACCGCATCGGCTCCTTTGTCTTCCGCAGCGAAAAACCCTTCAATTACGGCAAACTGGAGGAATTCCTGTCCGGGATCCTGTCGGTCTATGGGGAAAACCTGCTGCGCTACAAGGGCGTGCTCTATATGGACGCGGTGGACCGGAAGGTGGTTTTCCAGGGCGTGCACCAGCTGATGGGCAGCGATATCGGCGCCAAATGGGGCGACGAAACCCCCGGCACCAAGATGGTCTTCATCGGTGTGGACCTGCCCAAGGACGCGATTCTGAAGGGTCTCGCCACCTGCCTGGCCTGAGTCCGCCGGCCATCGCCTCCCGCCCCTGCCGCCCCCCTTTGCCGGCGGGGCGCGAGAACTCAGGGGAAACTCCCCGCTTTTCTCCCATATCTCCAAAATTTTTGTTCAAGTACAATAGGCTGGATTTAGTGCGGGAAACGTAGCCTATGGGTAGTCCATGGCCATGCTGCCCGCGCAATGCAGGGCGGCGGTCGTCGTCAGCATGAGGCGGGCTGCCGGCAGGTGCGGTCGCAGTGCTTCATGCGGAGACCGCCCTCCGCTTGGGGCACCCGTCACGCGCCGTCACCGATCGACGCGAGAGGGAGGTGTCCCGTGGTAGCCGCAACGAAAACGAAAGAAAGCCGCAGCAAGGCCAGTAGCGCTGCGGCCCAGACGCCGAAGGCGCAGTCCATGGAGGCTGCGCCTGCTCCCCGCGGCAGTACGGTGCATGCCGATGCGGGCGAGGCTAAGGGAGGCACGCAAAGCAGCAAGTCTGCAGCCAGCCAGAGCGAAACGTCCGCACCGCGCAAGCGGCCGGACACTGCACCCGAGCGGACCAAGACGCCGCCGGTCGCATCAACAAGAGAATCAGCAGCAACCATGAGCAGCAATAAACTTCTGACTGAAGCTGAAATCCTGAAGATGGGCGACAAGGATTACATGAACGAGGCGCAACTCGCCTTCTTCAAACATCGCCTTGAGCAGCTGCGCGACGATATCCTGAAGAACGCCGATCAGACCACCGAGCATCTGCGCGAAACGGTCATCGTGCCGGATCCGGCTGACCGCGCCACCATCGAGGAAGAACACGCCCTTGAGCTGCGCACGCGCGACCGCGAGCGCAAGCTGCTCAAGAAGGTGGAGCAGTCGCTGGCCCGCATCGAGTCGGGCGACTACGGCTGGTGCGAGGAAACCGGCGAGCCGATCGGCGTGCCGCGCCTGCTGGCGCGCCCCACCGCCACGCTCTCGCTCGAAGCCCAGCAACGCCGCGAGCTGCGCCAGAAGCTGTTCGGCGATTGATCCGGGCCCGGCCCCGCGTTGCCAGACGGCCCGGTTTTCCGGGCCGTTTTGCTTGCGGGCCCGCTGGCGGCGCCTGCGGCCCGCGGGCTGGCGGCCTTGGCGCGTTTCGTCTTTGTGGTGTCACAGGCACGGCCTATCATTAGGCACGGTGGGGTTTCCGCGGTCCGCGCGCGCCCCGAATCGCCTGCTTTCCCGCCCGCTTTCTGATACAGTCGCAACTTTGTTGCAATAATGCGCACCGGTCTGCCCCGGCGCGCCTCGATGCCATGGCCGATCGCCTGCCCGTCACCGTGCTGTCCGGATTTCTCGGGGCCGGCAAGACTTCCCTGCTCAATCACGTACTGGCCAACCGCGAAGGCAAGCGGGTGGCGGTGATCGTCAACGACCTGGCCGACGTCAACATCGACGCCCGCCTGCTCGGCGACGGCATGCTGGCGCAGGCCGGCGAGCGCCTGATCGAGCTGACCAACGGCTGCATCTGCTGCACCCTGCGCGAAGACCTGCTGACCGAGATCGGCAAGCTGGCGCGCGAGGGCCGCTTCGACTACCTGCTGGTCGAATCGACCGGGGTGGCCGAGCCGCTGCCGATCGCCGAAACCTTCACCTTCGAGGATGAGCACGGGGTGGCGCTGGACGCCATCGCCCGCCTCGACACCATGGTGACGGTGGTCGACGCCGCCCACTTCCTGCAGGACTTCAACGAAGCCGACTATCTCCAGGACCGCGGCCAGGCGCGCGACGAGGACGACGACCGCACCGTGGTCGACCTGCTGATCGAGCAGGTCGAATTCTGCGACGTGATCGTGCTCAACAAGCTGGACCTGGTGAGCGAGGCCGAGCGCGAGCGCCTGGCCGGCATCCTGCATTCGCTGAACCCGCGCGCGGCCATCGTGCCGGCCAGCTTCGGCAAGGTGCCGCTGGACAGCGTGCTCGACACCGGCCGCTTCGACTTCGACGCCGCCGCCGCGGCGCCGGGCTGGCTGGCCGAACTGCGCGGCGAGCACGTGCCGGAGAGCGAGGCCTATGGCATCGGCAGTTTCGTCTACCGCCGCCGCCGCCCCTTCCATCCGCAGCGTTTTGCCGACCTGATGCACACCGAGTGGCTGCGCGAGCATGGCAATGTGCTGCGCTCCAAGGGTTTCTTCTGGCTGGCCACGCGCATGCATGCGGCCGGCACCTGGGGCCAGGCCGGCGGCGTGTGCCGCCACGGCGGCGCCGGCGCCTGGTGGGCCGCGCTGGATTCCGCCGAATGGCCGGACGACGAAGCGGGCCGCGCCGAGCTCGAAGCCGACATGATGGTGGACGGCAAGCCCGCCCCCTTTGGCGACCGTCGCCAGGAACTGGTGCTGATCGGCCAGGACCTCGACCGCCCCGCGCTCGAAGCGCTGCTGGATGCCTGCCTGCTCACCGATGCGGAAATGGCGGCGGGCCCCGAGGCCTGGGCCCGTTACCCCGATCCCTTCCCGAGCTGGGACGACGCCTTCGACGACGAGGACGACGGACATGACCACGAGCATGGCGAGGACTGCGGCTGCCATGACCACGGCGGACATGGCCACTGAATTCCCGCAGCGCCTGCAAGCCGTGCAGCGTCTCCAGCAGCGCCGTGCCCGCGGCCTGGGCCTGTGGCCCGCGCTATGGCTGGTGCTGTGCCTGCTGCTGGCCCAGCATGCGGGCCTGACGCACCGCATTCATCACGGCGGCCTGTCCGGCCAGCCGCTGCAGGCGCTCCTTGGCGGCAGCACCGCCGAAGCGGCCGGCACCGCGCCGGCGGCCTGGTTCGCCGATGACCCGGCCGCCGGGGACGACACCGGCACCGCCGACAGCGCCGGAAGCTTGCCCGCCGGGACCCAGGTCCCCGCAGATCCGGCCCCCTCGCTCAGGCTGGCCGGCCATATCTGCCTGCTGTTCGACGGCGCCACCGTGGCCGCCAGCCACTGCGGCACGCCGGTCATGCCAGCGCTGTCGCATCATCAGTCACCGGTCCCCTCCAGCGTAGGCTGGCGCCGGCCGGACCTGCAGCATCCCCAGCCCTTCCGCTCGCGCGCGCCGCCGGCCGCCCTCGCCCCCATCGTCGCCTGAATCCGGGACGCGGCAGCCCGCTGCCGCCCTCCCGCCGCCTGACGCATTGCGTCGCGCGGGCGCATTCCGCCTGTCCGCAGCCTTTCG
>NZ_JARJLM010000378.1 GCF_029335485.1 Cupriavidus basilensis
GACGCGTTTGGGAGGATGTTGGCTACGAGGCTTGAACTAGCCGACTTCAGCAGACAGCGCTCTATCGGCAGTGCTTTCGGATGCTGCGAAGTTGAGGGCGGGACGGGCCGTTTAAGTGGGATACCGAACGACTATAGATTGGAAGGCCAATCTCGTCTTGGTAGTGAACAGTAATGGCCGCGCCGCCCGAGGCGCGAACGCTCACGGTGGAGAGAGGGGCTGTGATGACGAACTCTGTTGTCGTCGGGGCGAGGGGCGGTGCACGCCCTGTCCGTTATCTCATGCACGGTCATGGTCGACTGATGCTGGCCACAGTCGTCGCATCGCCGCTTTGCAGAGGCGGTAATGGTGAAACGCAGCACCACGACCGTGCGTCGTCCAATTAGTCACCTCACTCCAGGAGAAGGAAGTTGAATAAGTCTGAATTGATTGCGGCAATCGCTAACAAGACTGACCTCACCAAGGCAGATGCTGAACGCGCCGTGAATGCGTACATTGATATCATCCAGGGTAGAGTTGCATCTGGAGGCGAGGTTTCGGTACCGGGATTCGGCACCTTCAAGAGTTCCGCGCGGGCAGCGCGCGACGGTCGCAATCCTCAGACGGGCGAAATCATCAAGATCGCCGCCACGACCGTTCCCGCCTTCACCGCTGGAAAGACCTTCAAGGATGCAGTGGCCGCAGGGGCCAAGTAACCTCCGAGCTTAGCCCGAAAGGCCTGATCCTTGCCGCTCCAACCGGGGCGGCAACCGTGAGGCAACGTTGAGACTCGAAGTCGCGATCCCTGTTCGGGTTGACGTTCACGACTTGCCTGGGGCCTTGCGGGCCCGTGTACCGGCCGCTCCAGTTGCTTCCTTTTCCCCGCTCGGCTCGGCCGGAGCTTCGATTTTCGCGTCATCCTGGACGCGCCGCTGCTTCAGCTCGGCCTGCGCAGCACTGGCCAGGCCCACTGATTCGACCAGGCGTTCGCGCGTAACTTGGTGCGCGGCGATCGCATCGGCGAGATCCTTGCAGATCTGCTGTTCGCGTTCCTCCGTGCGTGCAAGGCGAGCTTCCGCGTGCTGCTGGGAGGCCTGTTCGCCCGCACGCTGCGCTTCGGCGACGGCGGCCAACTTCCCTGCCTCGACTCCGGCTGCCTGGGCCTGTTCCAACTGCTCGCGCAGATCGGCAGCTTCACGCTTCAGGCGCGGCACCGCTTCCAGCTGTAGCTCGGCTTGGGCGAGGATACGCCGCACACTTGCCATCTCCTCGCGGCTGCGCTCCGCTTCCTGCTGCAATCGTGAGATTTCTTCCGCTTGCTCGCTAGGCCGCAGGCAGCGCTCGATGGAATGCTCTCGCTCGCAGAAATAGGTACGGCGGGCGGCGTGGCGTCGCTCGATGGCTGGGGCAAGGTACTCTACCGCGCTGCCGGTGCGCTGCTGCTGGCTGCCGGCAACAACGCCGTGGCGCTGGGCCAGGGCTCGGTGGCCGAGCGCGACAACACCGTGTCGGTGGGCAACGCGGCCACCGGTCAGTTGCGCAGCCTTACGAATGTCGCCCCGGGGGTGCTGGGTACCGATGCCATCAATGTCAACCAGTTGCAGCAAGCGGTGAGCAATGCAACCAGCCAGGCGAACGCCTTTGCCGCGCGGGGCGTTGCGGAGGCGCTGGCCATGCCGAGTATGCCGACATTGCCGGCGGGCATGAAGTGGATGGGCGCAGGGGTCGGCAACTACGCGGGTGCGTCGGCCGTCGGCTTCGCCTTCGGCTACCAGGTCAACGATGGCCTGAACCTGGGCGTGGGCGTCTCCACGGCGACCAGGAGCGGCAGTAACCGCATCGCCTCCCGGTTCCGGGCGCGCTACGCATGGTGACATGCGAGAGCCCCGCAAGTTGTGTCGCAGTAAGGGAGAGTAAGCGGCTGAAGTTGGCCACGGCCGTATTGGTTAAGCGGCCAGTAAGTAGAATTGCTGCGCCGCGGACGCAATGCTTCCATCGGCGCGCTGCATCTGATCCTCGGCGAGCATGTGCCTGAGTTCGATGCCACCCGGTACTTCTGGCGCTGGAGCAGGAGGTTCAGTGCGTGACCGGCCAGACCGTCAAGATGAACTATGCATCATTGCGGCCAGCTGCCATGGGCCGGCGCTTTCGCGTGACTACAGTCGGTCCCCTGGAGTCGCTACCGAAGCTCGTGTGCTCTGAGCGTATCCCAGAGCGCGCGTCCCTCGCCCCCATGTCCGACTGAATAGTCGAGATCGCGTGTTTGTAGATAGTCTGCATGCCGGCGGGCGTGCTCAACATCACTACGTATTGATCGAATGACGCAATTGATCCAACTAGCTTGACTCCGTTTACCAGGTACACCTGGACACACTCTTTGTCCTTTCGCACGGTGTTCAGGAAGCAATTCTGTGGAGTGGAGTCTTCAAATTGCATTGAGTATTGAATTGGGGTGGCGGCGGATACGCCGCTGCGGCGCAAGCCCGCATGCGTTGCAAGGACGCCGGACTGTACTGCGTTGCTGATGAAACCTCTTGAGAAGGGGTGTCACGCCGAATTTCTCGTAGCCCAGACTCTCGTAGAAGGCCCGCGCGGGCGCGGACTCACTGGTGTTTGCAGATTTACACTTGTGAAGCCTTCTTTGAATAGGCGCTCTTCGCGGGCAGCCAGCAATTCCTGACCCAGGCCACGCCTGATGTGGAAAGAAAGCCCATCCTGTACCCAACGCTTTCCTCAACCCAGGACGAGAGCAATCGGCACTCTCTCAAGCACAGAGCTTACTCCCATGATGTCAATGACTGGTTGTGGCCGAGGATTGTGGTATAGGGTCGGTTGGCGACCTCCGCCACATGCGGTGATGAATCCAATAACCGCAGCCCAAAGGCTGCGGTTTGTCCTTGGGCGGCGCCGGCGATCCAATGCGCGCTGCTTACGCGCCGACCGGCTTGCCTTCCTTGTGCCGTACCACGATGGTCGACGACCTGGCGGGCTTGCTCGGGTCGGGCCACTTGTCGTTGGGGTGCTGGATATTGATGAAGAAGGTGGTCAAGTCCGGCGTATAGGCAATGCCGGTGATCTCGCAGCCATGCGGTCCCACGAGGAAGCGCTTGCACTCGCGTGTCTGCTGGTCGACAAAATGCATCGAATTCGCGCCGAAGACATTGGTGGTGCTGCTGCCGGTGCCAGCGTCGGTCTGTACCCACAGGCGTCCCTTGGGATCCACGCGAATGCCGTCCGGGCTCGAGAACGTATTGCCCTTGATATTGCCCTTCAGGTTGGCCGCGGCCAGGGACGGATCGCCGGCCAGCAGGAAGATCTCCCAGGCAAAGGTCGTGGCCAGCGGCGAGTCCCCCGCTTCCTTCCACTTGATGATGTGGCCGTGCGAGTTGTTCACGCGCGGGTTGGCTGCGTCGGTCACCAGGCGTCGGCTATTGTTGGTCAGCGTGCAGAACAGGCTCTTGTCCACTCCCACCGTGATCCATTCCGGCCGGTCCATCAAAGTCGCGCCAACCACGCGCGCCGCCGCCTTGGTATTGATCAACACATCCGCCTGCGTGTTGAAATCGACCGTCACCGGTGTCTGAGGTCCCTGCGTGGTATTGCCCGGATCGGTTGCGCCAGTCACCAGGCCGTTCTTGCCTTGCGTCAGCTCGATCCACTGGCCGGAGCCGTCGGCATTGAACCTGGCGACATACAGCGTGCCCTTGTCCAGCAGATCGATGTTGGCCTGGCGGTTGGTCGGATTGAACGCGTCTGCGGGAATGAACTTGTAGATGCAGCCCGGCGTGCTGTCGTCACCCATGTAGAAGGCGACACGGTTGTCGCCGTTGGTCAGGAAGGCGGTGTTCTCGTGGTCGAAGCGGCCCATCGCGGTGCGCTTGGTCGGTACTGCCAGTTCGTTCAGCGGATCGATCTCCACGACCCAGCCGTAGCCGACCTCGGGATTGGTCGGATCCAGGTAATTGTCGGTGGTTTCTTCGCAGGTCAGGTAGGTGCCCCAGGGCGTGTTGCCGCTCGCGCAGTTGTTCAGCGTGCCGACCACGCTGCCGCCAGCCGCGCTGGCGGCGGGGCCGCTGACCTTGTAAAGCGTGTTGCCGGTATAGCGCTTGTTGTAGCGCGAGTTCTTCTTGACCTGCCACTTGGCGCCAACGAGTTCGATCTCGATGATGGATACGCCCACTGAGGACAATGCGATCTTCTTCTGCTCCGGCGTTGCCGTGGCCGCACTATACCTGCCGCTGGCAAACAGGATGGCGGCATCCAAGGTTTCGTGATTGATCGCCAGCAAGCCCCCCTTCTGCGGGTCGACGCCCGGCAGCGCAAAGAAATGCATGCCGTCATGATTGCCGCCGGCCTGACGCTCGGTTTCGGCGGACGATTGCGGTGCACCACTGTATCCGGGCGCGCCGGCTTCGACCGGGTCGCCGGCCGAGAACAGCACGTCGTACGAATAGGTGGAAGGCAAGGTCACCGTGTCGGCGGTGACCTTGTCCGCCACCGGCGTGAAGCGAACGCCGTAGTCCAGCGGCTGCACGGGCGTCGGCGCGGGCGCGGGGGTTCCAGGTGCCGGCGCTGGCGTGCCGGCGGGCGTGGCGGCCACATTGTCGTCACCGCCGCAGGCGGCCAGCAGGCTACTCGTACCGAATACCGAAAGCAGTGACAGGCTCAGCCCGCCCCGCAGAACGGTGCGGCGCGCCGGATTGGCGGCCACGATGTCTTCAAGCATTTGCCCTGGAACGGTAACGACGCCTTCGGCGTCACGGCGCGGCGCACGGGCCTTATCGGTAAGGTAAGACATGGTTGGAACCTCTCTGGTCGGTTTGAATCCTGCCGGACTGGCGAGTGAGCGGTACGGTGGGGTGGGCGGTTGCGCCGATAGTAGAGAGGTAATGTGACTTGCATGTTACTGAATGTCTTATTGTTGATTCATAGCTGGGTATCCGCGTCGGCTGAACTCGCGAACGAGGCAATGCGATCCGATGGGAACCCTGGGAATCTCGACTAGTTTCCGTTGCCCCGTCGCAAGAAGGCATATCGCAGTGGTGAATGGCCGACACGACGTGTCAATCGTCTGGAGTGTTTCAATGTGGGGCGCAGGCTGACCGAGGAGCAGTGGGCGTTCGTGCTGGCCGGCTCGCGGCGCTTCCCCCACGTCCGCCAATCAGCGCCTGCAGATGGCGCTGCCGCTGCTGTACGTCAACGACCTGCGCCGGCACGCTTCATCTTGCCGACCCGCGCGGCGCGGCTGGAGGCGGCCAGCACGCACTGGCTGCGCCATACCCATATTACCCATGCGCTGGCGGCCGGCGCGATGCCGATGCGCAGCGGCGCCGGCGAAGCGTCACGCGCGCAGGCCAGCGGGCGCATCAGGCAGAACAGCGTGTCCCCCGACTGCGCCGCCAGATGCAGGCGGCGCAAGGCGCCATTGCGGATGTGCTGCTGCCATAACAGCAAGGCGCCACAGGTCCCGGCGCGCAGCAGTTGCTCGGCGGCCCAGAGCGCGTCTGCCGTGCGCTGGCTGCGAATCCACAGCATCTGCCGCAGCGGCAGACCCCAGTTGGCGAAGGCCAGCGCCTGGGGCGTGTGCGGTGGCTGGATCAGCGCGATGGGGCGTTTGGCGGCTTCCAGCAGAGCAGGACGCAGCAGGCGCATCTCCCCCACACCAGGCTGCTGGATCAGCAGCTCCACCAGCGTGCCCGTCGGCCAGCCGCTGCCTGGCAGCTCCCGATCAAGCGCGGGATAGCCGGTGGCGACGGTGCGGCCGGCCCCACGCGCCAGTTGAGAAGCGCGCCATAGGGCGGGGTGGACGGTTTCAGGGGCGAGCGTGGGCTTGGCGTCGGTGTTCAGAAGCTAAAATCCAGTTTACTGTATATTTATAAGGGCTATCCACTTAGCTCCAGTGACTTCTAAGTGCTGGATGACCATACAGAAGTTGGCGATGTTCACGCGAAGGCGCTACGCTCAGGGTTGACGGCTCAAAACGGCATGTTGGCTTGGAGTAGGCACTGGAGGTGGTTTCTCGTGAGTTTTGAAGACAAGATCGAATACAAAAACAATGCAGAAGTTACCGACGAGCATCTGAACGAACTGTTCTCGGCTTCGTGGCCGAACCACCAGCCGTCTTCGTTTCGGATGGTCTTGAGTTTAAGCCTTGTGTACGTGTGCGCTTTTCGGGCGACAGAGCTGATTGGGTACGTAAACGTAGCGTGGGATGGCCGATCGCATGCATTCATTCTCGATCCGACAGTTCATCCGAGGTATCGTCGCCAGGGCATCGGGCAGCAGTTGGTGCTGAGCGCCATCGCTGCAGCAAGAGAACACGGCGTGGCTTGGATGCATGTGGACTTCGAGCCACATTTGCGAGAGTTCTATGCTCAGTGCGGTTTTCGCGCGTCCGAGGCTGGAATCGTCAATCTCGCGGGCTAGGCCCAACCCCTGGACTGGTGATACTTAACTCAGAAGACTGCTTTGCCCTCTATGAGTCGTTTGCCTGAATCACATCGGCATAGGTCACGGGGGCTGTGACCACGGCCTGCTGAAGCAGCCGATAGAACAGCATGCCGCGCGAGCCCGAGGTTCGGCGGTTGAAGCGGAACACGAACTCGCCCAAGTAGGCGTCCAGATGCTCGGGCTGAACCGAGCCATGATGCGTGCCGAGAATCCAGCGTTTGACCAGTGAGGCGACCCGATGCACGCCGGCCATCGAGACATGCGCCGGCACCTCGGCACCAAGCATCACATTGCGCTGGTGGTTGTAGCCCAACTTGCTCAATGACCGGTAGGCTGCTGACCCGTCAGTTTTGACGTGGGCGCCAGGCTCAATCGACGCCTGCACGAACGGAATGACGCACTCATCCGCATCGTTGCGGATGCGCTGCAACCGTATCCGGCCGAACCCCTTGGGTTGGAGCACCGCGACCGCGAGGACGACCAGTATTTTGCTCGTGCGGTTCTTGCGATTGACGGCCGGGATGGGGACTTCTCGGTCCGAGATGGCCAGGTAGGTCTCGTCAACCTCAACACACCCCTTCAGGCGTTCGCGGTCCGGCCGCACCATGGCGCGGCGAAACCTGTGCAGCATCGTCCAAGCGGTCTGGTAGCTTCCCAGGCCCAGTACCCTTTGCAAGCCAAGGGTGCTGACGCCTTGCTTTTGATTAGTCAGATACCAGGCGCCGGCCAGCCACACACGCAGTGGAGTGCGGGTCTTGTCGAATATCGTGCCAGCGGTCACCGTCGTTTGGTGGCCGCAACTACGGCACATCAGGCGAGCACGACTCGACCGATAAGGCTCGGCTGCCACGCCGCAATCAGGACAAATGAATCCCTGCGGCCACCGCAATGCCTCCAGGTACGACAGGCAGGCTTCTTCCGTCCCGAACCGGTCCAAAAACTCGTTCCAGTTGCTGGGGTAGTCCTTGCCAGCTTCTGGAGGTACTATCTGCTTTACCTGTATATCCATCCAGTAATTCTGGCATGACTGGAGCTAAGTGGATAACCCTTATATTTATACAGTGGCCGGGAAATTTCTGACACAATGCCAATATGTGTCTTATTGTCATCTTCTGGGGCGGACGCCCGGCGTGGATCTCGCCTACATTGAGGAAAGTTGGGGGAACGAATATGCGTGACGAAGCGTTCGCCCGGGCGGGCGAGACCCTACTGGGAGACGTGGTTGCCATCGGTGCGCTTCTCCCGGCTGCGGGCGACCTGGTGGCGGTGCGCAGCCGCGTCGATGCGACTGTGGAGTTCGATGCGGCATCGGGCACGTGGAAAGCCGTTGTGTTCGGCATTTCTCGTGACGGCAGTCCGATGGACAAGTTCGGCAGCGTGGCCCTCGATAACGAGGTCGAGATTGCCCTGGACCATATCGTCTCGGTCCTAAAAAGCGCTCCCGCACCGTGATCTAGCCCAGGTCAGTTGCGGGCATGCCATGTGTCACGCCGGTGCCGGGCCAAAGACGTCAGCCTCGAGATCATGCTCGAATGCCATCGGCCAGCGTTTGCCTTTGCCGCTGGCGTACTGCAGAGATACGCCAGTCTCGGGTTGTAGGATGCTGATCATGCCTATCCCTCTTTCGGCCCGGAGGTCCAGCACATGGAAATCGGCCGCGATGAATCCGTGTCGCCGGCATGCAGCCGCGAATGCCTCCCGCTCAGATGACGGAAAGACTTCTAGATTTGCCATGGGGTGATCCTCGCAAGTTGCCAATACGTGCGGCGTCTCTGGCTCAAAATGCGTCCTCTTTGCTCCAGCACCCTGAAATATATACAAACATCCAGGGACGGAATGGCGGACCCGGAGGGGCTACCAGGTGGGCCCAATTGGTGGCGCCTTAACAGGTAAATTCTCTTTCAACCCTCGTACGCCGCGCAACGCATCGGACCAAGAGATCAACTGGTACAGCATGCTATCCACCGAGGCTGTAAGGCTTTCGTTGGGAGTGAAAACGCCAGAGGAAAATGTGGGGATCAGTGGAATGGCGGGCTGTGCACGCACGGTCGCCACTTGGAGCTCCGCGAGTACGAGCCGAAGCGCCTCAGCTGCCCGAACTCCAGCAGCCCATCCGCCATAGCTGACGATACCAGCGGCCTTGTTGTTCCATTCTCGATACACATAGTCGAGAGCATTCTTGAGCGCGCCCGGGAATGAGTGGTTGTACTCCGGGGCGACAAAAATGTAGCCATCGAAACTGTCGATCAACTCACTCCATGCACGGGTATGTGTGTGTTCGTATTGTCGGAGATTCGGATTTCCACCCTCGTCCAGGTTGCCGAGGTTGTGGTGTGCTAGGTCGATCATTTCGTAATCAGCGCCACCGTGGATACGTGCGATATCGAGCACCCAAGAGGCAATCTGGTCACCCCGACGTCCAGGGCGAGTACTGCCGAGAATGATTCCAATTCGAAGAGTCATCTGGTCCTTCCAAGCAAAGAGTTAATGGATCGAGTCAAGAGCCCGCACGCGCCCTCGCTCGCAAGGCGAACGAGTGATGCGTCGCTTGGCGGCGGTTCTGGTAGAGGGAGACGTGGCTCGCGCTGGTTGATGAAATTTCTAGTTGACCCGCCGCCGCGCGGCGGGTCAACCCCGCACTATTCGCGCAGGCTAACGGTTTTGTAGGCCGGGTCCGCTGTGATCTCCGATTCGGTGAAAGGCAGACGCAACCACTGCTTGGCGCTGTAGGCACGCGTGTAGTCTGAGTAGTGCGCCGATGCGGGATCGTCCGAAAGCGAGGAGGTCAAGAAGGTATTGGCCTCCACGCCCCCAGCTGGAAAGCGCACGATCTGCATGTAGCTGTTGGCGACGACGGCGTCGGCATCCATGGTGTAGCCGCCTTGGTCGAGCCGATTGAACGAACAGGTCGTGGTGAAGTAGCCCACGGAGTCGCTGCACCCGCCGAAGAGCGGGATCTTCTCTCCTTTGCGGGTGACGAAAAGGTAGTCGCCACGTGGCGCGTTCACCGGGTAGGGGCTCGCGTTGACGCGTATCAGCGCGGCGCCGAACATTTGACGGAGGGTGTCCGCGGCGCTGCTCTTCAGGTCACGTGGTGTGTTCAGCGGATCCGCAGCGTCGAAGGGCACGGCGTAGAGGGCCCCCCTGTTCGGCAGACTCTCGACACGAGTCCAGAACTCGTCCCAGATGTGTGCACCGCGTGCCTCACTATTGCCCGTATTGTCCCAGGTACTCAGCGCGGCGCAGGCTGCGGTAGTGTCGACGGTGCCGGCCGGAGTGTCTCCCATGTAGGGGTCACTGTAGGCAGCCACATCGATCTTAGGCACGGCGCAGACTAGTTCCAATGCGCGCGCCTTGAACCGTTCGGCAGCGTAGGAGCGGCTGTTGAGCACCATCTCCTTCACAGTCTCCACAGTCGCTTCTTTTCCCGCATAACCGTCAGTACCATCGATGCGTGCCTGTGCCATCAGGAGACCCAAGCGGGCACGGGTGGTGAAGCCAGTCTCGATGGCGCCGAAGATGGACGGGAAGCCGGTAAGCGGCTGGTGTGCGTTGGTGAGCCAGTATGTGTTGTTCATGTTCGCCACGTAGTCGTCGCGCGTCAGACTAGGCATGCGCGATGGGCCAATGGCACCCTGCTGCACGGAATCGGCATCGGTCTGCCAGTCGCACGCGCTGCGCGAGCCGTCGAAGACCGGAGCGGGCGTCAGTGCGGCCTGCAGTGCTGCGCCGACCGGGCTCGTGCTCGAGCAGTTCGCGATCTGTTGTGCCGACACATTGGGCACCGCGCCGATGTCGGCGTACCAGACCTTGGCACTGTTTCGGCCCACGGCAGCGGTGTTGACCCAGGGAATGGCCGATTCTTCGCGCTGGATTGCGGAAAACTCATCAAGCGTTGTTGCCCGGCCCCAGCGTAGCCAGTTTCGGTAGAGGCGGAAGTTGTCAGCGTTGATGTCGCGAATCGTGAAGGCAGTGGCCTGGTCCCACTGGTTGATGAGGGGCCCGTACTCCGACTTGTAGAGCGTGCGTGTCACGGAGCCCATCTTCCCGTCCGCTTGCTTTACGTTCACCGTGATTTCATGCGCCTGCATTTTCACGGCTTGGCCATCGCGCAGGTAGCTTGTGGGGTCGCCCGAGGCTAGCTTCAGTTCGTAGAGGCCGTAGCGCTTGGCCGTGGACACCGTGTGGCTCCACGCAATGCTGTCGTTGAAGCCGATTTGGATGATCGGCACGCCAAGAAAGGATGCACCGCTCACGTTGAGCTGGCCCGGGATCGTAAGCTGCGCCTGATACCAGCGATCCGGCCCGCGCCAGTACCAGTGCGGATTGCCGAACAGCAGCGGACTCGAATTGCCGGTGCCCGCTGTGCCGAAGGCCATCACGTTGCTACCCAAGCCTCCCTTGCCGCCGACCTGCATGCTGAAGGAAGGGAGATCAAGTGCGGCGATTTGCAACGTCGGCTTGTGCTTTCCGGCTCGCGCCGAAATTTTGGCGGATGCGACCGGTGCGGCTGCAGCGGCGATCTGCTTCAAGAACGGGCTGTAGCCCCCCGCGAAATTGACTGCGTACATGCGGCGGTAGATGTCGTCGGAAGTGATCGGCTGCACCCACGCCTGATCGCGGCAATCTGCGTGCGCATTGCCACCGGCCTTTATGTCGCGCACGTAGCGGTTGTAGCCAGCAGCGAAGCCTTCGGCTAGCCTCTTCACCTCATCGGGCTGGGCATTGATCATTTTCTCCAACGCATCAGCGGAGAGCACATGCCTGTGGAAGAAGTCTGACTCGATATTCTTTGGCCGGTCAATCGTGCCAAGCGTGCTCGGATTAACCAGTTGCGCGCCCGCGCCGAAGTACTGCGAGCGCTCGCCGCGATAGGTGAGGAACGCGTCGGCGAGAGTACAGAGATTATCCTCTGCCTGGGCATAGCCGTAGCCGTAGCCCAGCCCCCCCAATCATTCGCCTTGATATGAGGAACGCCCATGGTGGTACGGCGGATCTCGGCCTGGAACGCGGCCTGCGGCGTTCCAGGCGTGCCTGGGGCTGGTCCAGTGCTGCTGTTGTAGTCGCCGCCGCCGCCGCATGCCGTTAGAACGGCGAGCGCCGGCACCGCCAGCGGTATCCAGCCGCGTGCGTGAAGTCGCTTCATTGGTTGCCTCCTTTTCATTTTTGTCGTGTTTCCGCGCGCCAGGCGCGGCACGCGGGCGACAATTTTAGGATGCGCGCGCGCACGCCGGCTTGAACGCAGCGGCTACGTTTTCTGCGGCGTCGCCGCTAGTCAGGCGTCGCTGAGGCCGCTCGGGGCAAGGCTAATCTCAACCCGGCTGCTGTCGGCGAGGAAGGACGGCGTCAGACCGAAATAGCGCTGGAAGGTGCGGCTCATGTGTGCAGCGTCAGTGAAGCCGCCGTCCAGCGCAACGTCAGTCAGCCGTCGGCTGCTGGTGAACTGCTGCACGCTACGAAGGATCTTTGCCCACAACACGTAGCTCTTGAGCGACAGCCCCACTTGTTCACGGAACAAGTGCGTCAGCCGGTCAGGCGACAGGCACGCCACAGCCGATAGGTCGCGCAGCGGAAGTCGGCCGACATGATTGCGCACCTTGTGCAGCACGCACTCAATGCGGGGATCCAGCGGAACATCGGGCGTTGGATGGCCGGTTACGGCATCGACCATTCGGATACCGAGTTCGCGCAGCTGACTGCCGTCCAATTCGCCAAGCAGCGCGGCTTCAAAGCGCTCGCGCAGGCGACCAAAGCAGCGTGCGTCGATGACGTGGATACCGTGATCGCTCAGCACGCCCGCCAGTTCGCGGCAGGCGCCTGAAGTCGGATCCAGGTTCAGCGAAAGCAGCCCGCAGCCATCGGCATCGAGCCGCCGCGGTACATTCGGCGCCACCAGTGCGGCGGCGCACTGCATGCGAGTGCCGTCGAGCGCTTCGAGTAGGAACGGCCGGCCGGTGGCCGAGGCTAGCAGCGTGGTCGACGAGCGCTCCGTTAGGCCTGACTGGATGGCCGGGGTGATGTAGAGAAAGCGGTCGTCCCAGAAGTGGAGAAAGTTCAGCATGCCCGTACCTCGCAACCAGGTGGGCCCATGCAGTGAGCTAAATGTGTAGCGCAGGGTATACGGGCAAACGGCGCGAGCGCCAACCGGAGGCGGGCGGACAGGCTCAATGCATCACGTGCTCGATGACACGCTTCAGCAGGGAAGCCGATCTCTACATCGCTGACCGTTGACGGCTGCGCGATCCGGGAGAGGTTGCCTTTACCGAGAAACTCCAGCGCAGCAGGGCGGGCCAATCGAGGTGCCGGGCGAGCTCGGACTTGCCGGACCTGCCTTGACTGCGCCTCGGCTTTCTCGGCCCAGCCGCTATCACGGTTGGTCCGTCTATCGGGGCCGGCGCTCAGCATTTTGGCCTGCGCTTCGGCTGCTCGCTTGAGGAAATACATCCCCATGGAATGTCTCGGTCACGGTCATGCCGATGGCTAAGGGGCCGTGATTGCGCGCGACCAAACCAATGGCTGCCTGAAGCAGGTGGTTTCCGTCGAGCTTGAACACGTTTCTCCCTTCTCTTCGTTTTCGGTTGCGCTATTTTCTCGGGCTCGGTCTTCCACCGGTCGGATCGAAAGCAATGGTCACGATCGCCAGAATCGCAAGGACCGTGGGAATGAGCACGACCGAGGACCGCGCCGCAGAATCAGCGACCGTTTCCCCCAAGAACTTGAGGCCGAATCCCGCTAACAGGGGCCCGCTGGCCAGTCCGGCCTTCTCGCCTGCCATCCAGATCCCGGTGATTATTCCGCTTCCGCGCCCGCTGGCGAGATGCTCCGCGGTCAGGTCGGCCAGCCCGGTGAAGCCGGCGATCTGCATGCCCGAGAGACCCACTCCGCCGAGCGACATGCCAACAAAGAACATTAAGCCGGGACTCGGCGCGACCCCGACCATCAGGGCGGCAGCACACGTCGTAGTCGCCGCGAGCTGCCACACGCTGCGTAGTCCCAGCCTGCTGATCAAGCGCGGCCAGAGTGCCGCGAAAAGCAACGCCGTTACGATGTTGATGAGCATTGCAATGCCGACGACGTCCCCGCTCGCACGCATGGCGCGGACCAGGAACGGCAACAGAGCGGAGAATGCGCCCACCGCAGCCAACAGCATTACGAATGCCGACATCTGAATGAAGAACGGCCGGGATACAAGTCGCGACGCAGGTACGGTGTCGGGTACAAACTCGGCCGGCCTGGTGTGCACCACGGCCCCGTTCAAGCGGCACGTGAGCACGAAGGCGCCCATGGCAACGAGGCACACCGCTCCCATAGCGATACCCATCGCCGGATACCCTGCTCGCTCCGTGACGAGGGGCGCACTCACACCGCCGATCAACACGCCGAGGAACGCCAGTCCCAGTCTGGTCGAGACGAGAGCCCGTCGACCCTCGGGCCGATCGTCCAGTTCTGCTGGCAGCGCTGAGTAGGGCACCGCGAAGAACGAGTATCCCGTGGTGCACAGGAAGTAGATAAGCATGGGGACCAGTGCGTTGCCGGGATACCGTTGCGGCATGCCGAACAGTGCCCACAGGCCCGCGCCACCGAGGAGAGCGCCAGACGCCATCAGGGCTTGCCGGGCACACGGCGATCGGTGGCGTAGCCGGTCCGCCCAGACGCCGATCAGCGGATCGCCAACGAGGCCGATTGCCTTCGGAATCAGGATGATCACGCCGGCGATCGCCGCGTCAATGCGAACCTCGACCGTCAGGAAGTAGAGCAGCAGGACGCTCGGTACCGTCGTAAAGATCCCGGTTCCTATCGAGCCGACGCCATAGGAAAGGCGCTGATGTGACCGCGTCCGGGTGTTCATGCCGCCGCCTCTAACTCTGCATAGGTGGCTGTGACTGCTTCGATGATCTTGGCAACCTCCCGCTCGCGAACGCCGCTGTGAATTGCTAACCGTACGATGTTCGCCGCGACCACGGTGGTTTGGACGCCACGGCGCGTTAGGACTTCGACGAACTGCGGCGCATCTCCGCCGACTCGGTTCAGGAAGATGAGGTTGGTTGGCGCCGGCCTGACGGACTCTTCGCCGAGCCGGTTGGCGATCCCTCTGACGAGCGAGGCCGTCATCGCTAGGTCAGTCTCGAGCCGCACACGCCAGTCGTCGAGCGCGGCGATGGCGGCAGCGGCGATGGTTCCGATCGGGCGCCACTCGCCGCCAAGCGTCTGGCGCCAGCGGACGGCGGCATCGATCGCCTCCCGCGAGCCGGCGAGGACCGAGCCGACCGGCGCGCCAATCGCCTTGTTGAGGCTGATCGAGACGGTATCGCAGCCCTGGGTCAAGTCTGTCATCTGCAGTCCCTGTGCGGCGGCTGCGTTCCAGAGCCGCGAGCCGTCGAGATGAAGTGCACTGCCATCCTCCCGGCATGCGGCGGCGATCCGCGACTGCCAGCCGACGGGGATAACCGAGCCGGCGGAGAGCATATGGGTGTTCTCGAGCCACACTAGGGCTGCAATGTTGCGATCGCGGTCCTGCAGGAACTGGTCGACCACTGCAGGCGACGGGTGTCCCTCGTCTGTCGGCAGGGGGCAAGCGCCGACGCGCGTAAGTGCAGTCGCTCGCGCCTCAACCGTCAAGATGTGGGCGAGCGGCGCCGCGGCCAGTTGACCGCCTTCGGGAAGGTGCACGCGAATCGCAATCTGATTTGCCATCGTGCAGGTAGGCATCAGTAGCACCGCCTCGACACCGAGCTCGTCCGAAAGCACCTCATACAGCTTGCGCTCATATGGATCCTCCCCAGGGGCCATCGCGGGCGGGCGCGACGCAGCCAAGCTTGCTGCCACTGCCACAGCCGGCGGCCTCCAGCTCATTAGGTCGCTACGCAAGTCAATCATGCTGGGCTCCCCCGACTGTCGATCAATGAGACCGATGATGCGCATGACCATCGGTTCTGCCTCGCAACGATTGACATGTCCTTCTCCTATAATGGAACAGGTACCATCTATAGAGTCAACATCATTTATGGAATACAATCATAATATGGAATCCATTCCAATTTCAAGCGTGTCGTTACGCCAACGCGGTAAGGCACGTCGACAGGCCGACATCGTCGCTGCTGCAGCCGCGCTCTGGCGGGAGCGCGGTATCGAAAATGTCTCTCTCAGTGAGATCGCGGCGCGGGCAGAAGTGGCACCGCAGACTGTCTACAACCTGATCGGAGGCTTGGACGCGATCGGCTTCGCCGTGATTAAGGTCGCTCTCGAGCGTTTGGACGACGAACTGGGTGTTGCATCTTCCACAGGCATCGAACTGGCACTTGATGCTGCACGAATCTCGTCTGGCCTCTATACGGCTGACGAGCGGCTTTACCGGCAAGTGTTGGTTCGAATCCCGCGCGTGCTCTTCGAGGGCACGCATCTCGGTCGTGATACCGCGGACACCGCAATACGTGCGATGCAGCAGGCTTGGGAGGCAGGCGAGATCAGACGCGACGTCGATCCAGAGCGCCTGGGACGGACGATGTATGTCAACTACCTTGGGGCGCTGTACGACTGGGCGTGCGGTGACTCCAGTGACGCGGACTTCCGGACCGCGGCCGAGGTTGCTGTCCTGGCTCCGGCCGCCGCGTGCGCGGCTGAGCCGGTTCGGCCGCGCATGACAGAACGCCTGATCGCGAGTCTTTCGAGCGATGCCAAGGCTATCGCGGTCGGAGAGCTATGAGCATCAGCATGTTCAGTAGCGTTGTCCTACTCGGACTGACGGTGCCGGGAGCAGACGCTTGATTGTCCCGCAGAATACACCTGACGCGCTGCTGGAGGCTGATCGCAGCCGCAGCTGGGACGCGCCGAAGTCACGCGCCGGATACACCAGCGCGGCCCGCTGCGAGAGGTGGGCAGATAGGGGGGCTCATCGCTCGAAACGCTCATGTTCGAAACGTGGTGTTCGTAGAGGTCCGCCAGACTTGACCTGCACGAAGCGTTCGCGCAACCCTGTTGCCACCAGCGTATTGAAAGTGTTTCGGTGTAACCCTTCGACGATGTTCATCGGCGTACCTTTGGGTGCGATTACGTCGTACCAGGCGTCGGTGTCAAAACAGGTAGCCCTGTTCCGTCATGGTGGGCAGGTCGGGTAGCGTGGGTCCGCGGTGTGAACCTGTGATCGCGATGCCGCGCAGTTTGCCGGCGCGAATCAGTGGCACTGAACTGGTTGCGTCGACGAGAGCCACCTTGATGCGGCCGCCCTGCAAGTCTTGATAGATCTGACTGATCGTCTTGTAGGGTACATGGCCAATGTCCAGTCCTTGCTGTTTCTTCAGAGACTCCATCACGAGTTGCCCGGTCGATCCAGGTTGCCAGGTCGCATAGTCATAATGGCCGGGGTGCGACTTGATCAGCGCCACAAATTCCTTCGGTTTGCGCGCTGGCAAGTCGGGGGCGACGACCAGGTGAATACCGCCGGAGAAATCACTCATCATCACACCGGCCCCATCCAATGCTGGCGGTGTTGAGAGTATTTAGAAGGTGCTTCGCCTATCCCAGTTCGCTCATGATTTAACATAAGGTTTATTATCCGTAAAATGTATTGTAAAGGCCCAATCAGAATGTCCGCTTCCAGCCACATCAGAATGTCCCCTGGATAGACCTATACTGGTAGCGCCTGGGTTGGACGGGAGCGCGCCATGAAGGATCGAGGGTTGAT
>NZ_JARJLM010000379.1 GCF_029335485.1 Cupriavidus basilensis
GACGCGTTTGGGAGGATGTTGGCTACGAGGCTTGAACTGGCCGACTTCAGCAGGCAGCACTCGATTGGCCGTTCTTCCGGATGCTGCGAAGTTGAGGGCGGGCATCAACCCAGCAATCTTGTCCCGGTCGTGAGCTAAGCGCCGCCTTGACGGCATCGCGCCCAACTTTCTGCCTGGGTGAGCATACGACGCATGCCGGTCACTTTTCTCGTCGCCACGCACGGCTTCGGGATGCGCGTGCGCGATTTCTTCCGCGGCCCCAGCAGAGAACCCACAATCGCTGTGCGAATCCACTGCTTCCTCCATGGACCACATTGATGGGAAATTCGCAGCACTACCCGAGCCGTCACAAACAGTGTTTGGATGGGGAACTACAGATGGAAGCGGTCATCGAGTCCGAGCCGCGAGTCCTCGGTGCGTAGCGGTCCGACCAGTCCTCTTTCGCCCACGCACAGGAAGCGCGCGCGGGGATGACGGGCGGCAAGCTGAGCCGCCGCACGCAAGTACACGCGCTGGCCCCTGACATGGTTGTGTTAGTCGCTCTTATCGCGGCCGATCGTCTGGATCTTGTCCCAGATCTTTGCAGGATTGGGAACGTCGAGGCTGAAAATCGTTTCGAACGTGTCGGCAAGATGATCCGCGCTCGTGATGCGCTGTTCGCTGACGCCCTCTGCCGTCACGCTGCACAGGCAATCGTTCTTCAGGGCGACATAGCCATCCGAGGTATGCCGCAGGATCGCCAGCGCGTTCGTGAACGGCGAGCCGGGATCCTGCGTCAGCCAGCCAAGCGTGGCGGCTATGGTGGCCTCGTCGCTGTGATCGGGCCGGAAATCGAAGCTGTGCGCCATGCCGCGCGCATGGTTCCTGAAACGCAGCCAGCCGTCGTCTGACGGCATGATCGAAAAATCGAAGCCGCGCTGGCTGATCGGCCCGACGGCAAGCGGTACAGGCTCGACGATGGCGTCCGCCAAGCCGACCTCGGCAAGGTACGGGCTGTCGAGATCGACACGCAGGGTCAGATGGTTGCCGACGGCGTTGTCGCCCAGCGTTTCACGATTGACGCCGCCGCACAGGCGGGTCACGCGGAAGCCGAGTGCGGCGAGCGCCGCGCCGAACAGACCATTCATCTCGTAGCACCAGCCGCCGCGCTTGCCCTCCACCATCTTGGCGAAGGCGGCGGCCGGGGCGATCGAGGACGGCCATCCCATGAAAGCATCCAGTGCCTCCCAGGTGAAGGCCATGAGATGGGCGCGGTGAAGTTTCGACAGGCTGGCGACGTCGAGAGAAGCTGGCCGTCCGACCCCGATCCTTGCGAGATAGGCGTCCAGTTGGCCGGACGTCAGGGTCATTCCACTTTCGCTTGAAGAGGCGTGCGTCATGGTTCATTTTCCTTTCGATGGACTGGCAGGGCTCTTTATGAAGACCTTAGTACGAAGTCCTCGATTTCTGCCACGAGGCGTGCGGGCCCCGGGCCTTCCTCGGCAATGGCATGCCCAAGTGCCAACGCCCGCTCGGCGAAGCTCGGCTCGGAAAGGACGCGCCGCACGGCCTCGCCGAGCATTTGCGGAGGTGCCGAAGGGTCGAGGCGCAGGCCTGCGCCGTGATAGTCCACACGCGCGGCGTTGTCGTTCTGATCGCGCCCCATCGGAAGAACGACGAGGGGGACGCCGTGGCGCAGCGATCGCATGATCGTGCCGTGTCCGCCGTGGGTGACGACGGCGCGGGCCATGGTCAGGATGTCGTCATGCGCTGCATTGGCAAGAATGATGACATTCGCCGGCGATTGAAGGCGAAGTCCCTCAAGTGCTTTGCCAAGGGTGAGGACCACCTCGACCGGCTCCCCGGCCAGACCGGATATCACCCGCTGGAGCACGTCGGCCTGCCCCTGATTGGTGCTGCTGAACGATACGAGCACGAGTGGCCGTATCTCGCCCGCTGGTGGGCCCGCCCAGCGCTCGCGGGCCCAGCTCGGCATCTCCAGAAGCGGTCCTACATAGCGCACGCGGTCCGGCAGGCGCTCGGTGGGAAAGTCGAAGCTGCTGCTGGTGGCAAGGAGATGGCGGCCGGCGCTCAAGGGCTGCTCAAGGACATGGGCCAGCGGCGCGACGCCGAAATGAGCACGGGCGGCGTTGAGGCCAGGCAGGAAGCCGTCCCAGACCTGCTCGACCATTGCCGAAACCTCGGCGTCCCGCGCTCTGTCCGCCGCCGACCGGGCGGGCTGAAAGCCCGGACCGAAGGGCGGCTGTCCGGGAAGAGGCCAGACCGAAATGTTGGCTGCGAGCAGAGCCGTCGGAACTTTCGCAATTTCGCCCGCGAGGATGCTGCCGAACAGCAGATCCGAGCCGAGAAGGAAATCGGAGGGCTCCGCTGCCAGCGCTTCGAGAATATCCTCGGCATAGGCTTGCGCAGGCCCGACGAAGATCCGTTCGCACCATCTTTGAAAGCCGGCCATGGGATCGGCGATTTCCCAATCACGCACGAAGCAGCTTTCGGGTGAACGGTCCGGACGGTTCGGGGCGCGCTTCCATGGCAGGAAGCGAGCCCCCGCCTCGATCGCCTCCGCGCTCATCGTGTCGTCGGCGATGAGGCGCACGTCGTGGCCCCGGCCGGCGAGAGCGCGCACGGCCGCAAGTGTCGGCGGCACGTTGCCGCCGCCTTCCCAGCCGACCGCCAGGATGCGCAGATGCGGCCCCGCATCTGTCGTCTTCATCATTGCCTTGGTCCTTTCTTGATGGAGACTGGATCAGTTCTTCCCATCCTCGTGCAGCAGGCGCTCGATCGCCTGCGTCATGAGCCGGTGTGTCTGCGCCGCCGAATGTCTTTGCGCCCGACGCAGCAGATGCCAGATCCAAACATCGGTCTGGACCAACAACTGCGCGAGCCGATCCGCGCGGGGCTGGCCGTCGAGCTTGTCGAGCCAGCCCGTGAACATGTCTTCGATCCACTCGCGATGGCCTTTGCGTCCGCGATCGAGGACGGCGGCGAACTCGGGAATGCGCGCTTCCTGCCCGAGCGTCCGCACGATGATATCGCCGGTGCGTTCGTAATCGTCTATCAGGATCGTGACGATGTCGGCCACACTTTGGGCCGGCGAGCTCCAGCGCTGAGCCCGGATCGAGACATCCATCTGGGCCGCCATGGCGCTCAGCACGCCGGTCTTGCTGCCGAAACGCCGTATCACGGTTTGGCGGGTGGTGTCGGCCGCCGCGGCGATGTCGTCGAGAGTGATCTCATCGAACCAGCGCTCTTCGAGGAGCGCGATCAAGGCGGCGATGATCTGCTGCTCGGTATCCTGAACCGCGTTGGCGCGCGCCGACTGGCGATAGGTTCGCGTTGGCATGGTTGTCGCCCTCAATTTCATGTTACACATAGTAATGCGAAATCGAAGGGGATGTCAACGGGAGGCTGGCAACGCGCGCAGTTGCGACGTTGGGTTGTGTGTTTGCCGTGATTGCAGGATGGGCCTCGGCGTGAGATCGGCTCTAAGATGTGCGTCTCAGGCTGATGCGCTCTACGCGCTGTCCGTCGCCGGACACACAGCAGTATGCAACGGCGCTTGTAGAAAGCAGGGGGCGGCGGCCACACATCTGGATGATCCGCAGCACCTCGGCCGCGCACGCTGGCGCCGCCTTGTGCGCGCCCCAGGCGCAGATCACCAGCGAGCTGCGCCTGGGGCGTCCATGATGGCGCCGTCGTTCCGGTCAGCTCGGTCACCCAGCGGCGCTGAATGGGTCAGCAGCCCGTCCGGGTCCGTCGAGCGCAGCCGGAACAGTTTCACCACTTCCAGGC
>NZ_JARJLM010000037.1 GCF_029335485.1 Cupriavidus basilensis
ACGCCCCGGCGTGGGCGACGACACCCGCTCCTGGGGCCCGCCCTGGCTGCCCGACGGCGAAGGCAATGCTTCGCGCGATGCCACCTATTACGCCGGCGCCAATCGCGGCAAGCGCTCGGTCACGCTCGATATCGCCAGCCCCGAAGGGCAGGGCATCGTGCGCGAACTGGCGGCGAAATCGCAAATTGTGCTGGAGAACTACAAGGTCGGCGACCTGAAGCGCTACGGGCTCGACTACGACAGCCTCAAGGCCATCAATCCGTCGCTGGTCTATTGCTCCATCACCGGCTACGGGCAGGAAGGGCCGAGCGCGCACAAGCCCGGCTATGACTTCATCTTCCAGGGCATCGGCGGGCTGATGAGCATCACCGGCGAACGCGACGACCTGCCCGGCGGCGGCCCGCAGAAGGTCGGCGTGGCCGTGGTCGACATGCTCACCGGCATGTACGCCACGGTGGCGGTGCTGGCCGCGCTGCGCCATGCCGAGCGCACCGGCGAAGGCCAGCGCATCGACATGGCGCTGCTCGATGCGGTGGTGGCGGTAGGCGCCACGCCCATCCTTGCGCAGAAGGTCACCGGCAAGACGCCGCAGCGTTTCGGCAATGCGCATGCCAATATGGTGCCATACCACGTGTTTGCCACCGCCGATGGGTACATGATCGTGGCGGCAGGGAACGACGGGCAGTGGCAGGGCTACTGCCGCGGCGTGGAGCGGCCGGACCTGGCGATCGACGAGCGCTTCGCCACCGGCACCGGCCGCATCGTCAACCGCGCCGTGCTGGTGCCGCTGCTGGAAGCCCATATGCGCACGCGTACCACCGCGCACTGGGTGGAAGCGCTGGAGCGCGAAGGCATTCCCTGCGGACCGATCAACGACTACGCCCAGGTGCTGGAGGACCCGCAGGTCAGGTATCGCGAACTGCAGGTCGACATGGTGCGCAGCGATGGCGGTGTCTGTCCCACGGTGAAGAGCCCGCTGCGGCTGTCGGCCACGCCGGTACGTTACGACGCGGCGCCCCCGCGGCTGGGGGAACATACCGAGGCCGTGCTGTCGGGCGTGCTGGGCATGTCGGCAGCGCGGATCGCGGCCCTGCGCGGACAAGGCGTGGTCTGAGGCCGGTTCCGGCGGTACGCGTTGCCCGGGTGCAGCAGCCGGGGCGCGTACCGTCTGTCTGCGCGCGGCAGCGCACAAGATGAAATTTCCCAATCCTGAAGTACTCCGTTTCGCCTAGCATCGTGCCCGGCGTGGACTTGCCTCCACGCATGCAGCCCGCGCCCCCGCGGGAGCCCGGCGGGCGGCTTGGCCCGCCGCCAAAGTCAAGGAGCACGAATGCATCGGAGATCGTTTCTGGCCGCTGGAACCCTGGCCGCGCTGGCTCTTGGTGGCTGTGCCACCACAGCGCTGTACGACGAGATAGAGAAAAAGGAATACGGCGACTACAAGGAGATCATCAGCGAGATCCTGGTATCGCAGGACGGCAAGTCCATTGTCATCCTCGGCGACAAGTACCACTACATATTCGACGCGAATGCGGATCTGGTGCAGGCGATCTCGTCCGATATCCATCCCAGGCTGAAGGCGCGCTTCCGGCGCTTCGACGTCGACCGGGACGGCAATATCGCGGGCAACCTCGACCTGATGCTCGATGGCGCGGCTACGGAGGACGAGCGGAAAAAGGCCGGCGAGTTCGGGTTCAAGGCCGCCACGCGCAGCGAGAACCCGTCTCTCAGCCGTGCCTATCGTCTTGCCGGCAAGCGCTATTCGGCGGCGAAGTTCGCGATGCCGGGACAGGCCAAGCAGCTGAACCAGGCATACGCGATCGAGGTCCGCGAGGAGAAACCCATCGGCGCAAAGGCGGCGCTAGCCTTGCTCACGCCTGTCACCGTCGCCGCGGACGGGGTGATGTACCTGCTTTCCATTCCCCTGCTGCCCTTGGCGGTTGGCGCTGCCGTGGCGTCCTCGGCCCGGCGCTGAGGGCGATGCGTCGGGCATGGGGCGACCCGCTTGCCCCGAGCGAGCGCCCGCCCTGGCCCCGCTCCCACGCATGGGAGCGGGGTGGCAGCAAACTCTGGAGAACCGCAGGGGCATTTGCCGGGTTCTACCCCACACCACCGCCTGGCGCCGCCAGCCGTTGAGCATGAGGGCTACCAACAAAGACGGCGCCGCGCCTGGCCGCTTGTCCACCGGACATGATCCATGTCAAGCCGCGCGCACCCGGTTGCCGGCAAAATCATCTCGAAGTCTTTCATTTCTTCCGGCCTTTCGGGTACCCGGCTGCGCATGGCACCAGCCAACTGCGGGGGCGGGTGCCGCATTGCCCATTCCAACGCTGTCAGTCAAAAAAATCTCATGTTCAAACACATATTGCTCCCCCTGGACGGATCGGAACTCTCGGCAAAGGCGGTTCCGGCGGCCATCGAGTTCGCGCGGACCACCGGCGCGAAGCTGACGCCCTATACCTGCCTCGAGGAATACCCCTTCCTGCAATCCAGCGATGCGGGCCATGAGAAGAAGGCGGTCTTCGAACGCCGCATCGAGGCTGCCGCGCGCGAGGAACTGGCCAAGATCGAATCCGCAGCGGCGCAAGCCGGCGTACCGTGCACGGGCGCCACGTCGATTGCGTCGGCGCCTTACCGGGGCATCATCGAGATGGCGAAGGAGCGCGGCTGCGACGTCGTCTTCATGGCGTCGCACGGGCGGCGCGGCATCAGCGGCCTGCTGCTCGGCAGCGAGACCCAGAAGGTCCTGACGCATAGCGAGATTCCCGTGGTGGTGTTTCGCTGAGCAGGCCGGTGGGAGGGGCGGCAACTGCGGCCGGCTTCAAGCCGGGGCCATGTCGTCAACGCTGCCGTGGATGGCCGCATTGACCGCCCACTCTTGTTCAATCCGACGATCCTGGCGGTACTTGGGATCAAGCGGTGCCGTCGGCGATGACACATCGGCCAGGGCGCCGCTGCCATCCGTCTGGTCCTCCTATGCTTCGTAACGCTAGAATTATGAGGTCTTCCTGGCAGAACTATTGTTCTGCTAAATAACGGTGGCGCGTCAGCGTCATATGGCAGGGCTCCATCCGTCAGTCTCCGCAATGAATATGTCTTGATAGACATTTTTGCGGCGATGCGCCGGCATCAGGTTTCGGCAGCAAGCCCGGCGCATCTCATGCCTGCGGCGCCGGCCCCGTTTGGTAATATGTCGGCCCTGGGTTTGGACTGGGGGCGCGTTGCGCGGCCTGGTTCGCCTTCCTGATTGCTTCGCTCGGATCCGCCTGCCTGCCAATGACAACCCCTGATTCTGCCGAAACGGCCGCAGGTCAAAGCGACGGCGTCGCTGCCGTCGATCGCGCGCTGGCCATCGCCCTGGCGCTGGCGCAAGCCGCTTCGCCCCTCACGCTGTCGGATTTGTCGCGCGCGACGGGCATGTACAAAAGCACCCTGCTGCGCCTGCTTGCTTCGCTCGAGCGCGCCAATCTGGTGACCAAACGGGCCGACCGGCGCTACACGCTGGGGTCGCTGGCCTTCCTGTTCGGCCGCGCATTCGAGACCACCCATGGATTGCGCGAGGCCATCACGCCCATCCTGGCGTGGCTGGTCGAACACGGCACTGAAAGCCCTTCGTTCCACGTACGGCATGGCACCGACAGCCGCTTGTGCCTGTTCCGCCTCGATTCGGGCCATTCCACGCTGGACCGTGTCAGGGCCGGGGATATCCTGCCCATCGGCCGCGGTGCTGCGGGCAAGGTTCTGACCGCCTACGCCGATGGACAGGCGCAAGGGAGCGGCGTGCCGCTGGTCTTCACTTCATTCGGCGAGCGCGATCCGCTATGCGGGGCCATCGCCAGTCCGGTATTCGGCCCTGGCGGCATGCTGCTCGGCGCGCTCTCGCTTTCCGGGCCGCTCGAGCGGTTTTCCGTGCTGGCGGTGGAGCGCATGAGCGCGCTGTTGCTGCAGGCCGCACAAAGGGCGACGCAGGCGCTCGGCGGCGCGTGGCCGGAAGCTGGCCCGGAACACGGCACCGAAGACGCCGCCTGAGCGCGCGCCGCCTCGCGGCCCCGACCCCCTTGGGCACGCGGCGCCAGGCGGATCACCTCGATTGCGGCAACGCCATGCCGATTGAGTAGTGCCGTGCCGGCGTCCGTCCGGCAGGGCCACTTACCTTTGCGCGCCTGTGCGACGCCGGGATGCTGCCTTCCTGCGGCAGGCCCGATTTCTCCCTCCAACACCTCTCGATGCCAAACCGGGCGCATGTGCTCCGTCGGGTGCGCTTGCGCGCCCCGATTTCAGGCACGCACCGCATTGACACCACGTCTTTTATCTTGTTATTCTATCCAGCAGATCATAAGGTCTGCCAGATAGACCAAAAATAGAAAGCAAAGAACAAGAACGATGCCCGTTCAAGCCATGTCGCGCCATCGCGACGCGTGTGGGGGGCATGGCAATGGAGACATGGAGATGGATCTGCATTCCCTATCCGGTGCGAGGCGCACCTGGCTGGCTTGCGCCGGCCTTGCGTTGATGGTTGCCGGTGCGGCGCACGCCGAGGGCTTTCCCGAGAAGCCGGTCAAGTTGGTCGTGCCTTATGCCGCGGGCGGTGCCACGGACATCGTGGCACGCGCGCTGGCTGAGCGCCTGACGCTGGCATGGCACCAGCCCGTCGTGGTGGAGAACCGGCCGGGGGCCGGCACCACCCTCGCCGCCGACATGGTGGCGCGTGCGCCCGCCGACGGCTACACGCTGTACATGACCACGTCGGCACATGCCATCAGCGGCAGCATGTACAAGCGCCTCCAATACGACCCCATCAAGGATTTCACGCCGATCACGCTGGTCACCACCGTGCCGCTGGTGCTCGTCGCCACGCCGTCGCTGCGGGTGGGATCCGTCTCCGGGCTGGTCGAGCAGGCCAGGCAGCGGCCGGGAAAGATCGCCTTCGCCTCGCCCGGCAATGGCACCGCGCAGCATCTGGCCGGCGAACTGTTCAAGGCGATGGAGCAGGTCGACATGATGCACGTGCCCTATAAGGGCGATGCGCCTGCCATCACCGATCTGCTCGCCGGGCAGGTTCAGATCATGTTCGCCACCACGACCGCGGTGCTGCCCCAGATCCGCTCGGGCAAGCTCAAGCCGCTGGCGCTGGCCAACCGGCAGCGACTGGCCGTCCTGCCGGACGTGCCGACCTTCAGGGAGGCCGGTACTGCCGAATTCGAGGCGGCCACCTGGTTCGGCCTGCTGGCGCCGGCAAGGTTGCCTGCACCGCTGCGCCAGCAGATCCATGGCGATGTCGCGCGCATCGTCGCCACGCCCCAGATGAAGCAGAAGCTCGAGGAACTGGGCGGCGAGGTCAACAACAGCACGCCCGAGCAGTTCGACAGGTTCATGCGCGCGGAACAGGGCAAATGGGCCAAGGCGGTCGCGCTGTCCGGCGCACGCATCGACTGAGCCGGCATGACGGCCGGCGACAACAAGGAGGAGAGCATGGATCCCCATTCCGACACGCACTGCGGCGACGCGAGCGAAGCGACGCTGTGCGAACGCTTCGAGCAGGCCTTGCGCGCCGAGGCCGCGGGCGCTGCCAGCCTGGTGCGGCGCGGCCGCACGTTCAGCGCGGACTGGATCGTGCGCATCGGCAGCACGCCGTTCCTGCTGCGCACGCAGGAGGGCCGCCTGCGGGAGGTCCGGCGCGGACTGCCGCTGCTGTGTCCCAGCGCGCTCAGCATCAGCGCTTCGCCCGTCGCCTGGGCGGCGCTATGGGACGCCGTGCCGAGAGCGGGGTGGCACGACATCTTCGCGCTGTCCAAGCGCGGCGAGATGCGCTTCGAGGGAAACATGCAACTCTTCCTGGCACATCTGCAGTACGTCAAGGACGTCCTGTCGCTGCCGCGCATGGGAGGCAGGGCATGAGCGCAATTCCGTTCGAGCCCATCGAGGGCCGCTACCTTGGCGTGGACATCGCCGGCGAAGCCTGCCGGGTCTACATCGAGCAGAGCGGATCCGGCATTCCGCTGTTGTGCCTGCACACGGCGGGCGCCGACTCCCGGCAGTTCCGCCACCTGATGTGCGATGAGGCGGTGACCAGCCGCTACCGCGTGATCGCCTTCGACATGCCCTGGCACGGCAAGTCCTATCCGCCGCACGGCTGGCAGCACGAGGAATACCGGCTGACCACCGATCGCTACCTCCAGACCATCCGTGCGGTATGCGCCGCGCTGCGGCTGGACAAGCCCGTGGTGATGGGCTGTTCGATCGGCGGGCGCATCGTGCTGGAACTGGCGAACCGGCACGGGCCGGAATATCGCGCCCTGATCGGCCTGGAGGCGGCGGACTATCAGGAACCCTGGTACGACACGGCATGGCTGCACCGCGGCGATGTCCATGGCGGCGAGGTGTGCGCCGCGCTGGTGTCCGGACTGGTGGCGCCGCAAAGCCCGGAGGCGCATCGCCACGAAACGCTGTGGCAATACATGCAGGGTGGCCCGGGCGTGTTCCGCGGCGACCTCCATTTCTACCGCGTTGACGCGGACCTGCGCGGCAGGCTGGGGGCCATCGATACCCGGCGCACGCCGCTCTATCTGCTGACAGGGGAGTACGACTTCTCCTGTTCCCCCGAGGACACCCGCCGCACCGCGCGTGCCATACCCGGCGCCACCGTGATCGAGATGGCGGCCCTGGGCCACTTTCCGATGAGCGAGAACCCGGCCCAGTTCCGCCGCTACATCCTGCCTGTGCTGGACGAAATCGCCGGGCTGGCCGAGGGCGCGCGCACGCAGTAGGGGCGATCCCCCGCCATCGCGTGGCCCGGCACCGCGCGCATGCCAATGCCACAAGACGCCGGAATTCCGCAAGGAGGAGACAAAAGATGCAAAACAGACTGTTGGCCGTGGCGGCCGCTTCGCTGCTCGGCGTTGCCGCAATCCATGGCGCGCACGCCCAGGAGACCCTGAAGGTTGGCGCGGTGGTGACGCTGTCCGGTGCGGGCGCGGCCTGGGGCCAGGCATTGTTGTACGGCGCGGAGCTGGCCGCCGACGATGTCAACGCAAAGGGCGGGCTCGACGTCGGTGGCAAGAAGTACCGGGTCAAGGTCATTCCCTATGACGACAAGTACCTGGCGAACGAGGCGGTCACCGCGGTCAACCGCCTGGTCTCGGACGACCAGGTGAAGTACATCATCGGCCCGGTTGGCGCGGCGCCCGCGCTGGCGGTCCAGCCGATCACCGAGCGCAGCAGGGTGATCATGCTGACGCTGGGCTTCTCGCCCAAGATCCTGGGCGCCGACAAGCCCTTTTCCTTCCGCCCGGTGCTGACCACCGAGGAAACCTCGCAGGCGCAGATCAACTGGCTGGTGAAGACGCGCCAGATCAAGAAGGTCGGCGCGCTGTTCCCCAACGACGAGACCGGTCAGCAGATCGCGCGCGACCTCGACAAGGCCTACGCCAGCGCGGGCGCCCAGCTCGCCGGCAAGGAGTACTTCGACCGTCAGCGCGTGGACATGGTGCCGCTGCTGACCCGCATCATCGCCGCCGGCGTCGATGCCATCGAACTGGATGGCAACTCGCCCGCCACGGCGGGGCTGATCGTGCGGCAGGCACGCGAGCTGGGCTTCAAGGGCCTGATCATTCGCAGCGGCGGCCCGGCCACGCCGGAGATCGTCGCGGTGGCCGGCAAAGAGGCCTGCGAGGGCATGCTGGTCAACACGCCGATCGACCCCGCCAACACCGCCGTGAAAGCATTCGCCGAACGTACGCAAGCCAAGTACGGCAAGCGCATGAACGGCTTCAGCCCGAACTTCTATGACGGCACCCACATGCTGTTCCAGGCCATGCAGCAGGCCGGCACCGTCACCGACACGGACAAGGTGCGCACGGCGCTGGCAGGCAGCAAGGACTACGCCGGCATCCTGGGCAGGCTGAACTGGACCGGCAAGGCCGCCTATGGCAGCGACCACCAGATCTCGGCGCCGTTCTATATCGCCGAGGTGAAGAACGGACAGGAAGTCATCCGCGCGCGCTGCACGCCGGCCGCTTGCCAATAGCCGCAGGGCCCGCCATCCCATGACTACGCTTTCCCTTCTCGCGCAGGCGCTGAGCAACGGGGTCATCATCGGCCTGCTGTACCTGCTGATGGCCGTCGGCTTCACGCTGGTGTTCGGTGTCATGCGCGTGGTGAACTTCGCGCATGGCGAGTTCTACATGCTGGGCGCCTTCGCCGCCTACACGCTGGTCGCGTACTGGCAGCTTCCCTTCCTGGCGGCGGTCTGCCTCGCCTTCCTGCTCGCGGTGGGCTTCGGCTGGATCGTCGAGTGGGTGGTGCTCAAGCCCTTCCGCCACGACGAGCTGAACGGCATGATCGCGACCATCGGCCTGGCCATGATCCTGCAGAGCGCCGCGCTGATGGCCTTCGGCCCCGATCCGCAGTTCATGCCCCAGGTGGCAGAGGGCAGCATCACCCTGGGCCTCGTGACCATGGCGATGTCGCGCCTGTACGTAGTGGGCTTCTCGGTGGCGGTGCTGCTGCTGCTCTATGGCTTCCTGGCCTGGACCCGGCTGGGGCGCGCGCTGCGCGCCTCGGTGCAGGACATGGAGATCGCTAGCATCCAGGGCATCCGCGCCTGGCTCATGTATCCACTCGGCTTCGGCATCGGCGCCGGGCTGGCGGCGGTGGCCGGCGCGCTGATGGCGCCGCTGTTCTCGGTGTCGCCGTTCATCGGCGGCACGCCACTGCTGAAGGCCTTCATCGTCGTCATCCTCGGCGGTCTCGGCAGCATCCCGGGCGCCGCGCTCGCCAGCCTGCTGCTGGGCATTGCGGAGAGTTTCGGCAGCACCTTCCTCGGCAGCAGCGCCGCCGACATCCTGATATTCGCGCTGGTCATGGTGGTGCTGGTCTTCCGACCGACCGGCCTGATGGGGCGCGCGGAGACCTGATCATGCAAGACAGAGACATCACACTGCCGGCGCCCGCGTCGTCCGGCCAGGGAGGGCGCGGCATCACGCTGCTGGCCGCGGCGCTGGCCTGCCTCGTGCTGGCGCCCTGGGTTGCACGGCAGGACTTCTACCTGCATCTCGCCGTGCTCGTCTGCATCAATATCGTCATCACCAGCGGATTGTCCGTGCTGATGCGCTGCGGGCAGGTATCGCTGTGCCACGGCGCCTTCGTCGGCCTGGGTGCATACGCTGCCACGCTCGCGACCATGCAGCTGGGGCTGCCCTTTGCCGCGGGCGTGCTGTGCGCGATGTTGCTGACGGCCGCGCTGGCGCTGGTGCTGGGTGCGGTCATGCTGCGCCTGACGGGCGTCTACTTCGTGCTGATCACCTTCGCCTTTGGCGAACTGGTCCGCCTCGGGCTGCTCGAGTGGGAGGGACTCACCGGCGGCGCCAATGGCATCACGGGCGTACCGCCGGCCGAGCTGCTGGGCATGGCGCTGGACACCAAGGCGGCCTTCTATGGGCTGGCGGCGGGCATCGCATTGTTGTCGGTGGCCGGCTTGTGGCGGCTGTTTCGTTCTCCGGCCGGGCACACTATCGACGCCGTCGGCGAGAACGCGGCGCTGGCGGAAGTGAGCGGCCTGAGCGTGCGCAGGACGCAGTTGTTCGCTTTCGTGGTGGCCAGCGCCATGGCTGGCCTGGGAGGCGCGCTGCTGGCGCACTACGTGGGGTACATCTCGCCGGAGTCATTCACTTTCAGCGTGTCGGTCGGCGCCATCATCATGCTCGTGGTCGGCGGCAGGGCCTACATTCTCGGTCCGGTGATCGGGGCACTGGTCATGACACCGCTGCCGGAGTTCTTTCGTGGCGCGGTACAGAGCCAGAACATCTTCTATGGCTGCGCCGTCATCCTGATGCTGCGCTTCATGCCGCAAGGCCTGGCGGGCCTGGCGGCCCGGCGCGGCACCCGCGAGGGAGGCGCGCGATGACGTCCATGCTCCAGGTGGAGGGCCTGTCCAAGACCTTTGGTGGCTTGAAAGCCGTCCAGGATCTCACCTTCCAGGTGGCCGAAGGAGAGACGGTGGGACTGATCGGGCCGAACGGCGCGGGCAAGAGCACCGCGTTCAACCTGATCAGCGGCACGCTGAAACCCAGCGCCGGCACCGTGCTGCTGCACGGCCGCGACATCACGGGCCAGGCGCCGAGCCGCGTGGTCAGGCACGGGCTGGCGCGCACCTTCCAGTCGGCATCGGTCTACCCCGGCGTGTCGGTGGCCGAGAACATCTATCGCGGCGCGGTCTCCAGCCTGCCCGGCAGCATCTGGACGCAAGCCTTGCCGGGCGCGGGCATGCGCGCGGCGCTGCGCCGCGTCGCGCGTGAGGTGGATGCGGTACTGGAACTGACCGGTCTGGGTCCATATCGGCATGCCATGGCAGGCAGCCTGCCGTACGGGCACCAGAAGAAGCTGGGCGTGGCCATCGGCATTGCCACCAGGCCGAAGCTGCTGCTGCTCGACGAGCCTGCGGCCGGCCTGAATCCGGAGGAATGCGCCGAATTCGGACGCTTGCTGGAAGCGCTGCGCGTTGAGCGCGGCCTTGCCTTGCTGCTGGTCGAGCACCACATGGCGCTCGTCATGGGCCTGTGCCACCGCATCGTCGTGCTGGTGCAGGGAAGAAAGATCGCGGATGGCACGCCGCAATGCATCGCCGCGGACCCCGCGGTGGTGCAAGCCTACCTGGGAGCGCCCGACTATGCCCACTCTTGAAGCCGAAGCGATCGCCGTGCAGTACGGGCGGATCGAGGCCGTGCGCAACGCTTCCTTCCGCGTGGCAGAAGGCGAGGTGGTCGCGCTGGTCGGTTCCAACGGTGCCGGCAAGACCACCTCGCTGAAATCGGTGATGGGTATCCAGCCGCTTGCCAGGGGATCGCTCAACTGGGGCGGCGAGGATATTGCCGCGCTGCCTCCGGCGAGCCGCGTGGAACGCGGCATCGCCTTGTCGCCTGAGGGCCGCCGCCTGTTTGCGCGCATGAGCGTGCTGGAGAACCTGCAGGTGGGGGCGCACACCGTGCGCTCCGCCGCCGTCCGGCGGCGCACGCTGGACCAGGTCTACGCCCTGTTCCCGCGTGTCGCCGAGCGCCGTGGGCAGCTGGCCGGTTCGCTCTCCGGCGGCGAGCAGCAGATGGTCGCGATCGGGCGGGCCCTGATGGCACAGCCGAAGCTGTTGATGCTGGACGAACCCTCGCTCGGCATCGCGCCGAAGATCGTCGCCGAGATCGCCGCGGCGATCCAGCGCCTGAACCGCGACGCCGGCATCTCCATCCTGCTGGTGGAGCAGAACGCGCGCCTGGCGCTGAAGCTCTCGCATCGCGCCTATGTGTTCGAGCAGGGGGCCGTCGTGCGTACCGGCACCGGCGAGGCGCTGCTGGCCGACCCCGCCGTGCAGAAGGCCTACCTCGGCATCTGAGTCCTATCGCAAATCCGAAAGCCGGTTATCCAAAAACAGTTGGTTCATTCCATTCCCGAGCAAGCCACCATGTCCTCAGACAACACGCATTCCCCGAAGCCGATGCTGATCGGCGGCGACTGGGTCTCCTGCGAGCAGAACGCGCTGGAGTCCGTCAATCCCGCCGATGGCAGCATCAACTACCGCGTCTCCGCCGCTGGCAGCGAGCATGTCGACGCGGCCGTGGCCGCCGCCCGCAGCGCTGTCGCGGGCAAGGCCTGGCGGCAGATGCTGCCGCACGTGCGGGCACAGGTCCTCAGCCGCATTTCCGACGGCCTCAAGGCAAACGCGGATGAACTCGCGCGCCTGCAGATGATCGAGAACGGCAAGGTCTGGAGCGAATGCAAGGCCCAGGTGGCGAGCGCCGCCGCGACCTACCGCTACTATGCCGCGGTCTGCGAGACGCTTGGCGCAGAAGTCACGCCGTCGCGCGGCGACTATCTGTCGATGAGCACCTACGAACCTTATGGCGTGGTGGCGGCGATCACGCCGTGGAATTCGCCGTTGACGATGGAGGCACAGAAGGTCGCGCCCGCGCTGGCGGCGGGCAATGCCATCGTGCTCAAGCCTTCCGAGGTGACGCCGGGCGCCGCGCTTGCCGTTGGGCGCATCGCGCTGGAAGCGGGGCTGCCGCCCGGTGTGCTCAATGTGTTGCCCGGCACCGGGGCCGATACCGGCAGCGCGCTGATCAGCCATCCCGACGTGCGCATGGTGTCGTTTACCGGCGGTACGGCGACCGGGCGCAGCATCGCCGCGGTCGCGGCGCAGCGGCTGATCCCGGTCGCGCTCGAACTGGGCGGGAAGTCGCCGCACATCATCTTCGACGACGCCAATCTCGCTGCGGCCGTCGACGGCGTGGTCGACGGCATCTTCGAGGGCAGCGGGCAATCCTGCGTGGCGGGCTCGCGCCTGTTCGTGCAGCGCAGCGTGCTGGAACCGGTGCTGGATGCACTGGTGGCGCGGGCCAATGGCTTGCGCGTGGACTTGCCCGATGCAGCCGGTGCGCAGATGGGACCCGTTGCGGGCTTCCGGCACCGCGCCAGGATCGAGTCGCTGGTCGACGCCGCACGGCGGGAAGGCGGGCAGATCCTCGCTGGCGGCGCGCGTCCGGAAGGCGAGCGTTACGCGGCGGGCGCCTTCTACCGGCCCACCGTCATCGCCGGCCTGTCGAATGCCGCCACCGCGGTGCGCGAGGAGATCTTCGGGCCCGTCTTGTGCGTGTTGCCGTTCGACGACGAGGACGACCTGATCGCGCAGGCGAACGACACTGCGTTCGGTCTCGCAGCGGGCGTGTGGACCGCGAACTACCAGCGCGCGTGGCGCGTGGCGCGCGCGCTGGAGGCCGGCGTGGTGTGGATCAACACCTACAAGCAGCTGTCGATCGCCACGCCGTTCGGCGGCTTCAAGGAAAGCGGCATCGGGCGCGAGAAGGGTGTCTCCGGCGTGCGTCTCTACCAGCAGAGCAAAGGCATCTACTGGAGCATGAATCCGGCCAACATGCCGGCGTGAGCGGCAACGCTCGAATTCACGAGGGCGCCGCGCGGAGCATGTGCGGCGCCGGTGGCAATACAAGGAAAATCGGGGATGTCGAAAAAAACAACTATCGGATGCATCGGCGTCGGCGTGATGGGGGAGCCCATCTGCCGGCACATCGCCACCAAGAGCGGCGCACGGGTGCTGGCATTCGACCACGACGCGGCGCCGCTGGGCCGGCTGGCCGCGCACGGTGTGGAGGCGGTGCCGATCGAAGCCCTGGCGGCGCAGGCGGAGATCGTGTTCCTGTCCTTGCCGTCCGGCGAGGTGGTGAGGGAGGTGGTGACCGGAGCGGGCGGGCTGGCCGAGCGCCTGGCGCCCGGCACGACCGTGGTGGACCTGAGCACATCCTCGGTCGACGTGACGCTCGCCACCGCGGCCGCCCTGCAGGCCAGGGGCATCCGCTTCGCCGATGCCCCGGTGATGCGCACGCGGGCGGCCGCGGAGGCCGGTTCCCTGGCCGTGCCGGTGGGTGCCGAGGCGGAGGTCTTCCGGTTGATCGAACCCTATGTTCGCACCTTTGCCACCGATGTCACGCATGCCGGTGGTACCAGCGCGGGGCAGGTCGTGAAGATCCTGAATAATATGGTGTTGTACGAGACCGTGCTGGCGCTCGCGGAAGCCGCCGCGATCGGGCGGCGCGCCGGCGTGGAACCGGCGGTACTGTTTGCCGCGCTGTCGACGGGGTCGGCCGACAGCTTCGCGCTGCGCAACCATGGCATGAAGGCGATCGCACCGCAGCAGTTCCCGGAGAAGGCCTTCCCGGTGACGTACGCCAGGAAGGACATCTCCTATGCGGTGGCGCTCGCCGAGCAGGTCGGCGTGGACGCCAGCGGCGCCCGCAATCTGCTGCAGACCTTGCAGATGGCGATCGACGCCGGGCACGGAGAAAAGTACGCCCCGGCGATCAGCCTGGTGTTCGAGGGAAGGTAGCGGCGCGCAGCCGCCCGCATGGCAGATGAGAGGAGACGATATGGCGAAGGACGGGGAAGGCTTGCCGGAGTACGAGGTCTATGCATTGCGCTTTGCCAGCATGGAGCGCACGACGTCGGAGAACTTCATGTACCGTGACGCGCATGACGAGGCGATGTCGATGGACTTCTTTGTCTGGCTGATCCGCTCGGGCCCGGAGGTGGTGCTGGTGGACACCGGATTCGGCGCGCGCAGCGCGGCGCAACGCCAGCGGGCGCTGGCCCATTGCCCGATCGCCGCGCTGTCCCACCTGGGTGTCGAGGCCGGGCAAGTGCGCGACGTGATTCTGACGCATCTGCACTGGGACCATGCGGGCAATCTGGACAAGCTGCCCAACGCCACCTTCCATATCCAGGACGCCGAGGTCGACTACGCCACCGGCCGCTGCATGTGCGAGCCCTTCCTGCGCCGCGCCTATGCGGTGGAGGACGTATGCGACCTGGTCCGCCGGGTCTACGAGGAGCGCGTGCGTTTCCACCAGGGCGACGCCGTGCTGAAGCCTGGCATCGAGCTGATCCACGTGGGCGGGCACACCAAGGGGCTGCAGGCGGTGCGCGTGCATACCGCGCGCGGCTGGGTGGTGCTGGCTTCCGATGCCGCCCACTACTACGCCAATATGACGCGCCGCAATCCCTTTCCCGTGGTCTGGAACGTGG
>NZ_JARJLM010000380.1 GCF_029335485.1 Cupriavidus basilensis
GACGGGACTTCCCTGCCCTACGTCCTCTATGACCGGCTGTCCGAGATCGACCAGGGCGCGGTGGTGGAAAACAAGCGGCTGGGGCATGTGCTGGAGATCGCCCAGCGCGTGCAGGCCCAGCGCGACAATCGTCGCATCCTAGGGACACCGTCGCGCACGCTGACCGGTCAAAAACCGCGGCAACGGCCCGAACAGGCGACACCAGGTACGAAACCACAACGGCAACTGAATGCGGAAGACTTGCGTCGCGCCATCGATGAACTGGCGCAACCGCCCCACCCTGTAGATACCTTACCGCCTCAGGCCAGCTCGACTGCCTTACGGAAACAGCCAAGAAAAAGACGCAAAAGAATCAAAACCATCCTGCATTAAACCGGACATTCTGATCTAGCCAGCGGGAGGACATCTGAATCTAGCCTGGACACGTAATGTAAAGGCCAAATCAGAATGTCCGCTTCCAGCCACATCAGACAGCACGGCTTGCCGCCTGTTCCAGACTAGCCCGCGCGATTACACGGTGGAACGGTGTGATTACCGCGAGGTACGTCCGTCCCAGCAAGTTATGGCAATGCACTACGGTCACCAGGACGAGTTCCCTGCCGCCTGCCGCACCCGCGCGCAGCTGGATCGCGAGCCGGAAGTCGAGATGCCGATCGTCCTCGCCCATCACCAGTTCCCCCGCACTCTTCGACCGCAGTGGAAAGAAACCGATCACCGGCCCTCGCGCCGCCGCAGCAATACCGACCGCACGAGACGATTTGACGCCGACTGTCGCCATAATCGTGTCCCGTACCCGCGTCAGCGCACGAATCCACCACGCCTGCCGCTCGAATCCAGCGCGCGCCAACACTTCGAGATCGTCGCTGGCCCCCGCCGGCAACTGAACCGCATACGCATCCAGCAGGTCCGCGCTCCTATAAAGCGGCGCCAGGATGCTGTCGGATGGCATGGGTATCGCATGAGCTCTATGGGCATTGATCATCAACCAATCTCTCCATGGCTTGGGTTTAGCGCGAGCCTGCGCTAGACATTGTTTCTCTGTGCCATCAGCACACCGCGAGCCATTCGCCCCGGGAACGATGGATGGATCTGCCACGCAGTTGTTATCGCTAGGACGCCGCGATCTACTTTGAAGAACCGAACCTGCTCGGTGCCAATCCAGGCTGGATGCCAAGCCGTGTCGACCTTGACGATGAGTTTGTCCTCATCCTCGACACGACACAACACAAACCAGAATAAGCAATCATTGTCTCGAAAAGGGCCGCCGGATCGCTATTCAGGCGCTCTCTGGATGTGAGTATCGACATCATCCTATCGCGTTCGATGACTATATGGCCGAGTGGTTCGACACCGTATGTGTCCGCGCGCTCGCCTGTATCCTCGAACTCGACCTGAAAAGATAAAATCTTCCACCACCCGGACAACGGGTGGGCTTCGATGTCGGACATAGCCATCTCATCTCTCCTTGGTTTCGCCAACCTGCAAGTCAGACACGGGCGATTGGCTTCACGCCATCAGGCGCAATTCACTTTTGGGGGAAATGTGCCGATACAAGGTCTGCCGTGGGCCATCTGGCCAAAGCCTTGCCGGATACTGAGCCCGATCAGTGCGCCGTAAAGTTCCTGCTGTCCAGCCGGCAGCACCGGCAACAGTGTGGCGCGTCGTTTCTCGATATCGAACAGGGATTCCACCAGCCACCCCACCAGATAGAGCGCAGCAAGGCAGCCTCCAGCCGTCGCGACGCTTCCTTGGCATACCAGGGGCTGGTCCACTAACTCCAGCCCTAGAGCTTGAAAGCCTTCGCGCGCATCCGGATGAGTTGTCGCACGACCACCAGGAAGCAGTCCAAGTCGTTCAAGGATGAAGGCACCTGCACAGATGGAGCCAATGAACTGTCGTGTGGGATCGAGTTGGAAGGATGATAGGAAATCCGGATGAGCAAGCGCTGCAGGTATGCCCTGCTTGCCGCTGGCAAACAACACTGCATCGGCGTGATTGGCCTCAGAGAGAGAGCCATGTGCCGAAACCGACAGTCCGTTCGCCGATCGCACGATAGAACTAGACGCCAGGATGCGCACGTTCCAGTCCTTGGTGTTGCGGCCCAAGATGTCCCACATTAGGAAGAGGTCGATATCGGTGAATTGGTCGAACGTGACCAGTGCGATTTCTTTCAAGGTGAACTCCCGGAGAAACGCTGCTGTGCAAAATGCAGCGGCGATCTATGCTAATGTTCGCAGCGTATCAATCCAGATCGCACCATACACAGCCTGTATGGCGCAGACATATGAGCAAACTGACTCGCAACCACTGGGTCTCGGCTGGCCTTGAGTCCCTAGACCAAGAAGGACACGCCGGCGTCTCGGCCGAAATCCTAGCTCGCCGGTTGAACGTAACCCGTGGTTCGTTCTATCACCACTTTCGCAATCGCGAAGACTTCGTGCGTACGTTGCTGGCCAAGTGGGAAGAGGACTACACGGAGCGGATGCTTGCCTATGCAGCGCAGGGACGCACCGCCAGCGAAACCTTGATGCGCTATTTGAGCATTGCCGCCGAGAAACAGCCGGGCCGGGAAGTTGCCATCCGAGCGTGGGCGCTGCACGATCCGTTGGTGGCCGAGTTTCAGCAACGAGTCGACGCAACTCGACTGGCTTTCGCGGTCAGAACGTGCCGTCGATGGGTTCGCTCGCCTAGCCATGCAGAAATAATCGGCCAGGCGGCTCACTTGTGCTTAATCGGTGGTCAGCAGGCAGGACTGCGACGTGACGCCAGTCGCTTCAATAGGCTCTTGCAGGATGCGTTTACCCTCTTCAAAGACACACTTCCACCGCGCGCCTGAGACCACGTTGCCGGCCTAACGGCAAGTCCATCCAACGTCGTCAGTCATTGTGATTGACATACAGGTCAGTTGGGGGCTAGGCGGCGCACGATTCTGGATATCTCGTCGCATGTGAGGGGTCTTTGGTCCGCTGCGTTGTGAATACCTATCCCCTCGATAAGGCGTCAAGCGCTCAAGGAGTGTCTGAAGGGTTGATGAACCGCCCCGGCCGAAATGGCGCTGCGCTTCCCTATACCACCTACCATGGCCATTAAACGGTACAACTGACTGAGCCGTTGTCTCCGGAAATTCCACATGCGACCAGCATGAATGCCAAGTCTTCTGGAAAGACCGTTTCACGCGTAGCAGCTAACTCACGGAGCGTCCACCAGTGGCTATCAGCCATTACCTCATTTTCCAGCGAGGTCCAATGCTCCTTCGAGAGGATATCGCTTGATACCCTGACGAGGAAATAGCGCTCCTCCGCCCAAACATTCTCACCGTCGGGAAGCTGCATCTGAAAAGATCGCTCCGCTACATGCTTGCCGACATCGCTTCTCTCAATGCCTGTCTCTTCAAAAAGCTCGCGGGATGCTGCCTCCTCGAAGCTCTCGCCCTCGTCCACTCCGCCACCCGGAGTCGCCCAATAGGCTTTCCCTGCAAGTGCTCCACGCCTATGTGCAAAGCGGAAAAGCAGTGTCCGGTGAAGGTGGTCCACTACCAATAGTCGGGATGAAGGCCGTAGTCGCACGGGATGTTCTCGTTATTTCCACAGCGGACATTCTAGCTTTGCCAGAGACCGGACATCTGAACTTAGCCTAGGCAAAAAATTGTAGAGGCCAAATAGTAATGTCGTACCCGTAGGCTAACGCGAGCATGCTGGCGCTCTATCCGCTTGGATTGGAGGGCCGGCCATGCCGAAGCCCGAGATGGTCACCATGTCGATGCGTGAACTGGACTCGGTTCACGGTGAGGAGTCTCGCGGCTGGAGACGCCATGCTGTGTTTAGTTTGGCACGGTCTTTAAGCGGTACAGGCTGTCGAAGCCGGCGCCGTCCACTGGTGTGCCGTCCGCGCAGCCGGGCATTGGCAAGCCCTGCGCCCATCCTGCCGCCAAAGCCTGCACGTCACGCAAGGGATCGGCCGCCTTGGCGCGCTGGTTGCGGATGCGGCAGGTTTCAGGATCGGTGGCGAACAGCCCGCGCGCGAAGACCCGGCCCTGCTCGGTCAACCTCGCGGTCTTCGGCCCGCGGATCTCCGCGAAGCGCAGGAAGGCTTCATCCAGGCCGCCGTCCGCCCCGTCCAGGCACCGGGCCAGATGCCAGGCGTCTTCCAGCGCCTGGCAAGCGCCCTGCCCCGACGTCGGCAACGGCGCGTGCGCCGCATCACCCACCAGCAGCACATTAGCCCGGCTCCATGTGCGCAGCGGCTCCAGGTCATGCACGGCAATCAGCCGGATGGCGTGCGCCGGCGTCGCCCGGATGATGCGGGCGACAGGCTCCCCCCATCCCGCGAACAGATCCTCGACCTCTTTGCGCATATCCGCTGCGGACTCCGCCCCAGGCAATGGCCGCGCCTGTGCCGCCGCCCAGTAGACCAGCCCCGGCCTGACCGCCACGCAACCAAAGCGCTCGCCCGAGCCCCAATAATCCTGAATCGCGATATCGTCCACCAGCGCGCCCCGCCCCTGCGCCACGCCTATCCAGTTCACGAAGCCCTGGTAAACCGGCGTGTTGTCCCCTGCGACGAACCCGCGCGCCACCGAATCCATACGGCCGTCGGCGCCGATAAGCAGGTCCGGACGGATGCTCACCCCGTTCTCGAACCGCGCCACGGCCTTGCCGCTGGCATCCAGGTCGATCGCCACCGCCCGATGCCCGTATTCCACCTGGATCCCGGCCTGCGCCGCATGGTCCAGCAGCACCGCCTGCAGGTCCCGGCGCAGAATCGTATGGGTCGGATATCCCATCATCTGGTCCAGCAGCGCAATATCGATGCCCCCTAGTGTATTGCCCGCAGCATCCTGGCGGCGCATTGCCACCGGCCGTCCGCCCGCTGCCGCGATGTCTTGCAGCAGCCCCAGTTCCTCCAGCACAAAGCCGGCATTGGGCCAGAGCGTCACGCCAGCCCCCATGGTCGCCGGCCCTGCCCGGCGCTCATATACCCGGGGACTGTACCCCCGCTTACGCAAGGCAAGCGCCACGCCCAGGCCCGCAATGCCGCCGCCAAGTATTCCGATTTCCACGCTGAAGCTCTCCTGTCCAAGCCGCCCCGACGCGCCGCCGGCGGCGGTCCATCGGACGAGACGGCATCTTATATTCCGCCAATGCAGAGAACTAGTATGTAAAAATGGGCTGCTTTCATACCTTAAACGGGATAATCATGCGCGATGCACTCGACCTGAATACCATCCGCGTCTACACGGCGGTCGTCGACGAACAGAGCTTCGCCGGCGCGGCGCGCCTGCTGGCCCTGCCCTCATCCAACGTCAGCCGCCACGTCGCCTCGCTGGAACGCAGGCTGGGCGTCCGCTTGCTGGAACGCAGCACCCGCCACCTGCGCATGACGGAAGCCGGCAGGCTACTCTACGAACGCGCGAAACCCCTGCTCGACGCCTTGCTCTCCACCGAAGAAGAACTCGGCGCGGTGCAGCGCGAGCTGCGCGGCCCCCTGAGAATGTGCATGCCAGGCGAAGCGCCAAGACTGCTAGCCCCCATCCTGGCCGAATTCTGCAGCCTCCATCCCGGCGTGGAACTGGAATGCGACACGCGCCTGACCGGCCTGGAAGCGCTCCGAGAAGACGTGGACCTCTCCATCATCTTCCATCGCGGCCGCCAGGACGACAGCACCCTCATCACCCGCGAACTCGCCACGCTGCCCAGCATCGTGGTCGCGGCGCCCGCCCTGCTAGCCAAGACCGGAATGCCGCGCCAGGCGCGGGCACTCAAGTCCCTGCCCTGCATCACCACCCTGAGCGCGCTGAAGGGCCAGCCCTGGCAGTTTCAGGACGCCACGGGCGAAATCATCAAGGTGCCGGTCCGCAGCCGCTACCGCGTCAACAGCGGAGAACTGGCGTTGGCGGGCGCGCGGCAAGGCATCGGCTTCGCGATAGTGGCGGCCTATCCATGCCAGGAAGATCTGGCTGCGGGCCGGTTGCGGGAAGTGCCGCTGGATCTGTCCCCCGCGCCACTGCAATTGCTGGGCGCGTACAGCCACCGACATTCCGTGACTGCGCGGGTTCGGGCGTTGCTGGATTTGATACAGGTGCGGCTGGATGGAGTGGGGAGCGGTTCGAGATAAAGGTCGAATCCTAGCGCGGTGACCGGGAAGCTGATCGTGATCGGTGCCGTCAACGTGGGCGGGGCACTGCAGTACCAGAAGGGAGGCACGCCGATCCGGCTGCTCGGCCAGATGGGCGCGAGCCACTCCGTGCTTGCACCTCAGGTACCCGCCTTCAAGGAACAGGGCTTCGACATGGAGCTGGCCTCACTGCGCGGCGCGGCTGCGCCAAAGGGCCTGCCCGAAAGCGTGCGCACGCAGCTGGTAGACGCCATCGCGCGAATAGCCTCCGATCCGCAGTTCCAGCAACAAGCCGAGGCGATGTTCGCACCGCTGCGCTACCTGCCACCCGGCCCGTACGCGGCCGAAATCGAGCGCGCCGAGGCTGGCTTCCGACAGCTGTGGAAGGATATGCCGTGGCAGGAAGACAAGTAATGAGACAGCACGCCCCTTGCAAACGCCGCACGCTGCCGAGGAGACGTCGGCCATGTCCGGCCGGCGCCACCGCCCCAAAATGGCCCCCACCATACAAGAAGAAGGGCTGGACTGACGTTTGAAAATGGCCGGCGTGCGGAGCATCTGGCCGGGCGAGGTGCCTCAGGCCGTAGAATCTCCCTTATATTCGTTTCGAGATCCCGAAGCTCGCCAAAGACATGATCAAGAAGATCTCCCTGCTCTCCGCCCTCCTATTGGCGTCAATCTCCGCGCACGCACAACCGCCCGGCAAGGACGCGGCGCCCCTCGGCCTTGAGCTTGGCAAGACCAAGTGCGCGCGGATGACGCCCGGTCCGAATCGCGTCAAGACTGGCGTGGCGCCGTGGGCCGGCGGGGATACGGTGGAGATCAAGCACCTGGACCGCTTCAATCTGCCGGGCCTGACCCGCGCGACTGTGAACTGCGACGCTCAGGACGCTGTGGCGCTCATTACCCTGACGTTCGATCGGTCCGCGCTGGATGAAGTCAGCAAGAAGCTCGACGACCGCTACGTGTCCAAGCGCAAGACCGAACCCAATGCCGAGAACGGCTACGCCGAGTGGGAGGCAGCCAACGGCAGCCTCGAGATGCTTTACGCGCGCGACAGCAAGCAGTTCACCCTGGCGTACTGGGCCAAGGGCGCCAAGGCCAGGTACTTCAGCTATAGCGGCGCCAGCGACAAGAAGCCAGCCGCGCCAACGCAGCCCTCCCCGGCACAGCCTGCACCGCTGTAATAAGACAGACACGGCCGTCACCCCGATACCAGTCTCGTTCGGCATGCCGAACACAGGATTAGCGCCCCGCCGGCGCTGATCCTGCCCGATTGCACCAGGGCCATCGTACCCCCTGGCTTGCTAACGACGCCAATGGCGCGTCTAATGATCTGAGGCAGGCGATTGCAGTCAGGAGGCGATATGCACTGCACAGGTTGCGGGTTCGAGAACCTCGCCAGGGCCAACTTTTGCGAGCAGTGCGGGGCCAGGCTCGCACTGATCTGCCCGCGTTGTGGCGAGGAGTCCAGCCCTGCCGCAAACTTCTGCCGGGCATGTGGCTCGCCCCTGAACGAGTCCCCGTCAGAATCGCTCCCGGCGCCCAGGTCTGGCGCTTCAGCCCCTGTTCATTACACGCCTCCTCATCTGGCCGAGCGCATCCTGGCGGAGCAGGCTGCTATGGAAGCCCGGGGTGGGACGGCAGGAGAACGCAAGACCATCACGGCGCTGTTCGCCGATATGGCCGGCTCGACGGCGTTGATCCAGGACCTGGATCCCGAGGAGGCGCGCCACCTGATCGACCCGGTCGTGACGCTGATGATGGAGGCCGTGCACCACTATGAGGGTTACGTAGCCAAGTTCCTGGGCGACGGCATTCTCGCGCTGTTCGGTGCCCCCATTGCCCATGAGGACCATGCCCTGCGGGCTTTGTATGCAGCGCTGCGCATGCAGGAAGCAATGCGTCGTCACAGTGACCGGGTGCGCCTGGACCAAGGCATACCGCTTCAGATCCGTGTCGGCATCCACACTGGCGAGGTGTTGGTGCGCTCGATCCGCAAGGACGACTTGCACACCGACTACGATCCTGTGGGACACACGATCCACATCGCCTCGCGCATGGAAGGTGTCGCCACGCCGGCGTCCATCCTCGTCAGCGAGTCTACCCATAGGCTCACAGAGGGGTACTTCGAATTCAAGGCACTGGGGACCACCCACGTAAAAGGCGTCCGGGATCCGCTTGCGGTATATGAGGTGCTGGGCCTCGGGGCATTGCGCACGCGCCTGCAAGTGGCGGCGCACCGCGGTCTGGCGCGCTTTGTGGGACGCCAGACCGAAATGGAGCAGTTGCACGACGCCCTGGAACTGGCCAAGGCGGGGCATGGGCAAGTCGTCGGGGTGGTAGGCGAGGCCGGGGTAGGCAAATCGCGGCTGTTCCACGAGTTCAAGGCACGATCACAGCACGGCTGCCTGGTGCTGGAGACCTTCTCGGTTTCGCACGGCAAGGCCTTCGCCTATTTGCCGCTAATCGAGCTATTGAGAAATTACTTTCAAATCACCCCGCAAGACAACGACCGAAGCTGCCGCGAGAAAGTCACCGGAAGACTGCTCACCCTGGAGCGGGCGCTGGAAGACCATTTGCCCTACTTGCTTTACCTGATTGGTTCCGTCGGGCCCGACTCGACACTGCCGACCATGGACCCTGCCATTCGGCGCCAGCGCACGTTCGAAGCGGTCGCACGCCTGCTGGTCCGCGAAAGCCTCAACCAGCCTCTTCAACTCCTTTTCGAAGACCTGCAATGGCTGGACAGCGAAACCGAGGCCTTCCTCAATGTCCTCCTGGACCATGTGCCGGGTGCCAGGATTCTCCTGCTTGTCAACTACCGTCCGGAGTACTCCCATGATTGGGGCCCCAAGGGCTATTACGTCCAACTGCATCTGGAGCCGCTTGGCCCGGCCGAAGCCCAGGGCCTGCTCACTGCGCTGCTGGGCGACGATCGCACACTCGCGCCTCTGAAACGGCTGATCCTGGACAAGACCGAAGGCAATCCATTCTTCATGGAGGAAGTGGTCCAGACCCTGGTTGAGGAGAAAGCCCTGGTTGGCCAGCCTGGGTGTTACCGCATTGAGAAGGCCCCTACCTCACTGCACATTCCCACCACCGTCCAGGGCGTGCTTGCTGCCCGCATCGATCGGCTCCCCCTCGTCCAGAAGGAGTTGTTGCAAAGCCTGGCCGTGATCGGCAAGGAGTTTCCTTTGAGTCTCATCCAGCACGTTACTGCGCTGGATGACGACAAGCTGCGCCCGCTTCTGGCCGACCTGCAGGCGGGGGATTTCATTTACGGGCGGCCCGCATTCCCGGAGGTCGAGTACGCGTTCAAGCACGCCCTCACTCAGGAAGTTGCCGGCAATTCACTGCTCACCGAGCAGCGCAGCGCGCTGCACGAGCGCACCGCCCAGGCCATTGAAGCGCTGTTCCAGAGTCGGTTGATGGACTACTGCGGCGAACTCGCTCACCACTACAGCCATAGCGGCAACATCCCGAAGGCAGTCGACTACCTGCTCTGTGCCGGCCAGCAGGCCCTCCAGCGTTCTGCCCAGATCGAAGCGATCCGTCACCTCGGCACAGCCGTTGAACTGATCAAGCGACTGCCCGACACGCCTGAGCGCACGCGCCAGGAGCTCACGTTGCTACTAACGCTCGGGCCGGCCCTGATCGCCACCCGGGGTCAAGCCGCCCCGGAAGTGGAGGCAACCTACAGGCGCGCGCTGGCATTGTGCGAACAGGGTGGGCAAACGCCTTCTTTCTTCTCGGCGCAGCTGGGACTGTGGGCGTTCTATCAATTGCGGGCGCAGTACAAGGTTGCGCTGCCGCTTGGCGAGCGGCTGTTTGGCATGGCTCTGGATACGCACAAGCCGGAGCAGCTCGCGGAGGCGCATCGTGTACTCGGGGCCACCACGTTCCGCCTGGGCCAGCTCGATGCGGCCCGCGCCCATATGGAAGAGGTGCTGGCACTGCAACGCCCGGACCCATCAACATATGACTTTCTTATGGGCTACGGGCGAGACCCGGCCGTACATGCCATGAGCACGCTGGGTTGGATCCTGTGGTATCTGGGCATGCCGGATCTGGCTCGCACGCGCTGCCAGGAGGCGTTGGTTCTTGCCAGGAAGCGCCCTGACGCCTTTAACCTTGCGCTTTGCCTCGTGTTCGCAGCCGAAGTGCATCAATGTCGACGTGAGGTGCAATTGACCCGCGAGTATGCAGAAGCCGCGATCGCGGTCTCGGGGGAGCAGGGATTTCCCATCTATCTGGCATGGGGAACCATCCTGCAAGGCTGGGCGCTGGCTGAACAAGGTCATCATGAGGAGGGGATTGCCCAGATACGCCAGGGCCTCGCTGCTTACGAAGCAACTGGCGCGGCACTGGGCAGACCGAACCTTCTGGCCCTGCTCGCGGAAGCCCGTGGGAAAGCTGGGGAATTCCACAGCGGACTCGACGTGCTGAGCGAGGCGCTGGCCTTGGCGGAAGAGACAGGAGAGCGGCTTGATGAAGCGACGCTGCATCGGCTCAAAGGGGAGCTGATACTGCAGCAGCCGAGCGTGGGATCCAGCGCGTTCACTCGCCACGAAGAAGCCGAGGCTTGTTTTCACAAGGCCATCGCCGTCGCCCGCCATCAGAATGCCCGGTCGCTGGAGCTGCAGGCCGCGCTGAGCCTGGCCCAGCTATGGCGACGGCAGGGAAAGACGGACGCCGCGCGCCAGACCCTGACCGCGATCCATGGCGCCTTCAGTGAGGGCTTTGACGTCGCTGACTGGCAACAAGCCAAGGCACTACTGGATGCTCCGTAGAACGGCCTTTCCTGTGCAACCTGCTGGCTCGCCCCCGGATTTACCACACCGATCTGCTCGAGGCTCCGGTCCAATCATCGCTCTCAAAGGAATTCCTTTCTGATGTCAATGCTCGATCGCTGGCCAACATTCTCGTAGTTTTCCTTGATCCATATCTCTGCCTCTGCCCTCCCCTTGTCACGCAAGTCGCAAAGGAAGTCCCAGTCGGCGTTGTATTTGCTGGACACGTCGAGGGCGCTCATCTTCTCGTCAGACCTGATTGAGTGGATCAGCATTTCCTTCATCTCGCCCCGCCCGACCTTGCCTTGCTGGATAAGCGAAGTCACGAAGGCAATCGCGCGCATCTCTCGCATTAGCGACGAGTTGAAGCTCACTTCATTGACGCGATTGAGGATATCGGCGGCAGTGGTCGGCACGCCACGGCGCACGATCGGATTGATATGGACAATCACGACGTCCCGCGTACTGCACTGATAAATCAGCGGGAAAATTGCCGGGTTGCCGGCATAGCCGCCATCCCAATAGTGCTCCCCGTCGATAGACACAGCCTGAAACAGGGTTGGCAGACAGGCCGAAGCCAGCACGGCTTCAACGCAAATGTCCTCGTGTGAAAAGATGCGTATTCTGCTGGTCTCGACATTGGTCGCGCACAGATAGAGCTGTATCGGACAATGCTTGCGTAACGCCGCAAAATCGACCTGCTTCTCCAGCACATCCCGGAGCGGATTCATGTTGTTGGGATTGAACTGGTACGGCGACAGGATACGAAGAACGATGTCCGCCATCGCATACAAGGGCGAGTGGTTCAGCCCAAAGCTATGCGTCCCCTTCAGCCACGGCATCCAACGGAACGGGCTATACCTCTCTGCCGATTGCGCGATTGCGAGCCAGAATTCGTGCAGCGCCTGACGCGCCCGGTTGTGCCGATTGTGCAGGTCATGCCCGCCTTGCAGCAAACCGTAGGCGAGCACGACGGCATTCATCGCCCCCGCACTGGTTGCGCTGACGCCTTCGATGGCGAATCTCCCATCCTCCAGTAACCGGTCGAGGACTCCCCACGTGAACGCACCGTGCATCCCGCCGCCCTGCAAAGCGAGTGCAATCGGCTTTTGTTCGCCGTTACCCGTTTGCTTACGGTTCTTCCCAGCCATCCCAATGCTCCTTAGTGGCGCGGACGGGAGCGTGCCCGCCGGGTATCGGCTTCCGCGGGCGTAGCGTGAAGTATCGTAATCAACGCTTCCTCAAGCGTTCGATCGGCGGCTACCAACGCTGATGGCTGCCCACCGAACAAGGCTCCCAGCAGGACGTCGAATAACGGGATCCGCTGTCCTGAAGTGTAGTAAAGATGTGACGCTTGAGTGGTCAGGTGGCAGTTGGCGCTCAGGACCGCAGTCGCCAAGACATGCAACCCGAGAGCGGCCTCGGCTGCAATCGTCGGATTGGCCGTTTCTCATAGCACCCAAGGATAGGCCTCGACATCGCGCAGGGTGAGCCACCGCCTGGCTGACGGCGGATTGCGAAATGCCAGGCATCGCCCCCCAGGCTTGGCATGTGGTGGGCCTCGGCCAGCATGGTGGCGACTTCGAGCCGGCGCCCGCTATATAGCGACCCCGAAGTCAGCCCGGAAGGTCGCTCCGGACCGTGTAAGCAGTCTCGTTGCGCATCCATTGGCGGAACGCAAGGATGCGGGGGTCCTGGCTGCTGCGCTCCGGAAAGACGAGATGATAGGCGAACTCTGGCGCTATGCTGACGCCGATATCGAATAGCCGCACCAGGCGGCCTTGGGACAGGTCATTGGCAATCATGGGTAGCTCGACGAGGCCGATGGCAGCGCCGTCGATCACGGCCTGCACGACATGGCTCGAATCGGAGAAGGCTACGCATCGGCTGTCGTCGAAATCGTCGACGCCGGCCGCGGCCATCCACATGCGCCAGTCGGGCCAGGCCATGCCGTCGACCGGGCAGTCGACGTAGCACAGCGTGTGGCCGAACAGGTCTTGCGGCGTTTGCAGCCTGGAACCGGCTTCGAGCAGCCTCGGGCTGCAGATCGGGACGACGACCGTGTCGAACAGACGGACCGAGCACGCGTCTTCGTAGTTCCCGGCGCCAAAGCGGATCGCGATATCGATATCGTCCGCGTCGAAGTCCCGTACCTGATCGGAAATATCGAACGTCAGGTCCAGCGTCGGGTTCGCCGCCCTGAACCGCGCAAGCCTGGGCAGAAGCCAGTTCGTGGCGAACATCGCGCCTAGCGATACGCGCAGATGTGCCGGCCCCCGAGCCATTCTCCGGGCCCGGCTGGTGGCCCGCTGCAGGGTGTCGAGCGCGTCGGCTGCCGCCTCGAACAAAACGGCGCCGGCCGGCGTCAGCTGGATACTGCGGCTGGTGCGCGCGAATAGCGTGACGCCCAACTGGTCTTCGATCTCCTTGATCTGGTAACTGACCGCCGCCGGGGTCAAGCCCACCTCCTCGGCCGCACGCGTGAAGTTCAAGTGCCGCCCGGCCGCCTCGAAGGTCCTCAGTGCTCGTGTTCCCGGCAGCATTCGCTTCATCGATCTTCAAGCCATACTTAATGATCCGCCAAGAAATACTCGTTTCTCAAAGCGCGGTCAATAGCAGATAGTTGTGAAAAACCATGCTCAAGCGTGCGGGACGCGATCTCGCCAAGCCCGCTCCACGCAACTACCGGAGTAAAAATTGCCCATGTCAGCTAGCCAGTCTTCCCCTGTCGTTCAACGCAATGGCCTGCCGGCCACCATCGAAGCGTTGGCACCCCTCGCCTTCGCGGGCTATGCGCACTTCACCGCGATGCAGGTCCGTGGAGGCCGGGTCCGCGGGCTGGATCTCCATCTCGAGCGGCTCAGGGTTGCCTCGATAGCGCTGTTCGGTCGTGCATTGCCCGACGATCAGTTGCGTTCCCATCTGCGCGCGGCGCTGGCGTGCGCGCCAGCGGACGTCTCGCTGGTGGCCACCGTGTACTCGCCGGCGGGTGAGTTCACCGCCGCCGGAGCGGATGCCGAACCTGAAGTACTGGTCCGTACCGGGCCGCCTTCGTCCGGACCTAGAGGCCCGCTGGCACTGGCGGCTGTTGCCCACGAACGGTTCCTCCCGGCCCTGAAGCACGTTGGCGAAGTGTCCAAGACGTATTTCCTCCGTCAGGCGGCTGGGCAAGGCTTCGACGATGCCGCTTTCGTTGACGCTCAGGGGCGTCTCAGCGAGGGGACGATCTGGAATCTGGTCTTTTGGGACGGCGAAGTGGTAGTGTGGCCCGAGGCCGCAATGCTTGCAGGCACGACCATGGATATCGTCCGCCGGCAACTGGATCGCCTCGGCATCCGTCAGCGCGTCCAGCCGCTGACGCTCGCCAGCCTGCCAGGCCTGGCCGGAGCGGCGGTGATGAACTCATGGACGCCGGGAGTGGCGGTAAGTCGGATCGGTTCCGTGCCGATGCCCGAGGCGCCGGTCTTCCTGGCACTGCTTCACCGGGCCTATCAGATGGAAGAACCTGTCTCGCCATGAGGCAGGAATCGTGTCGCGGCATGATGAGGCAGACGGTGACTGTCCGCCTTGGCCGATGACCTTCGTGAGCCGGCAACGGTCGAGAAGCCTACAGCTCCCGCTCGCGGGGAGCACTGTGCGCTCCCAGGCGCCGGTCGGTGGCGCTATTTCGTTGGCTGGAAGCCTTGCCAGCGCTTACCGCTCCAAATTCGCGCTCCAATTGCCGGGCCCCACGCGTGAGAACCTGCCTTGGCAGAAAGCGAACGTTATAGCGACGGCGGAGGATTGCTGCTGTCCAGCATTCAACAAGAGTCGGCATTGCGGGAGATCCTGATGTGCAGACAAATTCTATCGTTTCCGGCGCAGGTAACTTGTGGGAGAAGAGCCGGGGAAATGGCCTTATTCCTGCAATCAGGGCTTAAGGCGGCCAGCGTTCGGGCATTGGGCAGGTGTCAAGTCGATGCGGGTGACTGCGCACAATTGCCGAACGCCCGGCAGGCGTCCCTGATGTGGTCCAACGCCGCTCTATAACCACCCATCCTTGCCATGCGCCAGCAGGCCTGTAGAATGAGCGCCCCGGCTGGGCGCATGGTGACGGGGCGCTCGGGCCGATGCTCTACCGGGCCCGCAACGGTGGCGGGCGGCAAGACCATGACCTACAAGCTGATCGCTTTTGACTTTGACGGCACGCTGGCCGATTCCATGGCCTGCTTTCTCCAGGCCCTTGAAGTGTCGGCAAGGCACCACGGGTTCCGCTCGCTCGATGGCGAACTTCTGACGCAGGCACGCGGCCAATCCGCGCGGGACATCATGCGCCTGCTTGGCGTGCCGCTCTGGAAAGTGCCTGCCCTCACCATCGAGATGCGGCGGCTCATGCGGGAGCGCATCGCGCAGATCAGGCTCTTCCCTGGCGTGGAAGGAACCCTTGACGCATTGTCCGAGCGCGGGGTGAAACTGGCCATTGCCACATCCAACGCCGAAGACCTCGTGCGCACCGTTCTCGGCCTCGCAGCGAGTCAGAGGATTGCCCATTTCAGTTGCGGCATTTCCATGTTCGGCAAGACCAGAAAGCTGCAAGCGCTACTCTCGTCGGCGGGCGTGCGGCCGAATGAAGCGCTGTACGTGGGCGATGAGATCCGCGACGCCGAGGCCGCAAGGGCGGCTGGCATGGCGTTCAGAGGCGTTGCCTGGGGGTACACGGCGCCGGAAGCGTTGCAGTTGCAATGCGGTGAGAAGCTGCTGGCTTGTCCGGCGGATCTGCTTGTCCTGTAGAAGAGCTTGCGCCGTTCCGGCAATGCCCCCGGCAGGAAGGGCCCAGCCTCACGTTGATAGAAGCACTGGGTGTCTGACGAAGAGCACGCCTCTGCTCAATCCAGAATAGCCACCAGGAGGTTCAGAGAACTTTCTTCATCGAGGGAGCAGGATGGAGCGCATAGCTCTCGCGCTCATAGAAAGGAGTTGCTTCCGGCCGCGCGTCAAGAAACACCGCAGTCATGTCGCGCGCACGCGCGTCGGCTTCCGCATATGCCATCAGGGCGTGACCAGCACCACTTCCACGCGCTTGCGCATCGACCACCAGGTCATCGACGTGCAGGTGTGCGCCGCGTGCCAACGTATGGACGGGCCTCATCCCCAATACGCCGACAAGCTTGTTGTCGTGAAAGGCTCCGACAAGCTCGTAGCCCGAGTACGATTGCCGGCGGACTCGCCGCAGGAACTCGGCTTCATCCAGCGAGCGTAATTGAGAAATGATAGGAAAAGCTTGCTCCCATTCCGTTGGGGAAAGCCTTCGGATATCCAGGCTGGTACGGCGACCTGCAGTCATAGCTTCATTCCGTTGTTGTTGCGAAAGCCCCTGTTCTTGCACGGACTTTGGCGATTAAATCTTGCGGGCTGCGCGGAGCACTTGGATAGCACGCTGCAGGAGCAGCTGGTAAAGGAAATATTAGCCCAGTCCGCAGCGCCAGACCGGCAGCACGTACTGTAGATCGGACGATGTCGTTGTATCCGCGGAGTCGTCAGCGTACTTGTCGTTGCTCCAATCCTCCTCAACGATATGCCCGGTAATGTCCAGCAGATTCTCGACGGTTCGGATCTTGCATCCGAAAGGCAATCGTCCGTGCGACCTGGAAACCAGGCTGAGCCGGAGTGCGCGTATCTGGGCGTCGTGCCAGCAGTAGAAGATCATGCCCTGCAGCGCAGGTTGCGTCATCCACTGCCGCCGCGCTTCCAGGATGGCAAGCACAAAGGACTGCAGGTCCTCGCCGCTGATATGGCAAGACTCGTCTTCATTTGGCGAAAAGGTCCAGAGATTCGAGCGTGCCTCGGCGTTGATATCGTCCGGATTCTTGAGAATGGCATCGCCGCGGGCAAGCTCCAGCCAGCGTGACAGTGCGGATGTGTCGAACACGTCGGATCTTTTGGGAAGTGCCAAACAACGTTGATGGAGAGCAAATTGTATGCGTGAAATCAGCGCGTAGCGAAGCCGGTATCGGTGACCGGACGGTCGGAGTGGCGGGCGCGCTGCCGATATCGGGCAGCGTCGATCCGGCATTCCGTCTGGTCAGGCGCTTAGGCGATGTCCGCCAGGCACATCTGAGCAAACGACTTGCAGTCCTCGCTAACCGAAGGATGCAGCAGCACAGCCTTTAGCGCCCGTGCAAATTGGGCAGGCGTTGTGCCACCTTGCTTCTCACGCTCCTCCTCTTCCATCCGCATCGTCCGATCCAGCCAGCTGACCACTTGCGAGCTTGGCTGGCGCTGCAGCGAATCGAGCAATTGCGGCGTATAGGCACCCACGGGCTGCCCCTCGATAAACGTGCCGAAGGGGCCAGGGCCGCCGTAGTCCAACTCGGGGTACTTCTCGATCAAGGCCAGGATGCACGCCAGCACCTGCTGGTAGTCGTGCGTTTCGAGCTTGTCAAGGTATCCATACACGCAATCGATCACGATCCATTTGTCGCCCTTGGCAGTGGCGTCTGTTGCGGCCATATCGATCGCGGCGAAAATGGCATCGAGTGTGTTGTTCATGAATGCGTCCCGTAAGCGCAGTAAGGATCAAAGAGAGGGTATGGAGAATTTGTCGACTTTGTCGACCACCGCCCAAGGCGTCAGTCTATCCTGTCAGACGCGGGCGGGAACTCAAGACCATTGCCGCATTTCCGGCGCCGCAAAAGCAAAACCCCCCAGTACTTTCGTACTG
>NZ_JARJLM010000381.1 GCF_029335485.1 Cupriavidus basilensis
GACGTGGTGGTGCGCCAGTTCGCCGTGGCCTTGCAGGCAGCGCTGGGCCAGACCGTGGTGGTGGACAACAAGCCCGGCGTAGCCGGCACCATGGGCGCGCTGGCGCTCAGGCAGGCCAGGCCGGACGGCTATACCCTGTCGGTCATGCCGGTGACGGTCTTCCGCCAGCCGTTCATCCAGAAGACCGCCTTCGACCCGGCCCGCGATTTCACCTACCTGTCGCGCATCACCGGCTATACCTTCGGCGTGGTGGTGCGCGCCGATTCCCCATGGAAGCACTGGAAGGACTTCCTGGACGCCGCGCGCGCCCGGCCCGGCACCGTCAGCTACGGCTCGCCGGGGCAGTTCAGCTCGCCGCATATCACCATGACGGAACTGGTGGGCAAGGAAGGGCTGACCGTGAACCACGTCCCCTTCAAGGGCGATGCCGACTGTCTGAATTCGCTGATGGGCAACCATGTGCAGCTCTGCGCGGCGGGCAGTTCCGCCGGCACGCTGGTCGATGCGGGCAAGCTGCGCTGGCTCAACCTGTGGACCGCGCAGCGCTCCGCGCGCTGGCCGGACGCGCCCACGCTGCGCGAGCTTGGCTACGACATCGTCTCCAACTCGCCCTACGGCGTGGCCGGGCCGAAGGGCATGGATCCCCAGGTGGTGCGCATCCTGCAGGACGCGCTGCGCCGCGCCGCCGAGAATCCCCAGCATCTTGCCGCGCTCAAGCAGCAGGACCAGGACCTGATGTACCTGGACAGCGCCAGCTACACCCGCTTTGCCATGCAGCAGATCGCCCAGGAGAAAGCGTTGGTGGAGCGCCTCGGCATCAAGGCTGACTGATCCCCGCGTTGCGTCCGCTTTCCGCGCTTTCCTTTCCACCCTATCCGCTCACGCACCGCCAACCATGACCATCGAGACCTCCCCCGGCAACCCTGGCGCAACCGTCTTCGATCCGCGCAGCCACCGCATGTGCGAACAGCGCTATTTCGAGGATTTCGCGCCCGGCGAGCGCTTCGTGCTGCCCTCGCGCACCATGACCGAAGCGCTGTTCGCCGCCTTCCAGCTTGCCAGCGGCGACAACCATCCCGTGCACTACGATGCCGAGTACTGCCGCGCCCACGGCATGCCGCACATGCTGGCGCACGGCTACCAGGTGCTGATCCAGACCGCCGCCGGCGCCGGCCTGTTCCCGCATATGGTGGAGGAATCGCTGAAGGGTTTCCTCGACCAGAGCAGCCGCTTCCTGCATCCGGTCTACGTAGGCGACACGCTGTACAGCACGCTGGAGGTCAGCGAACTGGCGCCGAATCGCGCCACCGGCGTGTTGACCTTGCGCACCACGGTGCACAACCAGCACGGCGTGCTGGTGCTCGACGGCGTGCAGCGCTACCTGCTGCGCAAGCGCCTGCCGGCAGCCTGAGCACGTCCCGTCGATGGATTCATCGCAAAGGACAGGCGATTCCCTCGTGAATTGGGAAAGATCCTAGGCGAGCCCGAAGACCCCTGTAAACAAAGGCGAAAACGGCCGACGCCCGGAAAATTCCGAACGCTACGGCAGATGGCAGCGGCGCCAGGCGTCTTCTCTTGGCGGATCAACTCGGCTACACTTGGCCACGCCATCCGCACTGCGCATAGCGCATAGCGCGCCGATGGAGCCGGGTCGGCGCGAATCCCATCGCGCTTCACGCCGCGGACATCCCCGGCTTCTCACCGAAGCCGCGCGGCCGGACCCACCGCCAGCAACCACACCGGACCAGGCCGAAGCCTC
>NZ_JARJLM010000382.1 GCF_029335485.1 Cupriavidus basilensis
GACTGCACCAGTACGCGATACATCTCCGGCAGCGCGCCGCCGCTGCGCAGGTAGGCGTCGGACAAGCGCGCCACCAGCGCCGGCGGCGGCGTATCGGCGACGAAATGCCGGGCCAGCTTGGTGGCGAGATGGCTGGCGGTGGCTTCTGCCTGCGCAAGATCGTGCAGCACCGCCAGCGCCTGCGCCTCGTCCTGTTGCGGGTAGTGGCGGCCCAGGATGGTACGGGCGCCCGGCTCATGCACGCGTGGCCGGAACAGGAAGCGTCCCGGCTCGCCATCTTCGCGGGCGGCCAGGCCGGCGATGCTCCAGCCGGTCAGCGCGCGCGCGAATTCGGTCACGTCGGCCTGCTGGTAGCCGCTGCGCACGCCCAGTGTATGCAGTTCCATGATTTCACGCGCCAGGTTCTCGTTCAGCCCGAGCGGGCGCTCGGGAGCGCGCTGCGCGGCCACCTGCGCCGCCATGCTGTCGGGCCCGATCGAGCGAACCTGGTCCAGGAATATCTGCATGGCGGGGTGGCGCTCGACGGCGACCAGCATGTCCTCGAAGCGCCCGAGCACATGCGGGCGGATCGCCTCGGCCTCGAAGGCGCCGGCCAGCGCGGCCACCGCCGGCTTCTCCACCGAGACCGCGAAATGGTTAGCCCAGAAATGCACCAGCCGCTCGACGAACGGCGCCGGCGTAACCAGCGCGCTGGTCACGCGCGCGTCTACGGCGTCGCGGTAAGCCTCGCGCGTCTCGCGCTGCAACTGCTGGCGCGCCGCGGCCTTGGCGTCGGCCTGCGCCTGGCGGACCTCGCGCTGCTGGGCGCCGAACGCGGCGGCCAGCGCGGCCGTGCCGGGCTGCCCGCTCCAGGATGCCGGCAGCACTTCATAGCGCTCGAACTGGCCGAGCAGCCATGCACGCGGATCGGCCGGCAGCGGCTCGTCCGGGCGGGCGCCCAGCCCGAACCGGTTGACCGCGATCGCGGCGGCCGTCATGGCGGTGGTTGTCATGCCTTGCTCCCCTGGGACCTGGTCTTTAAGCACGCTCGCCGCCTTCATGGCGCCGCCGTGCGCGGCTGCGCCGGTGCGGTGCGCAGCGGGCCGCGCTGCACCAGCGCGTCGGCCAGCTGCTGCCGCTCGGCCGGCGATAGCGTGGCGGCAAAATCGACCACGCTCTGCTCGATACGGCTGCGCACTGCCGCATCGGCTTCGCGCGTGCGGGCGAGCGCCGCCACCAGCGCCTCGCGCTCGAACTGCGGCTGCCGCAGCAACTGTTCCACCTGGTGGCGTCCCTCGCGCGCTGCGTCCACCTCCGGCGCCACGGCGCGGCGCGCGGCGCGCAACCCTTGCAGGAACTGGCGGCGCTGTCCGGCATCCAGGCCGTCGGCGGCAAAGCGCAAGCCGCGCGGCTGGACCGCGGCCGTGCGCTCGGCGGCGTACCAGCGATAACCGCCCCCGCCGATGGCACCCAGCAGGAACACATTGAGCAGCACCGAAATCGCCAGCACCACCTTGATCCGCTTCGGCATCCCCTCGTTCATTCCTCGCTCCCGTTGCGCGCCATGCCGCCAAAGGCGGTCGCCGCATAGGGCAGGTCGATGGCCGCCGGCGCCGGCAACGCAGCCAGCAACGCCGACATCAGCAACACGCCCGCCACGGTGCCGGCCAGGCCGGCGCCTGCCAGCCCCAGGCCGGACCACCACCAGGGCACACGCGGTGCCCGCGCCAGCGGCGCGCTGGCGGCAATGCGGCGCAGCAGCGCCGCGTCCGGCGCCGCCACCCGATGCGCGGCCAGCAGGCGGTCGAGCGCCGCGGCGGCGTCGAGCGCGCCGCGGTGCTCGGGCAATGGGGCCATCGCCTGCCCTTGCGAGCGCTCCCCGGCCGGCCAGTGCGCCGGGTCGGCACCGTATATGTCGATCAGCGCGCGAAATCTTTCGGGTGTCATCGCAAGTCCTCATGATCGCCACCGTGCAGCAGCACAGCGCGCAGGCTGCGGCGGGCGCGGGCCAGCAGGCTTTCCAGCGCCTCGGTGCCGATGCCCATCAGCGCCGCCGCATCGGCGTTGGACAACTCCTGGTAGTAGTGCAGCACCAGCGCCTCGCGCTGGCGCACTGGCAGCCGCGCCAGCGCAGCGCCCACGCGCGCCCCCTGCATGGCCGCCTCCAGCGCCTCCTCGGGCCCGGCCTGCGCCGTGGCCTGCTCGGGCAGGGACAGGGTCTCCACCGCCTGCTCGCGCACGCCGCGCAAGCGGTCGTAGCACAGATTCAACGCTACCCGGTGCAGCCAGGTGTCGAGGCGCGCCCCGCCTGGTTGCCAGCGCGCCGCATGTTTCCACAGCCGCACGAACGCTTCCTGCGCCACGTCCTCCGCTTCGCAGCGATCGCCCAACATCCGCGTGGCCAGCGCGAGCACGCGCGGCAGCTTGCGCGCGATCATCTCCCGCACGGCGGCGGTGTCTTGCCGGCCAACCCGAGCCAGCAGCGCATCGTCCGGATCCATGTCGTTCAATGGTGGTGGCCCCGTGTTGCCTACCCATCGCCGCGCATGCCGCGCCCGCCCGGGGACGGACGCGGCTGCCCCCCCGTCAGTAAACAGACACCGGCGCGCGGTAGTAAGGCCGGGCCGGCACGATCACGCACCCGCCGAGGGACACGGCGGCCAGAACCGCGATCAGAAGCGTCTTCATTGCTATCCCCTTGCTCCGGTTTCACAGCGATCTGCAAATGCCGGGCTGCACCGGCCACGCGGATGACGCGCGCGGGCTTGTCATGTCCGTCATGTCTCTTGAACGCCGTCGGGCGCAAAAACCGGTCGCGGAAAAGCGTAAGAATTGATTACAGGGAGGACGGCCGCCGCGGCACACCGGCGTCGCCCGGCGCCCTCACGCCACCACGTCGACCCCTTCCATCACCCACTGGCGGAAGGTCTGCAGCGCCGGCAGGTGCTGTTTCTGCTCCGGATAGCAGAGGTAGTAGCCCTTCTTGCTCAGCACACGGGCCGGATGCGCCACCACCAGCGCGCCGGTGGCAAGCTCCTCCTCGATCAGGCAGCGTGGGATCAGCGCGATGCCGAGCCCGGACATGGCCGCCTGGGTCAGCAAGGAGAACTGGTCGAAACGCGCGCCGCCCCATGCCTTGCGGGTCGACACGCCAAGCTCGGCGAACCAGTCGGGCCAGGCCTCGGGCACGGTGGTGTGATGCAGCAACGGATAGCGCAGCAAGCCCGACGGTGCGCGCGCCATGCCATCGGGATCGTCCGTCAGCAAGGCCGGCCGGCACACCGGCAGGACTTCGCGGCCGGTCATGTAGTCGGCCAGGCTGCCCGGCCAGACGCCGTCGCCAAAGCGGATGGCTGCATCGAGATCGGGCTGGGAGAAATCGTAGCCCTGCGCGTGCGGCACGAACTCAAGGCTGACCTCGGGATGCTTCTCGAAGAACTGCGGCAGGCGCGGAATCAGCCACTTGGCGCCCAGGGTGGGCATGCTGGCGATATGCAGGGTGCCGCCACGGCCCTGCCTGGAGATCAGTTCCACCGTGGCGGCCTCGATCTCGGTCAGGCTGGGACGGATGCGGTCCAGGTAGCGCCGCCCGGCGTCCGTGAGCATCAGGCGCTGGCGCACGCGCTCGAACAGGTCCACGCCCAGGAAAGCTTCCAGGCTGCGCACCTGCTTGCTGACGGCGCCCTGGGTAACGTGGAGTTCCCGGGCGGCGACCGTGAAGCTGTTGTAGCGCGCGGCGGCCTCGAAAGCCTGCAATTCAGTCAGCGACGGACACAAGCGTCGCATAAATAACCCCTTACTTCACTACCAAACGGAATGATCGCACGATTTTATTTCGTTTGCGGCCAGACTGCCCGAACAAGCAGAATCGTGAAAACCGCTGTTTTACCCTCTTCCATCCCCACTCTCCTCTTTCAGGAACCGCACCATGCAACGCCGTAACATGCTCCGCCTCCTTGCCGCCGCCACTGGTGCCGCCGCCGCCGGCCTGTCGCTGTCGGCTGCAGCCCAGGGCTACCCGACCAAGCCGATCTCGCTGGTCGTGCCGTTCCCGGCAGGGGGCACCACCGACATCGTGGCGCGCATTGTCGCCGACAAGCTCGGCCAGCAACTGGGCCAGACCGTGGTGGTGGACAACCGCGGCGGCGCGGGCGGCAGCATCGGTACCGGCTACCTGGCCAAGGCCGCGCCGGACGGCTACACCCTGGGCATCGCCACGGCGTCCACGCACGGCATCAACCCCGCCGTGTACCCGCGCCTGTCCTACGATGCCACCAAGGACTTCACCACCATCACCAACCTGGCTTCGGTGCCCAACGTGATGAGCATCAACCCGGCAGTCAAGGCCAGCGACATGAAGGGCTTCATCGCCCTGGCCAAGACCCAGCCGAACAAGATGGCCTACGGCTCGGCCGGCAACGGCAGCGTCTCGCACATGATGGGCGAGCTGTTCAAGATGAGCAGCAAGACCGAACTGCTGCATGTCCCGTACAAGGGCGTGGGCCCGGCGCTGAACGACGCCCTGGCCAACCAGGTCCAGGTGCTGTTCGACAACCTGCCCTCCTCGCTGCCGTTCATCGAAGGCGGCAAGCTGCGCGCCCTGGCCGTGGCCTCGCCCAAGCGCGTGCCGGCCCTGCCCAACGTGCCGACCTTCGCCGAACTCGGCCTGCCCGAGGTCAACGACGCCGCCTGGTTCGGCCTGATCGCGCCGGCCGGCCTGCCCGCTGACCTGCAGGCCAAGCTGCACGATGCCACCGTCAAGGTGCTGGCGCAGCCGGAAGTCAAGGCTAAGCTTGAAAAGCTGGGCGCGGTGCCGGTGGGCAACACGCCGGCCCAGTTCGCCGCGCAGATCAAGAGCGAAGTCGCGAAGAACAAGCGCATCGCCGCAGCAGCCAAGATCTCCCTGGACTAATTGCATCGCCATCATGACTGAAGCAGACCGAAAGACCGGGCCCAGCCCTTACCTCCTGCACCTGCCGCAAGGCGAGGGCAGCCCGCTCTTTCTCGATTCGCCGCACAGCGCCACCAGCTACCCGGTGGATTTCCGGCCAGCCGCCGGCCTGCCCCTGCCGCTGCTGCGGCAGGCGGAAGACACCTTCGTCGACGAGCTGTACGCCGACGCTCCCGCACGCGGCATCGCGCTGCTGTGCGCGGGCTTCCCGCGCAGCTTCCTCGATGCCAATCGCGGCATCGAGGAAATCGACGAAGCCCTGCTCGACGCGCCCTGGCCGGGCCCGCGCCAGGACACCTCCAAGGTCCGCCTCGGCAAGGGCCTGGTGTGGCGCGTGCTGGATACCGGCGAAGCCATCTACGACCGCAAGCTGAGCGTGGCCGAGGTGCAGCAGCGCATTGCGCATTACTACCTGCCTTACTACGCGCAATTGCAGAAGCTGGCCGAGCACGCCATCGCCGCGCACGGCAGCGCGTGGCATATCAACTGCCACTCGATGCCGAGCCAGGCGGCGCAGTACGCCACCGAGCACCCCGGTCTCCAGCATCCGGACTTCGTGGTCGGTGACCGCGACGGCACCACCTGCGATACCCGCTTCACGGACCGCGTCGAAGGTGTGCTGAAGGAAATGGGCTACGACGTCTGGCGCAACCACCCCTACAAGGGCGTGGAGATCGTGCGCGTGGTGGGCCAGCCGGCGCAGCACCGCCACAGCCTGCAGCTCGAGATCAACCGCAAGCTGTACATGGACGAAGTGGGCCTCGCGCACAATGCAGGCTTCGGCAAGCTCAAGGCCGACCTCAACGCCCTGCTGGACGATCTCAAGGCCTTCGTCAAGACGGCCTGACGCGCGCTGCCGC
>NZ_JARJLM010000383.1 GCF_029335485.1 Cupriavidus basilensis
GAGAAATCCATGCAGACCAGCAATGTTCTAGTGATCGGCGGGGCCGGCTTTGTCGGCAGCCACCTGGTGGCCCGGCTGGCGGGCGTTGCCACCGCGTCGAACACGCCGCTCGAGCCCGGCACCGTCGTCGAGCCGCCGCTCGACCCCGAGCGCATCGTCGTTGCCACCCGCGATGCCGAGCATGCGCAGCACCTGCTGCTGCTGCCACGGGTCGAGGTGATCGAGCTGGACGTGAAAGACGAGACCGCGCTGGATGCAGCCGTCGGCACGCTCGGCACCGACGGCATCGTGGTCAACCTGGTGGGCATCCTCCATGGCGAGCGCGCCGAACCCTACGGCGCCGCCTTTGCCGCGGCCCATGTGGACCTGCCACGGCGCATCGTCGAAGCCTGCCTGCGCACCGGCGTGCGCAGGCTGTTGCACATGAGCGCGCTGGGCGCCGGCAGCGCCGGCCCTTCGATGTACCTGCGCAGCAAGGGCGACGGCGAGCGCATCGTGCGCGAGAGCGGCCTGGACTGGACCATGTTCCGGCCGTCCGTGATCTTCGGCCCCGACGATCATTTCCTCAACCTGTTCGCCAATATGCAGCAACTGGCCCCGGTGGTGCCGCTGGCCTGCGCGCAGGCGAAGTTCCAGCCGGTCTATGTGCAGGATGTGGCGCAGGCCTTCGTCAACGCCATGGCCACCATGGCGACCATCGGCCGCGCCTACGACCTGGCGGGGCCGCAGGTCTACACGCTGGAGGAACTGGTGCGCTTCGCCGGCCGCGCCAGCGGTAACCCGCGCCCGGTCCTGCACCTGCCGGACGCCCTGGCGCGCGTGCAGGCGGCCATGCTGGAGCATATGCCCGGCGGCCCGGTGATGTCGCGCGACAACCTCGACTCCATGCAGCTCGACAACGTCATGACGGGGCCGATCGCGCCGGAGCTGGGCCTGGCCCAGCCGGTGGGGCTCGAAGTCGTGATGACCGACGTGCTGGCGGGCCGCGGCCATGAAAGCCGCATGCAGGGACTACGGCGCAGCATCTATCGCTGAGCGGCAGGCGGCGCAGGGGAGGGCTGGCGGGGCGTCCGGCCGCTGCCCGCGCCATGTGACCTGGATTCACATCGCTGCGAGCGCAATTCGCTTGGAGGGGGCTGGGACCGCTCGCTACAATGATCCGTTCGCCGGCGTGCGGTCCAGCCCGCTTTTTCGCGGACGGCTTGCCCTGGCCTCTCTCCTCCCTACGTCTCCTGCAAGGATCTCGCGATGAAGCTCGTCATCGGCAACAAGAATTACTCGTCCTGGTCGCTGCGCCCCTGGCTGCTGATGCAGCATGCCGGCATTGCGTTCGAAGAGATCAAAGTGCGCCTGTTCACGGCCGGGTTCGATGAAGCGATCGCGCGTTACTCGCCAGCGGGCAAGGTGCCGGTGCTGGTCGATGGCGACGTGACGGTGTGGGATACGCTGTCAATCGCCGAATACCTGGCCGAGCGTTTCCCGGAGAAGCAGTTGTGGCCGGCCGATCGCGCCGAACGGGCGCTCGCGCGCTCCATCTGCGCCGAGATGCATGCGGGTTTCGGCAACCTGCGCAGCCAGTTGCCGATGAACGTCACCGCGGTGCTGCCGGGCCGCGGCTGGAACGTGGCGGTGCAGCGCGACGTCGACCGCATTGCCGCGATCTGGTCCGGCCTGCGCGCGCGCCATGCCGGCGCCGGCCCCTTCCTGTTCGGCGCTTTCACCATCGCCGATGCCTATTTCGCGCCGGTGGTCAGCCGGTTTGCCACCTACGGCATCCACTTGCCCGAGGCGGCCAAGCGCTACGCGGACTTTATCCTGGCGCTGCCGGCCATGCAGGCATGGATTGCCGATGCGCGCGAAGAGCGGGATTTCCTCGCCTCCGACGAACCCTACCGGCTGGCCCCCGATCGTGCCGACGCGATCGTGATCCACCATTGAGCGAGCCCATGCAGGTATATGCCGTAGGCGGTGCCATCCGCGACGCCCTGCTGGGCAAGCCCAGCCAGGACCGCGACTACGTGGTGGTGGGCGCCACCCCGGCGGCGATGGAAGCCGCCGGCTACAAGCCGGTGGGCAAGGATTTCCCGGTCTTCCTCCATCCACGCACCAAGGAGGAATACGCGCTGGCCCGCACCGAGCGCAAGACCGCGGCCGGCTACAAGGGCTTCGCCTTCTACTGCGCGCCGGACGTGACGCTGGAAGACGACCTGGTGCGCCGCGACCTCACCATCAACGCCATGGCGCAGGCGGTGGGCGAGGACGGCACGCTGAGCGGCCCCGTGATCGATCCCTATGGCGGACAGAGGGACCTGGCCGCACGGCTGTTCCGGCATGTGTCGGACGCCTTTGCCGAAGACCCCGTGCGGATCCTGCGCGTGGCGCGCTTTGCCGCGCGCTTCGTCGATTTCACCGTGGCGCCCGAGACCCTCGTGCTGATGCGCCGCATGGTGGCGGCGGGCGAGGTTGATGCGCTGGTGGCCGAGCGCGTCTGGCAGGAACTCGCGCGCGGCCTGATGGAGGCGCGGCCCTCGCGCATGTTCGAGGTGCTGCGCGAATGCGGCGCGCTGGCGCGCCTGCTGCCGGAACTGGACAGGCTGTGGGGCGTGCCGCAGCGCGCCGAATACCATCCCGAGGTGGATGCCGGAGTGCATGTGATGATGGTGGTCGATACGGCTGCCGCCATGGGTGCCTCGCTGGCGGTGCGCTTCGCCGCGCTGATGCACGACCTGGGCAAGGGCACCACGCCGGCCGACGTGCTGCCGCGGCATATCGGGCACGAGGAGCGCAGCGTGGACTTGCTCGAGGCGGTGTGCAAGCGCCTGCGCGTGCCCACCGATTGCCGCGACCTGGCGCTGGTGGTGGCGCGCGAGCACGGCAATATCCACCGCTCGGCGGAGTTCGGCGCGGCGGCCCTGACGCGTTTGCTGGAGCGCTGCGATGCGCTGCGCAAGCCGGCGCGCTTTGCCGAAGCGCTGCAGGCGTGCGAGGCCGATGCGCGCGGGCGGCTTGGCTTCGAGGGCCGCGATTATCCGCAGGCGCAGCGGTTGCTGCAGGCGCTGGAGGCGGCTTCGTCGGTGGATGCCGGCGCGGTGGCGCTGGCGTGCGCGGGCAATGTCAGCCTGATCAAGGGCCGCGTGCATGCGGCGCGGGTGGCGGCGGTGGAGGCGCGGCTGGAGGCGTAGGGGGCTTGCCGTGCCGGAAAAAAACGGCGGCTGCGCTTGCCGTGGCGCCTGGCCAAGCCACCCCTCTCCTCCCGAGGGGAAGGGGAGTCGACGCCATCGTCATGCAGGCGTTTTTGGCGCATCCTGTCCGCTTCGGCAAATGCCGCCGGTTTGCTAGAGGGCGGGCGCACGCAGGAGCGATATCCGTCCCGTCGCCGCAGCATGCCCGGCCGCTACAGCAGCTTCCCGATCACCAGCGCCACCATGGACAGCAGGATCGTCGACGCAAACGGCAGCATGAAATCCCGCCCGAACAGCCGGAACCGTAGGTCTCCCGGCAAGCGCCCAAGCCCCAGCTTCTGCAGCCATGGCAACGCCGCCGACAGCACGATGACGGCCAGGAAGATGGTGAAAGTCCAGCGCAGCATGGTGCGTGCCTGAAGGGTGGGGTGGGATGCGCGGACTATAGCGCGTGGCTGCGGTCGCCGCGTGCGAATCCTGCCAGGGGCAGGGCCGCATCGAGGCCGCGGGTCAGCGCGATGACCTTGAACAGTTCGCCCATCTCGGCTTCCGACAGCAGCTTCTGCACCGCATTGGCCGCGGGCAGGAAGCTGCGCGTGTCATTGGGGTCCAGCGCCATCAGCAGCTCGGTGATGCCGGCATTCATCAGGAAACGCGCCTGCGAGGCGAAGCCGGCCACGGTCAGCCCGGCATCGGCGGCGGCATGGGCGATGCCGCTGAAGTTGACGTGGGCGGTAATGTCCTGCAGGCCGGGATAGAGGAAGGGGTCCGGGTGGGCGTGATGGCGGTAGTGGCACATCAGCGTGCCGCCGACGCGCTGCGGATGGTAGTACTCGGCGGCGGGGAAACCGTAGTCGATAAGGAACGCCGCGCCGCGCGCGAGCATCGACCCCACCGCCCGCATGAAGCCCTCCGCCTCGGCGTGCGTCTCGGTGACGATGTCGTGGTCGCCGGCCACGGCATGCAGCGCCTCGGGCAGGGCGCCGGCCGCCAGCGGGCGGTCGGCGAAAGCGAAGGCGGGTGCCGTCTCGCCGGCCCCGGCATCGGCTTCCTGCCGGATCACGCCGCGCTCCAGCCAGCGGCCATGGCTGCGGGCGAACAGACGCACAGGCATGGCGTCGAGCACTTCGTTGCCGACGACGATCCCTTCGAAATGCCCGGGCAAGGTATCCAGCCAGCTCACGCGCGGCGCCAGGTGCGGCGCGCGGGCAGCGAGGGTGGCCTGCTGGCGCGCGCGCAGCTCGCCGGAGAGTTCGACGATGGCGTAGCGCTCGGGCAACTGGCCCTCCTGCTCCAGCGCCAGCAGCAGGTCGGCCGCCAGCCGGCCGGTGCCCGCGCCGAATTCCAGCACCTGGCCCAGCCCCTGCGCCAGCAGCGGCGCGAACTGGCGCGCCAGGGTGCGGGCGAAGAAGGGGCTGAGTTCGGGGGCGGTGATGAAGTCGCTGCCGTCGCGCGCATCGCGGCCGAACTTGGCGGCGCCGCCGCTGTAGTAGCCCAGGCCGGGCGCATATAGCGCAAGCGCCATATAGCGGTCGAAACCGAGCCAGCCACCGGCTTCGTCGATGGCCTGGCCGATGTGCGCGCAGAGCGCTGCGGACGCCGACAGTGCGTCGGCGGGGGGAAGGGGTAAACTAGCGCCTTTGTGCATACCGCGATTGTAGCAATGCCTGCCTCCGAATCCCCCGACTCCGCATCGCCTGCCGGCGCTCCCGCCGACGCAGCCTCCGCCACGGCCGCCCCCGCGCGCGGCGTTGCCCTCGTGACCGGTGCCGCCCGCCGGCTCGGGCGCGTGATCGCGCTGGAGCTGGCTGCCCGCGGCTGGGACGTGGCGGTGCACTGCCACCGTTCGCTGTCCGAGGCCGAGGCGCTGGCCGGACAGATCCGCGCCGGCGGCCGGCGTGCCGCGGTGCTGCAGGCTGACCTCGCCGACGAAGCCGCCACCGCGAAGCTGATCGCCGCCTGCGGCGAGGCGCTGGGCGTGCCGACCTGCCTGGTCAACAATGCCTCGCTGTTCCAGTACGACGTGGCCACCAGTTTTTCCTATGCCTCGCTCGACACCCATATGCGTACCAACGTGGCCGCGCCGCTGTTGCTGGCGCGCGAGCTGCACCGGGCGCTGTCGGATGCCCAGCGCGGCGTGGTGATCAACCTGCTCGACCAGAAGCTGGACAACCTGAACCCGGATTTCCTGTCCTACACACTGTCCAAGGCGGCGCTGCAGACCGCCACCGTGCAACTGGCCCAGGCCCTGGCGCCGAAACTGCGCGTGGTGGGCGTGGCGCCCGGCATCACCATGGTCTCGGGCGACCAGTCCAGTCCCGGCTTCCGGCGCGCCCACCGCATGACGCCGCTGGGGCAGTCGTCCACCCCCGAGGACATCGCGCAGGCCGTGGCCTACCTGGCCGAAGCACGCGCGGTGACCGGCACCACCCTTTACGTCGATGGCGGCCAGCACCTGATGCCGCTGGCGCGCGACGTGATGTTCCTCACCGAATGACGTATCCGGCGCGTGCGGCCAGGCCGCGCGCGCTTACTTTTTCTTTCTCCCTCCCATCATGACCATGCTCGCCGCCCTCTCTCACCCCAGCCTGCAGGACTGCCGCCGCATGTTCCTGCGCAACTACGAAGTGCAGATCAATATCGGCGTGCACGAATTCGAGAAAAAAGGCGAACAGCGCGTGCTGGTCAATATCGACCTGTTCGTGCCGCTGGCCCAGAGCACGCCGCAGGAAGACAAGCTGCAGGAAGTGGTGGACTACGACTTCATGCGCAGCACGGTGGCCGAGCGCATGGCGCAAGGCCACGTGCACCTGCAGGAAACCCTGTGCGACGACGTGGCGCGCGCCATGCTCAAGCACCCCAAGGTGCGCGCCGTGCGCGTCTCGACCGAAAAGCCGGATGTCTACCCGGACTGCGATTCGGTCGGCGTGGAAGTCTTCCACATCAAGAGCGAA
>NZ_JARJLM010000384.1 GCF_029335485.1 Cupriavidus basilensis
GAGACCAGCAACGGGCGCAGCAGGCAGTCCAACAGCAGCAGGAAATGCAGCGCCAGCAGCAGCAACGGCAGGCGCAGGACCAGCAGCGTGCGCAGCAGGTCTTGCGCCAGCAGGAGATGCAGCGTCAGCAGCAGGAGCGGCAGATGCAGGACCAGCAGCGGCAGCAACAAGCCATGCAACGCCAGCAGCAAGAGCAGCAACGCCAGCAGCAGGAAATGCAGCGCCAGCAGCAAGAGCAGCAGCGCCAGCAGCAAGTCATGCAGCGCCAGCAGCAGGAGCAGCAACAGCAACAGCGCCAGCAGATGGACCAGCAACGCCAGCAGCAGGAACGTCAGCGCCAGCAACAGGAACAGCAACGACGCCAGGAAGATCTGCAGCGCCAGCAGCAGCACGCGGCGGCAAAACCGGTTCCGCGCGAACATCCGCAAGCGCTGGCGCAAGGGTAGGGATGCCGCCGGCGTGAGCGCCGGCCAGCCGGCCAGCGCGGCGGAAGGGACTCGGGGCCAATCGCCCCGAGCCGGCCTTCGATCGCTTACTTCGCCAGCTCAGACAAGCGCACCGGGGTGATCTTGCCACCTTGCACCCAGCCCACCACGGTGTCGGCATTGGTGCCGCCCTTGGCGTCGATGCTCTCGATCTCGTTGGGATTGGCGTCCTTGGCCAGCGTCTTCACCGCTTCCGGCATCTTTGCCCGGATGGCGGCCACGTCGGAGGTGGTGCCCGCCAGCTTCATGGCGCCCGCCAGCGCGTAGACCATGGTGTAGTTCAGCGACATCTCGGTAGTGGCGTCGCGGCCGTCATGCAGTTTCTTGTATTTGCTGTTGTAGTTCTGCGCGGCGGCGCGGCTGTCGTTGGCCAGCGGCATCACGCCGATCGAGCCTTCCAGCATGGCCAGGCCATTGGTGACCTTGGCCATTTCGTCGAGCTTGGCCTGGTCCATCACGATAAAGCCGCCCTTGAAGCCCAGCTCGCGCGCCTGCTTGACCACCAGCGCGGTCGGCTCGGACGGGCCACCGACGAACATCACGTCGGGTTTGTCGGCCAGCACGCGCGAGACGCCACTGTAGAAATCGGTGGCCTTGGTATAGGACATGGGGTTATTGGCCACCACCTTGCCGCCCGCGCTTTCCCAGGCCGGCACGAAGGCCTGCACCCAGGCCTTGGCGTAGTCGTGATCGGCCGGCGCCAGCGCCACGTTCTTGCCATAGCGCTTCATCTGCGCCTTGATGAAGGGCTCGATATAGCCGGTGTATGCCGGCGGAATGCGGATGGTCAGCTTGTTGCCGGTGTCGGTGATGCGCGGCACGCTGGAATAGGCCATCACCAGGAATTTCTCCTGCTCGTTGAAGGCCTGCAGTGCGAAGATGCCGCCCGAGTGCGGCACGAACACCGCGGGCGTCTTGTATTGCTGCACCAGGCGGCGCGCGTTGATGGCCGCCTCGGCGGGCGCGTATTTATCGTCCAGCGCGGCAACCTCCAGCTTGACCTTCTTGCCCTTGACCTCAAGGCCCGAGGCATTGATCTCGTCCACCGCCATCTGGATGCCGGACAGCACGTTCTTGCCGTACAGCGCGGCGCCGCCCGATAGCGGGCCGGTATAGCCCAGCTTGACGACTTCCTGCGCGAAAGCCGCGCCTGACGCCATCAGCGCGGCCACGGCGGTGGCGGCAAGAGGGAAGAAGCGGCGGATCGTCTTGGTCTGCATTTGGCTGTCTCCTGTTGTGTTTGTGCTGCGTTTTGTCCGGATTGTCTGTTCTGGCTTCTGGCCCCTTGCCTGCTTGCGGGAGAGGGAGTAAGCACCATCGTCGTTCCAGGCCGTTCAGGCGCATCCTAGCCCCCGATATACGCCTTGCGAATCCCTTCATCGTTCAGCAGCGTGTCGCGGTCGCCTTCCATGACAATGCGGCCGCTTTCGATCACATAGGCGCGGTGGGCGATGCCCAGCGCGGCGTAGGCGTTCTGCTCGGCCAGCAGTACCGTGGTGCCGGCGCGGTTGATGCGCTGGATCACCTCGAACATCTGCTTGACCACCAGCGGCGCCAGGCCGAGCGAGGGCTCGTCGAGCAGCAGCGTGCGCGGGCGGCCCATCAGCGCGCGGCCCAACGCCACCATCTGCTGCTGGCCGCCCGACAGCGAGCCGGCGGGGTCGTCCTTCTTCTGGCGCAGGATCGGGAACATCTCGAAGACGTCTTCCAGCGAGCGCTTGATGCCGGCCGCATCGCGGCGGTGCACATAGGCGCCCAGCGTGAGGTTCTTTTGCACGCTCATGGCGGGAAACAGCTTGCGGCCCTCCGGGCAATGCACCAGACCGGCCTGCACGATCTGCGAGGGCTTCATGCCGGCGAGTTCGCGGCCGTCGAAGCGCATGCTGCCGCCGCTCGCGCGATGGATGCCGCTCAGGGCGAGGAAGATCGAGCTTTTGCCGGCACCGTTGGCGCCGAGCAGCACGACCAGTTCGCCGGCACCGGCATGCAGCGTGATGTTGTCCAGCGCGCGGAAGCTGCCATAGGAAAGCGAAACGCGTTCAAGCTGCAACATGGTCGGCTCCCAGGTAGGCTTCGATGACCTGCGGGTCGCGCTGGATCTGTGCCGGCGAACCCTCGGCGATCTTCTCGCCGTAGTTGAGCACCATGATCTTGTCGGCCAGTCGCATGATCATGTCCATCTTGTGTTCGATCAGGCACACCGTCTTGCCATGGCGGACCATCTTGCGGATCAGCTCGGCCAGGCCCACGGTCTCCTCGGGGTTGACGCCGCCGGCGGGCTCGTCGAGCAGCAGCAGTTCCGCGTCGGTGGCCAGCGCCAGCGCAAAGGCCACGCGCTTGCGTTCCTCCTGCGTGATGTCCGCCGCCACTTCATGCGCAAGGTGAGCAAGGCCGACGAAGTCCAGCGCCTGCTCGGCCTTGGCGCGGCACAGGCGCTCTTCCTCGCGCAGGCGGCGCGTGTTGAAGATCACGTCCGCCAGGCCCGAGTGCGTGCGCAGCCGGTGTCCCACGATCAGGTTGTCCAGCACCGTGGCGCGGTCGAACAGGTGGGTGGCCTGGAAGGTGCGCGCCACGCCGAGCCTGGCGATCTGGTCGGCGCGCAAGCCGGCCACGTCCCGGCCCTTGAGCCGGATCTGTCCCGAACTGGGCGCATGGGTGCCGGCGATCAGGTTGAAGAAGGTGGTCTTGCCGGCGCCGTTGGGCCCGATGATGGCGTTGATATGGCCCGTCTCGAAGGTGATCGAAACATCGTGCACGGCGGTCAGTCCACCGAATTTCTTGGTCAGGTTGCGAATCTCAAGCATGGTCGGCCCCTGCATTTGCTGCGTTGGCATTGGCGTTGTCGCCGGGCACGGGTGCCGTGCCGGCCTGCTGCGCACGGCGCTTGCCGCCGCGCCGTGCGGCCGCGGCGCGCCTGGCCTGGCGCTTGGACCACGAGCCGACGATGCCATCCGGCACGAAGATGATCAGCAGCACCAGCACCGGGCCGAACACCAGCATGCGGTAGTCCTGCAGGAACTGCAGCGTCTGCGTGACCCACGGCACCAGCACGGCGCCCAGCAGCGGCCCCAGCAAGGTGCCGGTGCCGCCCACCAGCATCGCCATCACCATGTCGAAGGTGAGGTCGGTGCGCGCGATATCAGGCCCGAGAAAGCGCACCTGGCCCGCGTACAGCGCGCCGGCAAAGCCGGCATAGCCCACCGAGAGCACGAAGGACAGCACCTTGGTGCGCATCAGGTTGATGCCGAGCGCCTCGGCCAGCGCGTCGCTGTTGCGCACGGCCATGAAGCTGCGGCCCAGCAGCGAGGTGACGATGCGGTGCATCAGGAAGGTGCCCACCGCCAGGAAGAACAGCACCAGGTAGTACTGCGCCTGCACGTTGTCGAACACCAGGGGGCCCACCGCGGCCGGCACCGGGATGCCGATCAGGCCTACCGTGCCGTGTGTCAGGCTTTCCCATTTCTCGATCAGCAGGTAGATGATGTAGCCGATGCACAGCGTGAAGATGGAGAAGTAATGGCCCTTCAGGCGCAGCGACACCACGCCGACGAAGTAGCCCACCGCCATGCACACCACGCCCGACAGTGCGAACGCGGCCCAGAACGGCACCTGGTGATCCACCGTGAGAATGCCCAGCGTATAGGCGCCGATCGCCATGAAGCCGCCGTGCGCGAGGTTGAGCTGGCCGGTGTAGCCCGTGATCAGGTTCAGCCCCAGCGTGGCGAGAGCGTAGATGAAGGCCAGCGTCATCACCGTCAGGTAGTAGCTGTTGGGCGTAATCAGCGGAAACGCGATGGCCAGCGCCAGCAGCAGCGCCCAGCCGGTCTTTCCTTTCAATGCGCTTGTCATGGCGGGCTCCTTATGCGGCCTTGCTTGCAAACAGGCCTTGAGGCCGGATCGACAGGATGGCCACCAGCAGCGCGAAGGCGATGATGTCCTTGTAGTCGGTCGACACGTAGAAACCGCCGAAGCTCTCGGCCATGCCGATGATCAGCCCGCCCACGATGGCGCCGGGAATGCTGCCCATGCCGCCGAGGATGATGATGACGAAGGCCTTGGTGATGACCAGGTTGCCCATGCTCGGGTAGACCAGGTTGATCGGCGCGTACAGCGTGGCGGCAATCGCGGCGAGCGCGCCGGAGATGGCGAACACCAGCAGCGTGACGCGTGTGGCGTCGATGCCCACCAGTGCCGCGCCTTCACGGTTCTGCGCCATCGCCACGATGGTGGAGCCGGTCACGGTGCGTGTCAGGAACAGATGCAGCAGCACCATCAGGCCGAAGGCCGCGGCGATGATCAGCAGGCGTTGCGCGGGCGCGGTCAGGCCCAGCACTTCCACCATCTGGCCATAAGGCGTGGGCATGCGATGGAAGTCCGCGCCCCACAGAGCCTGCGCGCCGGCTTCGAGGAACAGCATGATGCCGATGGCGGCAATCATGTCGTGCAACTCGGGCGCGTTGCGCAGCGGATGGAACACCAGCCGGTCGGCCAGCATCGACAGCGCCGCCACCGCGATGGCGGCAGCGCCCATCGCCAGCCAGTAGTTCATGCCGAGCGACGTCATCATGTAGTACGACACATAGGCGCCCGCCATGTAGAAGGCGCCATGCGCAAAGTTGGGTACGTGCAGGATGCCGTAGACCAGTGTCAGGCCCAGCGCCACCAGGCTGTACACACCGCCCAGCGTCAGGCCGTTCAGGACTTGTTGAAGGAACAATGTCACGGGCTTTACCTCTTGCTGCTCAATCGGATCACGAACGATGGCACGCAATCCGTGCTGCGGAATGCGTGGGGTTGCGGCGCCGCGCGGTAACGCGGGGCCGCGCATGAAGCGGGGCGAGGTTCAGCCGCGAGGCGGTGCGGCTGCTTGAATTGCGTGATGCATGCTTGGTCTCCTGTGCGATGCGGAATGGCGGCTTGGTGCGGCCACGGGGTGCGGGTGTCGTCGTGTTCCGTGAAGCGCTGCGCGCATCGATTGCTGCGTGAGCACGTTCCAGCACGATCGTTCGTTTTCATTGACTGTTGCATAGGGCCTGAGGCACAGTCAAGAAATACGGAATTGTCTTCCGCACAGCGAAATAGCCAGTGCGCCTCGGTTCGCCGTCTTACATGGCGGCAAGGGGCACGCTTTTCACCAGCCGTTGCCCAGCGTTCCCGCCACGTATGAAGCGCACTTCGTCGATCCCGCTTTCGCCCGGTTCCACGCCGCCCAATGCCGCTGCGCGCGCGGTCGATCCGGAGCGCGATCTCGCGGCGCGGGATGCCGAGCGCGACGACCGCAACTTCGTCACCGCACTGGCGCGCGGGCTGGACCTTCTGCGCGCCTTCGGCCCGCACGACGACTACCTCGGCAATGCGGAGCTGGCGCGCCGCGCCGGTATCCCGCGTCCCACCGTTTCGCGGCTGACCTACACGCTGACCAGCCTGGGCTACCTGATCTATTCCGCGTCGCTCGAGAAGTACCGGCTTGGCCAGGGTGCGATGGTGCTCGGCCAGCGCTACCTCGCCGGTTCGGGCATCCGCGAGGTGGCGCAGCCGCTGATGCAGTCGCTGGCGTTCGCCACCGATTGCACGGTGGCGCTGGCCACCGCGGACCGCCACGAGATGGTCTACCTCGAGGTATGCCAGCCGCGCGGTGCGCTGGTGATGCGGCTGGCGCCGGGCTCCCGCCTGCCAACCGCCACCTCGGCCATCGGGCGGGCCTGGCTGGCCGGGCTGGGGCCCGAACGGCGCACGGCCGCGCTGGCCGACCTGGAGCGTCATTACGGTAGCCGCTGGCCTGCGGTGCGCATCAAGCTGGAGCGCGCGCTGCGCGATTACGGCAAACGCGGATTCTGTCTGGCGCACGCCGAGTGGGACCGCACCGTGAGCGGGGCGGCCGCGCCGGTGGTGCTCGAGGGCGGCGCGGAAGTGCTGGCCATGAACATCGGCGGCGCCGCCACCCGGCTCACGCCGGAAATCCTCGACGGCAACCTGGGCCCGCGCATTCGCGAACTGGCCGAGTTGCTGCAGGGGCGCCTATGGCAGGGGCAGGGCTAGCCGTGCGCTGACGCCTGCCCATCGCATCATCGCATCATTGTTTTCATCGCATTCTCGCGGCCCAAGGGCCATACATCCAGCAGGCAATACAGACAAAGCAAACAAAGGAGACAAAGATGGAGATTCGCAACAAGACCGTGGTGGTGACCGGTGCGGCCACCGGCATCGGGCGCGCGCTGGCGCTGGCGTTTGCCGCCGGCGGCGCGCGTGGGGTGGCGGTGGCCGACCTGGACGAGGCCGGCGCGCAGCAGGTCGCCGCGGAGCTGGCGCAGGCCAGCCCGGATTGCAAGGTGTTCGCGCAGCGCGTCGATGTGGCCGACGCGGCCGCGGTGCAGGCCCTGGCCGACGCAGCCACGCAGCGCTTCGGCCAGATCGATGTGTTCTGCTCCAACGCCGGCATCATCCTGCGCAAGGGCCTGGATGCCAGCGCCGAAGAGTGGCAGCGCATCTGGGAGATCAACGTCATGGCCCACATCCACGCCGCGCGCGCGGTGCTGCCGCAGATGCTTGCGCGTGGCGATGGCTACTTCGTCAATACCGTATCGGCCGCCGGCCTGCTCTCGCAGATCGGTTCGGCCCCTTATGCGGTGACCAAGCACGCCGCCATCGGCTTTGCCGAGTGGCTGTCGATCACCTACGGTGATCGTGGCATCAAGGTCAGCTGCATCTGCCCGCAGGGCGTGCAGACGCGCATGCTGTTCGGGGAGGACGGCGAACGCAAGGGTTTCCTGCAGGCAGGCTCGGTCACGCCCGAGCATGTGGCGCAGGTCACGCTGGAAGGCGTGAAGGACGAACGCTTCCTGATCCTGCCGCATCCGGAAGTGCTCGAGTATTACCAGCGCAAGGGGCAGGATTACGATCGCTGGCTAAAGGGAATGCGCCGCCTGCACGATAAAGTGATGGCGGAGTTCGGCGGCACGGTGGTGTGAGCGTGGCGTGAAGTCCGCATGACAGCAAGCTGAACCAACGCGGCCGGCAGGCGTGCGCCATGTCACGCCCGGGCCGCGGGCAATGCAGGATCAATAAGAACCATCGGGAGACTTACCATGCGCAGCAACCCTTTCGCAGCGGCCGTGCTGGCCGCCTGTGCCGTATTCGCCGTGCCTTCGGCCCAGGCCGATAGTTATCCCTCCAAGCCGATCCGGATGGTGGTGGGCTTCCCCAGCGGCGGCGCGCCCGATATCCTGGCGCGGATCTTCTCGGAGAAGATTTCTCCGTCATGGGGCCAGCCGGTGGTGGTGGACAACAAGCCGGGCGCCGGCGGCAACATCGGCGCGGAAGCCGTGGCGCATGCCGCGCCGGACGGCTACACGCTGGCGCTGGGCACCGTTGGCACGCACTCCATCAACGGCTCGCTGTACAGCAAGATGCCGTATGACATGGTCAAGGATTTCGCCCCGGTAATCCTGGTCGCATCCACGCCCAACGTGCTGGTGGTCAACCCCGCGGTGCCGGCGAAGAATGTCGCCGAGCTGATTGCGCTGGCCAAGGCCAGGCCGGGAGCCCTGACCTTCGGCACGCCTGGCATCGGCACGTCGCCGCACGTGGCGGGGGAGATGTTCAATGCGCTGGCCGGAGTGAAGCTCACCCATGTGCCATACAAAGGCCGCGCCATGGCGATTCCCGATCTGCTCGGGGGCCATATCACCATGATGTTCGACAACCTGCCGTCGGCGCTGCCGGTGGTCAAGGAGGGCAAGCTGCGGGCGCTCGGCGTGACCAGCGCCAGGCGTTCTCCGTCCGCTCCGGATATTCCCACGCTTGCCGAGCAGGGGCTGCATGGCTTCGATGCCGATTCCTGGTTTGCGATCTTTGCGCCTGCCAATACGCCGAAGGACGTGATCACCAGGCTGAACGCCGAACTCAACCGGATCTACCAGTTGCCCGACGTCCAGGCCAGGCTCAAGACCCTGGGGCTGGATCCTATCCTCGGTACGCCGGAGAAACTGGCCAGCTACCAGCGGGCGGAAATCGCCAAGTGGGCGAAGGTGGTGAAGGAATCGGGGGCCAAGGCGGAGTGAGCGGCACAGGCTGATTCAGCGCTGCTTTGCTCCCTCTCTCCATGATGGGAGCGGGAGCAGGCACCGCCGGGCACCTCAATCGGCGCTGGCGCATCCTGGCGGCTTCGGCCGGCACTTCGGCGCTTCGGGCTTTCTGCCCGCTTGCCGCTGCCTTTGCTCACATGTCCGCTTCCGCCTCCAGGCGTCCCTGCGTGGCCGGGCCGCTGCCGCTGCGCAGCCGGCTGAAGCTGACCAGCGCGCCCACTGTTGCCACCGTCGCGGCCACATAAAGCGCCATGCGCGCCGCGCCGCTCTGGTCGATGCTGAACAGCAGCGCCACGATGGCCGTGCCCGTGGTCTGGCCCAGCAGCCGCGTGGTGGCCTGCGCGCCACTGGCGCCGCCGCTGCGGGCGGGTGGGGTCGCGCCGATCATGGCGCGGTTGTTGGGCGACTGGAACAAGCCGAAACCCAGCCCGCACAGGGCCATGCGCCACACCACGGCAAAGCTGGAAGCGTCGGGCCCCAGCAGCGCCAGCCCTACCAGTCCGGTGCCGAGGCAGGCCAGGCCGATGCCGGCCAGGATGCTGGCCGGATAGCGGTCGGACAGGCGCCCGGACACCGGCGCCATGATGGCCACCATGAGCGGCCACGGCGTGATCAGCAGTCCGGTTTCGTGCAGCGAGCGGCCAAGCTGGTATTCCAGATAGAAGGGCAGCGCCACGAAGGACAGCATCTGCGCCATGAAGGAGCAGAACGACGTGCCCACCGCCAGCGTGAAGGCGCGGCTGGCGAAGAGGTCCACCGGCACCAGCGGCGCGGCCTTGCCGCGCTGCATGCGTACCAGCCGCCAGCCCAGCCCGGCCGCCACCGCCAGCCCGGCCGCGGCGGCGGGCCGCCAGGCGGCATGGCCGGCGCCGTCCACGCCCAGGATGAACAGGGCGAACACCACGGCCGACAGCAGCGCGCTGCGGTAGTCGAAGCCATGCGGCTGGGGCGGCGTCAGCGGCAGCGCGCTGCGCGACAGCGCGAGCGCGAAGATCGCCACCGGCACGTTGACGGCGAACAGCCAGGGCCAACTGGCGATGGACAGGATCAGTGCGCCCACGGACGGCCCCACGGCAATGGTGATGCCCACCACCAGCGCATTCAGGCCGATGCCCCGGCCGAGCTTGGTGGGCGGGTAGATAAAGCGCACCAGCGCTGTATTCACGCTCATGATCCCCGCGCCGCCCATGCCCTGCAGCACGCGCGCGGCCACCAGCACCGGCAGGCTGGGCGATAGCGCGCACAGCAGCGAGCCCAGCAGGAAGATCGCCAGGCCGGCGCGGTACACGCGCTTGTACCCAAGGATGTCGCCCAGCGAGGACAGTGGCAGCAGGCAGACCGTGACCGTGAGCTGGTAGGCGTTGACCACCCAGATGGTGCTGGACGGATCGGCCGCCAGTTCGCGGGAAATCGAGGGCAGCGCAATGTTGGCGATCGAGCCATCGAGCACGGCCATGATGAGGCCGCAGAACACGGTGAGGATGGCCCAGGCGCGTTGGGGATGGGGTAGGCCTTGGTGTGGCTGCATGGAGGAGAGCGAGGAGCGGAGAGGCGGGAGCGTTGCTTGAGATGCTTGACGACACAATTATCGTCGCAGGCAGCGGCGCCCGCAAACGATCGGTTTGTGGTAAGGCGGGGCCGGAAGTGTTGTTTTCCGGCCTCCTGCCCGCGCGGCCCGGTGGCGAAGGGCGGCTGCCGGCCAAGCGGTGGCCGGGGCGTGCATGGTGCCGCAGGCCGGGCAGAGAAATAGGGCGGAAAACCCGCCATCCTCCTCAAAACGAGCCGGCGGCCCGGCGCTATGATCCCCGGCACGATGCCCCGTGGACCAGGCCGCGAAAAGCGCCTGCCCGGGGATGCAGCGTTTTCCGGACAGCCATCCATCAGCCATGTCAACACCAACCACCGAGGGCAGCCGGCAGCCGGTCCCTGCCAGTCTGGATCCTGTCGACTGGCGCGAACTGAGGGCGCAGGGCCACAGCATGCTCGACGATATGCTGGATTATCTCCAGGATATTCGCGAACGGCCGGTCTGGCAGCCCATCCCCGACGCGGTGCGCGGGCGCTTCCGCGAGCCCTTGCCGCGCGAGGGCAGCGGACTGGACCGGGTGCATGAGACCTTCATGGACAGCATCCTGCCGTTCGCCGTCGGCAATGCGCATCCCGGTTTCATGGGCTGGGTGCATGGCGGCGGCACGCCGGTCGGGATGCTGGCGGAAATGCTCGCGGCCGGGCTCAATGCCAATCTCGGTGGCCGCGACCATGTCCCGGTCGAAGTGGAATGGCAGGTACTGCGCTGGGTGATCGAGCTGTTCGGCTTCCCGCAGGATGCCAGCGGCCTGTTCCTGACCGGCTCTTCCATGGCCAACCTGTCCGGCGTGCTGGTCGCCAGGACCCGGGCGCTGGGCAGCGGGGTGCGTTCCAGTGGCGTGGCGCAGGCATCGCGCCGGCTGACCGCCTACACCTCCGCCAGGGCGCACGGCTGCATCGCGCAGGGCATGGACCTTGCCGGCCTGGGCAAGGACAATCTGCGCTCGATTCCGGTCGACGGCCAGGGGTGCATGGACCTGGCCCGCCTTGCCGCCGCCATTGCCGCCGATCGCGCTGCCGGCTGCTCGCCATTCCTTGTGGTCGGCACCGCCGGCACCGTGGATACGGGCGCCATCGACGACCTTGCCGGGATCGCGCACATCGCCCGCCGGGAGCAACTGCATTTTCATGTCGACGGCGCCTTCGGCGCGCTCGCCATGCTGTGTCCCCAGCTTGCCGGGCGGCTAGGCGGCATCGAACAGGCGGATTCGATCGCCTTCGATTTCCACAAATGGCTGCAGGTCCCCTATGACGCCGGCTTCTTCCTGGTGCGGGACCGTCAATTGCACCTGCGCACCTTTGCCACGCACGAAGGCACCTATCTGAGCCGCGGCGAGCGCGGCATGGCGGCCGGCTCGCCCTGGCCCTGCGATTTCGGGCCGGACCTCTCGCGCGGCTTTCGCGCGCTGAAGACCTGGTTCACGATCAAGGTCTACGGTACCGAGCGGCTGGGCGGCATGATCGCCCAGACCTGCGCGCTGGCAAGCGAACTTGCCCGGCGCATCGATGCCGAGCCGGAGCTGGAGCTGCTGGCGCCGGTTTCGCTCAATATCGTCTGCTTTCGCTTCATCGGTGCCGGATTGCATGATCAGCATGCGATCGAACAGGTCAACCGCGATCTCGTCGTCGCCGTGCAGGAATCCGGTGTTGCCGCGCCGTCGTCGACCGTGCTCGACGGCCGCTTCGCGATCCGGGTAGCCCTGTTCAACCATCGCAGCACCTCGCAGGATATCGATGCCCTGCTGGGCGCCACCCTCGCTCTCGGCCGGTCGCTGAGCGCTGCGTCATCCGTTCCTGAAGCCAGCGGCTTACCACTATGAATGCCATCCACGATCCCGCGGCCATGACCCCGGCCCCGGACACCCTGATCGGCCTGCGCCACCTGCTGCGGGCAGCCCACCAGAATGAAGACCTGCGTCCCCTCGGCGCGGAACTGATCCAGCATCTGGAGTCGCATCCGGACGACGCCAATGCGCTGATGGATCTCTCGCTGGTCCTGCAACTGATCGGCGATCATGCGCTGGCCATGACCATGCAGGCCGAGGCATTGCGGGCGCGGCAGCTCTATCATCTGCCCACCCTGCGCGATGGCGCGGTCCGCCTGCGCGTGCTGGCCATCATGGTGTCGGGCGACCTGATGGCCAACACGCCGCTGGAGTGCCTGCTGGGCAACTCCGACGTGGCGCTCGACGCGCTCTATGTCACCCCGGAAAACCCGCTGCCGCAGGCCGTGCCGGAGCATGATGTGCTCTTTATCGCGGTCGGCGAATCCGACCGTACTCAGCCGGTGCTGGAGCAGCTCCGCGCGCTTGCCGCCATCTGGCCGCGCCCGGTGCTGAACCTGCCGGATCGCCTGCAGCAGCTGTCGCGCGACAGGGCCGCGTCGGTACTGGCGCCGGCGCCGGGCATCTGCATGCCGCCGACCCTGCGCGTGGAACGCGAGGTGCTGGCCGGCGTCGCCAGCCAGCAGGCAACGATCGCGTCGGTGCTGGGCGATGGGCGTTTCCCGATCATTGTCCGGCCGCTCGGTTCCCACGCCGGCAAGGGACTGGAAAAAATCGATGACGCTGCCGAGCTCGCCAGCTACCTGGCGCAGTCGGACGAGCAGGCTTTCTATGTGTCCTGTTTCATCGACTACCGGAACGCGGACGGCCTGTTCCGCAAATACCGCCTGGTCCTGATCGAAGGGCGCGCGTACGTGTGCCACGTCGGCATCTCCGAGCACTGGATGATCCACTATCTCAATGCCGGCATGGCCGAGAGCGCGGCCAAGCGGGACGAGGAGGCGGCGATCATGCGCGACTTCGATCACACCTTCGCGCTGCGCCACAAGGACGCCCTCGCGCTGATCCAGCAGCGCCTGGACCTGGACTATGTCGGCCTGGATTGCGCCGAGACGCCGGACGGCGCGTTGCTGGTATTCGAGGCGGACACGGCCATGGTCGTGCACGACATCGATCCCGTCGATCTCTTTCCCTACAAGCAGCCGCAGATGCAAAGGATCTTCGCTGCGTTCAGGACCATGCTGATCAACGCCAGCCAGAGGGTCCATGCCGACCTGCCGCACGCTCCCGATGCCGCTGCCATCCACGGCTGACCTGCTGGTCAGCGGCGGCGATCACCGCATCGCGCTGGACCCTGCCACCGGCCGCAACAAGTACGGCTGCGAGCCGCTTGCCTGCGCAAGCCTGGTGCCGTTCGGCTCCTCCACGTCCTCGGGGATCTCGCCGGCGGCGTTCGCGGTGGTGGACGAACTGCGCAACCGGCTTGCCGCGGGCCTGGCGCACCAGTCCGCGCCGGCGCTCTACCGCCGCGAGATGGACCGGCTGCGCCGCGAGTTCCTGGCGCTGTGCGGCCTCGGCCATACCCTGGATCCCGGCCTGGTGTTTTCGGCATCGGGCACAGACGTGCACCTGCTGGCCGCACGGGTGGCCGCGCGCGTGACTGGCGATGAAGCGGGCAATGGCGCGCCGGCCAGGCCGCTGGTGATCCTGGCCGGCGAGGCCGAAAGCGGCAGCGGCGTGCCCGCGGCGCTCGCCGGGCAGCACTTCAGCACGTATAACGCCCTGGGCCGCGTCACCATCCCCGGCGAGTCCCTCGGCCATGCCTGCGCCAGCGATACGCGCAACGTGCCGATCCGCAATGCCGACGGCAGCCTGCGGGATGCGGACGCGGTCGACGCGGAGATCGGCGCGCTGGTCAGCCCGGCCGTGCATGAGGGCCGCCATGTGCTGCTGGTGCTGATCGATGTCTCCAAGACCGGGTGCATTGCACCGGGCATCGCGTGCGTCATGGCGCTGCAGCGCCGCTGGCCGTCGGCCGTGCAGGTGCTGGTCGATGCCTGCCAGTTCCGCATCGAGCCGGCCACCATCCAGGCTTACCTGCGCTGCGGTTTCATGGTGGCGCTGACCGGCTCCAAATTCCTGACGGGGCCATCGTTTTCCGGCGCCTTGCTGCTGCCGGAGACGGTTGGCCGCAAGCTGCGCCAGCGCGGGGTTCCCGCGGAGCTGCGGATCTACTCCGCGCGCGAGGAGTGGCCGCAGGACTGGGCCTGCGCGCAGGCCCTGGGGTCATTCGCGAATTTTGGCCTGCTGCTGCGCTGGCAGGCGGCGGTCCATGAGCTGCGCGCGTTGCGCGCGGTGCCTGCCTCGCAGGTCGGGGGCATATTGCGGCGCTTTGCCGATGCCGTCCGGCAACGGCTGGACGGCGATCCCGCTCTTGCCGCCCTGAGCGTGCCGGTATTGGACCGCGCCGCGCTGGGCAGTCCGTCGGGCTGGGACGGCATCCAGACCATCCATCCCTTCCTGCTGTACCGGTCCGCGCCGCATGGCGGCAGGGTTCCGCTCAACCGGGACGAAACGGCAGGCGTCTATCGCCGGCTGCAGGCGCCGGAGCCCGGCACCGGTGCCCCGCCGTATCAGCTTGGCCAGCCGGTGGACTGCGGTCAGCAGGCGGGCATCCCGGTCAGCGCCTTGCGGCTGTGCATGAGCGCCCGGCTGGTGGTCCAGGCCGCGCGCGGCCATGATCAGGAGATGCGCATCATCGGCCAGGCCATGTCCTGCCTGGATGCGGCTGCGGCGCTTGCGCACGGCTGCGCGCCGTCCGCAAGCCCGGCGACAGTGCTGGATGCGGCAATGTCATGATGATCCGTTGCGGCGTTGCCCAATTGCGTGGTCCGGCGTTAACGGCAGTTTGCGTCGAAGCTTTACCCCTCACCAAGCGGGGTAAATAGCCAGGCCGCACGACCGTTATGAGAAGGCGTGGGCGCAAGGGGCGGCCTCGTGCCGGCTGCCGCGTGGCTGGCGGGGGCGCTCCCGCTGGGAAGCGCCCCCGATGGCAGTCCCCGAGGCAAGGTGTTCCGCTCCGAGATCACCGCTCAGGCAACGTATTCCTATCCCTTATTCTCATGCGCCCTGAAAACCTCGACGCCCAGCCTACGATCCTGGTAGTGGATGACCTTCCGGAGAATCTTGCGATGATGGCGGCGTTGCTGCAGGACCGCTACCGGGTGAAGGTCGCGACCTCCGGCGGCGACGCCGTGAGAATCGCCTCGGCCGCGCCGCCAGGCTTGATCCTGCTCGACGTGATGATGCCCGGCATCGACGGCTACGAGGTGTGCCGCCGGCTCAAGTCGGATCCGGTCACCATGGACGTGCCCGTCATCTTCCTGACTTCCCGCACCGGCGAACACGACGAGACGCGTGGATTCCAGGTGGGCGCGGTGGACTACATCATGAAGCCGATCAGTCCGCTGGTGATGCATGCCAGGATCGCCACCCATCTCACGCTCAAGAACGCCAGGGATTTCCTGCGGGACAAGTCCGCCTACCTGGAGCAGGAGGTGCAGCGGCGTACCCGCGAGATCTCCATGATCCAGGACGTCACCATCATGGCCATGGCTTCCCTGGCGGAGACGCGCGACAACGAAACAGGCAACCATCTCCGGCGCACCCAGCACTATGTGCGCCGCCTGGCGCAGTCGCTGCGGCACCACCCGCGCTTTAGCGGGATACTCGACGACGCAACCATCGACCTGCTGTTCAAGTCGGCGCCGCTCCACGATATCGGCAAGGTGGGCATCCCGGATCGCATCCTGCTCAAGCCGGGCAAGCTGACCCCCGAGGAGTTCGAGGTCATGAAGACCCACACCACGCTCGGGCGGGATGCCATTGCGCATGCCGAGGCGCAATGCGGCGCCCCTAATTCCTTCCTGCGCTTCGCGCGCGAGATCGCGCACTATCACCAGGAAAAATGGGATGGCAGCGGCTACCCCGAAGGGCTGGCGGGAGACGCGATTCCCGTGTCGGCGCGGCTGATGGCGATCGCCGATGTCTACGATGCGCTGATCAGCCGGCGGGTCTACAAGCCGCCGTTCCCGCACGCCCAGGCTGTCCGCATGATCGAGCAAGGCAGTGGCAGCCATTTCGATCCGGACATGGTCGATGCCTTCCTGGCGATTGCCGATGCGTTCCAGTCCATATCGCTGCGCTATGCCGATACCGATGCGGACTATGCGCGCGAGGCCGCACTGCTCGCCACCAACGGCTACGCCGCGGCTAGCGCAGGGTGATTGCCTCGCCTGTTGCCGGATCCCGGGGCGTCCCGCGCCGGTCGGGGTCGCAGCCCGGCATCGCACGCTATGCCTACGGGCTGCTTCTGGTGGCGGTCGTCTGCCTGCTTTCCGCTGGCGTCACCTACCTGGTGTACGAGAATGATCGCGCCAGCGTGGGCACGCGGGTGGAATCGACGCTGGTGATCACCACGCGCCTGATCGAGCTGTGGAGCGGAGAACAACTGCAACGAGCCGAAACGATCGCCGCCATGAAGGAGGCGGTCGCACTGGCGCGCCCGCTGCTTGCGGGGCAAGGCCAGCCGGCGCCGGATAGCGAGGCCGCGGCGAGGTTCCAGCGCTGGGTGACGCCGCTTTACCTCAGCAACGGCTACATTGGCTTTGCCCTCGTCACGCCGGAGCTGAAGATCATTGCGGCGGAAATGCCCAGCCGGACCGGCCACAAGCTCTTGCCCGAATCTGCCCGCGCGGCCACCCGGGCATTGCAGGCCGGCAGTGCCATCTCGCCCCCCTATCCGGCCCCGCAGCTGGCCTCCGGGGCGTCGGGAGCGCCGGCGGACCTGCCGTTCCAGGCGGTATGCTCGCGCTTGTCGGATGCGGGGCATGTCATCGGGGCGCTATGCCTGCGCATCGATCCCCGTGCCATGCTGCTGGCGATCATCAGGGCCGGCCGCTTCGGGCGTACCGGTGAGCTTTACGCCATCGACGGCCAGGGCCGGCTGGTATCGCCCAGCCGGTTCGAATCCGATCTGGTCGCGCAGCACAGGCTGGCGCCGCATGCGTCGTCCATGTTCAATATCCAGGCGCGGCTGCCACAGCATGACCGGGACGCCGGCGGCAAGAGCGGGCATGCCCCCCTGACACTGATCGCCGAACGGGTCCTGCGCGACCGTTCCGCGGTGCTTCACGACTATCCTGACTACCGTGGCGAGCCGGTCACCGGTGCGGGCACGTGGCTGGCCGGCATGGACATGGGCCTGATCGTGGAACAGGATATGCGCGAGGCATTCTCTCCCTACCTGTTCACCCGCAATGTGGTGGTGGCGCTGAGCGCGGTCATCGTGCTGCTGATCGGCGCCGCCAGCTGGATTCTCCGCAGGGAGGGCCGCCGCCTGGCGGAAAGCCGGGAAAGGCTGCGCGCCATGCTCGAGTACTCGCCCGCGATGATGTCCCTCAAGGACCGCCAGCATATGGTGCTTGCCATGAACCCCGCCATGCGGGCGCTGCTGGGGGCGAGCGAGGAGGACGTGCTGGGCAAGTCCGAATGGGAGTTCAGCGACAGGCCGGACGGAACCCGCGAGCGCTGGGACGTGGAGGAGCGCGTGATGTCCACCGGGAAGGCGGAGGAGCACATCTATGCCTTGCAATCCGCCCACGGCGAGCGCCATCTCCACGTGGTGCGCTTCCCCGTGCGCGACCCGTCCACCGATGCCGTGGTTGCCGTCGGCGCGGTGGGCATCGACATGACGGAGCAGGTCGAGGCCAGCCACCGCCTCAAGGCGCTGTCGCTGACGCTGGAGAAACGCGTCGACGAGCGTACCTGGGAGCTGGCCCGGGCCAACGCCGAACTGGTGGTGGCCAAGCAGGCCGCCGAGAGCGCCGCCCAGGCCAAGGCCAGCTTCCTGGCCAATATGAGCCACGAGATCCGTACCCCGATGAACGCCGTGATCGGCATGGCGCACCTGGCCTTGCGCACGCGGCTGGACGACAAGCAGCGGGGCTACCTGGAAAAGATCCAGCACTCCGGGCAGCATCTTCTCGAGATTATCGACGACATCCTGGACCTGTCCAAGATCGAAGCCGGCAAGCTTGACATCGAGCGCGTCGACTTCTCGCTGGAACGGATGCTGCGGACCGTGAGCGACCTGGTGGCCGAGCGGGCGGCAGCCAAGCAGCTGGAGTTGATCGTCGAAGTCGCTCCGGGCGTGCCGGACTCGCTGCGCGGCGATCCGCTCCGGCTCAGGCAGATCCTGATCAACTTCGCCAATAACGCGGTGAAGTTCACCCACCGCGGCGAAATCGTCATCCGTGTCGAGCGCCGCGGCGACGACATCGCCCGGCCCCGCATACGGCTGCGTTTCGAGGTACGCGACACGGGCATCGGCATCGACGCGGCAGCGCGCTCCCGCTTGTTCCAGAGTTTCGAGCAGGCCGATGCATCGACCACCCGCCGCTACGGTGGCAGCGGCCTTGGCCTGGCCATCTGCCGCCGCCTGGTCGAGTTGATGGGAGGCACGCTGGGGGTCGAAAGCAGTGCAGGCGAGGGCAGTACCTTCTGGTTCGAGCTCGACCTGCTGCCAGGCAAGAAGCGGCCTGTTGCCGCGCCGATTGCAGCGCAGCTCGCAGGCAGCCGCCTGCTGGTCGTGGACGATCACGATTACGCGCGGCAGGTCATCGTCTCGATGCTGGCCAATTTCGGTTTCCGCGTGGATTCGGCGGCATCGGGGCGGGCCGCCCTGGCGAAGATCGCCCAGGCCGACGATGCCGCCGATCCGTACCAGGCCGTCTTCATCGACTGGCGGATGCCCGGCCTGGACGGCATCGAGACCGCCCGCCATATCGATGCCATGCGGCTGCGCCACCCGCGTCCGCGCCGGGTGATGATCACCGCCCACGGCCGCGAGGAGGTATTGCGCGAAGGCGAGCAATCCGGCTTCGATGCCACGCTGATCAAGCCGGTGAGCGCTTCCATCCTGCTGGAGGCCACGGTGCGTACCCTGGCCCCCGACAACAATGCCGCGCCGGACGAGGCGGAGCTGCGCCCGGCGCTGCCGGACGCCATGCCGCCGTTGCCGCCGGCGCGGGTGCTGCTGGTGGAGGATAACGATATCAACCGCGAGGTGGCGGTCCATCTGCTGCAGGCGGCGGGTATCCATCCGGACACGGCGGAGAATGGCGCCGTTGCGCTGACCCTGCTGCAGGCGCAATCCTACGATCTGGTCCTGATGGATGTGCAGATGCCGGTCATGGATGGCTTCGAAGCCACCGCGCGCATCCGGGACATCGAGCGGCTCAAGGACCTGCCGGTGATCGCCATGACCGCCAACGTGCTGCCGGAAGACCGCGAGCGCTGCCTGGCGGCGGGCATGAGCGACCATATCGCCAAGCCGATCAGTCCGCCGGCGTTCTACGCCACCTTGCGCCAATGGCTGGCGATCCCCGGGGGGCGGGCGCCCGTCCCGCAGCCGGCTGGCCGGCCGCAGTGGATCGAAGCGCTGGCCATGTGCCCGGACCTGGACGTGAGCGGCGGCCTGGCCCGGGTCAGCGGCCGCGTGGAGATCTATCGCCAGTTGCTCGAACGCTTCGTCGTGGGCTACGCCGACATGCCGGACCGGATCGGCGAGCGGCTGGCCCAGGGCGACCGCGAGGGCGCCCATCTGCTCGCCCATTCCCTCAAGGGACTGGCCGCCAATCTTGGCGCCATGGCGGTATCCGCTGCCGCCGCTACGCTGGAAGCCGGCCTGTCGCTCGCCCCGGCATCCGGGCCCGCCGATGCCGCTTGTGCGCTTGGCGCCTTGCGTACCGCCCTGTCGCAACTGCTTGACGCGCTGCGGCTGCGCTTGCCGATGGATATCGCCGCCGCATCCGGCGCCGATCCTGCGGGCGGTCCCGGCGGCGCCGATGTGGCGCTGGCCGAGGTCCTGAAGAATCTGCGGCACCAGCTGGACGAGGGAGACAGCGCGGCCAACCAGACCTTCGCCCGGCACCGCGAACGCCTTGGCCGCGCCATGACTGCCGCCGATCTCGCTCGCTTGCAGGCACAGGTGGAACGCTACGACTACCAGGGCGCGCTTGCCACGCTGGTCGATGCCGGTACCGGCGGCTGGATCTGAGTGATCCGGTGGCCTGGCCGGCGCTGCAACGGGCAATGCTCTATATTCTAGGGCCGGGGCGGCGTACGGCCGCGGCCAGGTACCAGTAACGACAAGAAACCAGTGAAGTATCCAAGGCTATGAAAACTATCTCGCAATACGTGGGCGGCTGGCTGCTTTGCGCCGCCGCCATGGCGATGCTGCCGGCTTGCGCCATCCTGCAGCCGGTGGAGCAGGGGCAAAAACTGATCGGTGCCCCGCAAAGCACCGTGCGTTCGACCTTTGGCCAGCCAACCGGCGTCTATCAGCTGGCCGACGGCGCCACGCGCTGGCTCTATTCCAAGCAGCCGATGGGCTACCAGGTGTACGCGGCGGATTTCGACGCCAGCGGTAATCTGTCGGGCTTCAGGCAAATGCTGACCAATGCGGAAATCTACCAGGCCAAGGTCGATAGCTGGACCAAGCGCGATGTGGAAGAGCACTTCGGCAAGCCGCGCGAACCGGTTCAGTTCTTTGCCCTGATGAAGCGTGAGGTGTGGTCGTATCGCTTCCGCCAGGACGGTATGCTGCCGTCTCTGTTTCATTGCTATTTCGATGGCGATGGCGTCTTGCGGCAGGTCCAGATTACGCTGGATCCGCTGGGGGGCGATTCGAACCGGTCGAAGTAAGCCGGCAAGGGGCAGGCATTTTCCAAATGAGATGGGGCGGGTTGGCCCGCGATCCTGACCCTGTATTCCATTGTTCGGTTCAGGTTGAAACGTTGCCCCGTGCCGCTCGCTCACAATGGTGGCGAGTCCCCACGGAGAGAACGCCATGCCCGCCCCGCCAACCGCGGCCAACGACACGAAAGACGCAAGCCGTCCTGCGCTGGAGTTGCTGTTGCTGCTTGCCCTGTCCACACTTTGGGGCGCGTCTTACACGTTTATCCGCCTCGGTGTCGCCACGATTCCACCGGTGACGCTGATCGCGGCAAGAACACTGATCGCCGGCGCCCTGCTGGCGGCGTGGATGGCTGCCAGGGGCATGCCGATGCCTCGCGGCGCGGCGGTCTGGCGCCGCTTCGCGGTGCAGGCCATGCTCAACAGCGTGGTGCCGTTCACCCTGATCGCCTGGGCCGAGCAGTCGGTCGATGCCGGCCTGGCGACGATCCTGAACTCCGCCTCGCCGGTCATGGCCGTTCTGGGGACGTGGCTGGTCACCCGGCACGAGCCCATCGGCGCGCGCAAGCTGTTCGGCGTGATCGCCGGGCTCGCCGGCATCTGCCTGATCGTCGGCACCAGCGCGCTGAGCGGCCTCGGGCATCAACTGGTGCCGCAGCTCGCCATCGTCGCCGCTGCGATCTGCTATGCGGGCGCGGCCATCTACGGCCGCT
>NZ_JARJLM010000385.1 GCF_029335485.1 Cupriavidus basilensis
GAGACTGAACAAGCGTAGCGCCACCGTCGAGCCGGCAGGCATGCCGCGCGCCTCGAGCTTGTCGTAGAGTGTTTGCAGCTGGCCGAAGATAGCGACAAAGGACGCCTCGCTCAGCGGCCGCATATTGTCGTCGACCAGTTGAGCGCCCATGCGCTGCGCGAGGCTGTAGCCATACTCGCACACGGTCTTGAACGGTTTGGTCGCCTGCGCCGCCGACGGCACATCGAGCAACAGCGTGATCTGGCGGCCTGCCTTGGCGGTGAGGTCGTCGCGCAGGAAGTTGGTATCGCCGAACTGCAGCGTGAACAAGGCCCGCTGCACGCCCTCGGCACTGGCCTGGTAACGGGTGAAGCGGGTGCCGTCGCGCGACAGGACCAGCCCGTCCTGGGTCGCGACCGTCTGCACGTAGGCCGCCGACCACGGGGCGCCGTCGGAGATCACATTGACGCCGAGCTGGACGTCGCAACCGGCGGCAAACGCATCCAGCTCGCGGCCGTTGGCGACCGTCTCGCTCATGTCCGGCAACTCGGCCGACGCATCCAGCGCCTCGGCCAGCGCTTCCACCGCGTTGACGAACTCGGAGAATTCCAGCGCATTGAGCGCGCCGCCCCGGTTGGCGAGTTGCACTGCCACCTGCAGGTCTTCGTACTGGTGCCCGGCGGTGACCGCTTCCCAGGCGTTGGCCTCGATGCGCAAGCCTTCGATATGCACCTGCTTGGTACCCGCGCGGCGCAGGCGGCCGGTGAGTGGCAGGATGCGGTCGCCCGAGGTCTTGCGCTCCAGGTGCAGCGGCACGATGCTGTCGATCAGCGGATCGATCAGCGCCGGCGTGGGCTGGCCATCGGGTACCGGCGGCTCGACGTAGGCTTCCTTGCGCGGCGCGGCCTCCCGGGGCGACGTTGCGCCGGCTTCGCTCCCATCGTGCGCATTGGGCTGCGCACCTTCCGCATGCTCGTCCTGCTCAGCGTGTTCCGATGCCGCCGCGTGGCTGGCCGGGGCATCGGCACCTTGGGCGTCTTCATGCTTGCGCGCGGCGGCATGGCCAGACGCGGGCGCCGCGGCGATCGCCATCTCGTCGGCAACGGCTTCGTCGGCATCCGCCGAGCTGGCAGCCATGCCCGCCGCCACGGCAGCGGCGTCGAGCGGCAAGGCCGACAGCGTGGGCTCGCGCCGCTCGGGATGATGCTCCGCCGCGGGCTCATGCAGCTTGGCGCTGACCTCCGGCGCCACCACCGGGCTTACCACCGGCTCGCGCATCGGCGGCAGATCGTCCTCCGGCTGCAGCGCGCGCGGGCGGCGGGACTTGCGGATCTGCCATTGGTTATAGGCCACGATCATCAGCAGCAGGACGATGCCTGCAACAATCAGGGCAGTCTGGAGCGTCATGCTGCCTCCGCCATCGAGATCGCCGCGTCCATATCCACCGCGACGATGCGCGATACCCCTTGTTCCTGCATCGTCACGCCAATCAACTGGTGTGCCATTTCCATTGCGATTTTATTGTGGGAAATGAAGACGAACTGAGTCTTGTCCGACATGCGCGCCACCATATTGGCGTAGCGCTCCGTGTTGGCATCGTCCAGCGGCGCGTCCACCTCGTCCAGCAGGCAGAACGGTGCCGGGTTGAGCTGGAACATGGCGAACACCAGCGCGATCGCGGTCAGGGCCTTTTCGCCGCCCGACAGCAGGTGGATGGTCGAGTTCTTCTTGCCCGGCGGCTGCGCCATCACCTGTACGCCGGCGTCGAGGATTTCGTCGCCGGTCATGATGAGCTTGGCCTGCCCGCCACCGAACAGCGACGGGAACAGCTCGCCGAAATGATGGTTGACCTGGTCGAAGGTCCCCTGCAGCATCGCACGGGTTTCCTGGTCGATCTTGTGGATGGCGTCTTCCAGCGTGGTGATGGCGTCCAGCAGGTCGGCCGACTGCGCGTCGAGGAAGGTCTTGCGCTCGCGCGCCGCCGCCAGTTCGTCCAGCGCCGCCATGTTCACCGGCCCGAGGGCGTTGATGGCGTTGTTAAGGCGGGTGACTTCGCCCTGCAGGTAGGACGGCTTCAGGTCCGGCGTCAGCTTTTCGGCCAGCGCGGCCTCGTCCACCTCGGCGGTGGTCAGTTGCTCGCTGAACTGCTCCTGGTTCAAGCGTGCGGCCTGTTCCTTGAGCTGGAGCTCGGTGATGCGGTCGCGCAGCGGCTGCAGGCTGCGTTCGGCGGCCAGGCGCTGGTCGTCGTACTGGCGCAGCTGCGCCGACAGCGCGTCGAGTTCGGTGCGGGCGAGCTGGAGCTTTTCTTCCTTCTCGGCGCGCCGTTCCAGCGCGTCCTGCAGGCCGGTGTGGGCGGTCTGCTCGTTGATGGTTTCCAGCTCGGCGCGGGCGTCTTCCAGCGACTGGGCAAGACGCTCGGCCTGGTCGCCGGCGGTCTGGATATTGCGGCGCAGTTCTTCGATGCGGTTGGCCAGGTTGCGCTCGGCAAACAAGGCTTCCTGCGCCGCGCGCTCGAAATCGCGCAACTGGTGCCGCGCCGACGACAGCTTGCTGTCCAGCGCCTCGAAGGCCATCTGGTGGTCTTCGTGCGTGGCCTGCATCTCGGCAAGCGCCGCGTCGTGCTGCTCGAAGCTGGCTTCGGATTCGGCGCGGATGGCGCGCTGCTCTTCGATCTGCGCGCCGATTTCCGCCAGCTCCTCGCGGATCTGGCCGCTGCGTGCGGCGTAGCGCTCCATCGCCTGCGACAGCTTGAGCACGTCCATCTGCAGCGCATGCACGCGGCGGGTGGCCTGTTCGCTGCGCCCGCGGGCTTCGGCAAGCGCGGCGCTGGCCTGGGTGTAGGCGCTTTCCGCGCGCACCGCCTGGGTCTTGGCCTCGTCGGACAGCAGCAACTGCGCGCGCGCCTGCTTGTGCAGGTTCTCGATCTCCTGTTCGCGGGCCAGCATGCCGGCCTGCTCGGAATCGGCGGCGTAGAGCTGGACCGAGCTGCGTCCCACCATGTGGCCCTCGGCCACGACGAACGACGCGCCTTCCGGCAGGGTGGCGCGCGCGGCGAGCGCCGAGGCCATGTCGGTGGCGGTATAGATATCGGCCAGCCAGTCCTGCATCACGGCCCGGATGCCGGGCTCGGTGATCTGCACCAGCGCCATCAGCGGGCGCAGGCCGGCAGGCGCTTCCAGCGGGCGCGCGGCCGGCGGCGGCGAATAGAAGGCCAGCTTGGCGGGCGGCGCATCGGACAGGAAGGACTTGATCCAGTCCAGGTTGGAGACTTCGAGCGCGGCGAGCTTTTCGCGCAGCACGGATTCCAGCGCGCTTTCCCAGCCCGGCTCGATATGCAGCTTCTTCCACAGGCGCGGCAGTTCGGCCAGGCCGTGCCTGGCCAGCCAGGGCTGAACCTTGCCTTCGGTCTGCACGTTTTCCTGCAGCTGCTTCAGCGCGGACAGGCGGGCCTCCAGCGAGGCGATCGCGGCGGCTTCGCTCTGCACGCGCTCCTGCGCGCTGCGGCGCTCGCCGTCCAGGCGCGGCACGTTGTCGGTGGAATCGGCCAGGATGGCCTGTGCTTCCTCCAGCACGGCTTCCTGCTCGGCCAGTTCGGCGCGCAATTCTTCCAGGCGGACTTCGTCGGGACGGTCGAGCCCTTTTTCCTCGCCCGACAGGCGCTCGCGGCGCTGCTCGAGCTGCTGCAGCATCTGGTCGGCGCTGCGCTGCTGCGCGGCTTCCAGCTTGAGCGCCTGCTCGGCCTGCATGATGCTGGCGCGCTGCTCATTGGAAAGCGCCTGGGCATCGCGCCACTGGGCTTCCAGCGTGGGCAGCTCATCGGTCTTCTGGGCGACCGCTTCCTGCGCCTCGATGGTGCGCCCTTCGGCCACGGCCAGCTCTTCCTCGGCCTGGGCGAGGCCGTCGGTGGCCTGTTCGGCCTTGCCCTGCCACTGCTCGCGCTGCGCGGTCAGCGCGGCGATCTGGGCCTGCACGCGGTTTCGCGATTCCACCACATAGCGGATCTCGGCTTCGAGCTTGCTGACCTCGCCATTGGCTTCGTACAGCGCGCCCTGCGCCGTATGCATATTGTCGGAGGCTGCATAATGCGCGGCCCGCATGGTCTCCAGCTCGGCCTCGACGTGGCGCAGTTGCGCGGTCTGGGCTTCCAGCTCGATCTGCGCCTGTTCGATGGCGCGCTGGTGGCGTTCCTGCTCGGCCTGCGCCTCGCGCTTCCTGAGCAGCCACAGCAGGTGCTGCTTTTCCTCGCCGTCGGACTGCAAGGTCTTGAAACGCTGGGCCACCTCGGCCTGGCCTTCCAGCTTTTCGAGGTTGCTGCCGAGCTCGCGCAGGATGTCCTCGACGCGGGTCAGGTTCTCGCGCGTGTCGGAGAGCCGGTTTTCGGTCTCGCGGCGGCGTTCCTTGTACTTGGACACGCCGGCGGCTTCCTCCAGGAAGATCCGCATGTCGTCGGGCTTGGCCTCGATGATGCGCGAGATCATGCCCTGCCCGATGATGGCGTAGGCGCGCGGCCCCAGGCCGGTGCCCAGGAAGATGTCCTGGATGTCGCGGCGGCGCACCGCCTGGTTATTGATGTAGTACGAGGAAGTGCCGTCGCGCGTCAGCACGCGCTTGACAGCGATCTCGGCATACTGGCTCCACTGCCCGGCCGCGCGCCCTTCGGGGTTGTCGAACACCAGTTCGACGCTGGCACGCCCGGCCTGCTTGCGGGCGGTCGAGCCGTTGAAGATGACGTCCTGCATGGACTCGCCGCGCAGCTCCGAGGCGCGTGACTCGCCCAGCACCCAGCGCACCGCATCGATGATGTTCGATTTGCCGCAGCCGTTGGGACCTACGATGCCGACCAGCTGGCCGGGCACTTGAAAATTGGTGGGATCGACGAAGGACTTGAAGCCCGCCAGCTTGATCGAGGACAGTCGCACGGTTGGTCGTGGGGTATCTTGCGTAATACAGCGTTCAGGAAAGCCGGGCGCCAGCGCAAGGGGCCAGGGGGAACGGCGCGTGCCGATTGCGCCCCCTGCCGGCCGTTAGTGCCCGATAGTTGGCGCTAATCATACCATCGCGCCTTCCGCGCCCGGGCGCTTTCCGGGGTCATCCAAGGGCATTTCCGCAGGCGCATTGCGCCGTTTCCTAGGCATCTTGCCCGGTCTCCACCCTACACTCGGGACACCGTGGTGCCTGTCACAGCGCACCCCGCGGCGGCAGGGAGAAGCGCACCGGGAGCCCCTCGCTGAAGTTGGCGGGAAACTTCCAAGGGTTAGTGCTAGTCTCTAAATTGTCGGCGTGATCCCTGATGCCCATTGCCCGGGCCGTTCCAACGGACAGCGCATGTGGCGTCTCCGGCCCAAAACGTGAACCCTGCGGTTCGCGCCACCTCTGGGAGTGCTTAGCATGACCGCCTTGATTCCGGCGAGATTGGGCGAAAGCCTGAGCGGCGATACCGCCGAAAATGCGCACCAAACACCACCCTGGTCCATCGACGAGATCGATTTCCAGGCGATCGACGTCTCCCAGGTGCGTCCTGACCGGGAGTTGTTCTATCTGCTCGTTTCGGCGTCCTTCGTCGAAAGCGGCTCCGACACCTATGCCGGCAACCTTGCCGGCTACTATGCGGCCTATGCCGATGCCTCCAGCTGGCTGTCCGAGCACTGGGAAGCCGAGGAACTGCAGCACGGCCTGGCGCTGCGGCGCTATGTGGAACATGTCTGGCCGGAATTCGACTGGGAGCGGGGCTATGCACGCTTTTTCGACGAATACCGGCACACCTGCTCGGTAGACAACTTCGAGCCGTCCGAGGCTCTCGAAATGGCCGCGCGCTGCGTGGTGGAAACCGGCACCGCGGCGCTCTACCGCTCGCTGGAACAGGCCAGCACCGAGCCGGTGCTGCGCGGACTGACCCGCCGCATCGCCAACGACGAAGTCCGCCACTACAAGCACTTCTACCGTTACTTCAAGACGTTCAACGATGCAGAGCGGCTTGGTCGCCTGCGCGTGCTCGGCGCCCTGGTGCGGCGCCTGCTGGAAATCAAGAACGAGGATGCCGAGATTGCACTGCGCAATGTACTGCGCATCGAGCGCGGCACCGAGCATATTCCGCAGAAGGACGTGCGCAGGCTGAATTCCAGGGTCAGCGCGGTCATTCGCCGCAACCTGCCGATCGAGATGACGGTCAAGATGCTGCTGCGCCCACTGCACCTGCACGCCGGCGTGGAAAAGGCCATCCGCAAGCCCCTGGTGGCGGTGGTTTCGCGGGCCATGCTCTACTGAGCCGGCCGCGGCCCGCGCCGGCTATTGCGGCTGCAGCGCGGGGTCTGCGCCCCCGCCGTCCTCGCCGGCACGCCTTGCCCGGGCGCGGTGCACCAGCCCGGACAAGGCGCCGGCCGCCACGATGCACAACCCGCCGGCGGCCTCCTTCCAGCTCAGCGTCTCGGTCGCCAGCCACCACGACGACACCGCCGCGATCACGATCTCGAACAGCATCAACAGGGAAACCCGGTTGGCCGGCAGGCGCTGCAGCCCGTACTGGACCACCGAATTGCTGAGCACCAGCGTCGCGGCCAGGCCCAGCATCAGCGCCAGCCCGCCCCAGCCGATCGCGGGCGCCAGCGCCACCCCGCCCGGCTCCAGCCATAGCGCGCAAGGCAGGCCGACGGCGGTGCAGCCCACGTAGACCATCACGGTGCGCAGGCGCGCGTCCATCTCCGGGTAAAGCTGCCCGGCCCGGCGCGACAGCACATTGTTGACCGCAAAGCCCATGCCGCCGATCAGGCCTGACCACTCGGCGGCGTGCGTCGGCAGCGGCAGCCCCACTTCCGGCGTCCACAGCATCAGGCCAGCGCCGAACAACGCCAGCGCCACCAGCAGCAGGCCCGCGGCCGACAGCTTCTCGCCCAGGAAGACGCGGGCGAACAGCGCGGTCCACACCGGCGTCAGGTAGAACAGCAGCAGGACGCGCATCACGTGCCCGTTGACGCTGCCCCACACAAAGCCGGCATTGGTCACGCCAGCCGCCAGCCCGATGGCCATGAACAGCCATGACCAGCGCAGGCCGCCCAGGTGGCGGGCAAAGGCAGCCAGCGCGATCAGCGCGGCCATGGCGCTCACCAGCGCCGCCGCCGTCATGCCGCCCAGGCCCCAGCCGGCCAGCACACGATAGGGAAACCAGGCGATGCCCCAGACCGAGGCGCCCAGCAGGATGGACAGGGTGGATTTGACGGCATGCGCATCATGCGCATGGGCGGCGGAAGATCTGGCGGAAGCAGGCAATGTGCTCATGAAAAGCGTAAAAGACTGCCAGCTAGGCAGCCCCCCGTTGGTATTTGTCTTTGTCAGGTATCGCTTAGGGGCATCCGGCACGCGCCGATGCGTCCCATGGCCGTCCGGCGCGCCGGCAAGCCCCTGCGGGCGCACGGGAAAACGCGGCGATCCTCTATAATGGGCGGCTTTGAGCTTGGCCCCACCGGCCCGAACCTGACCGTGAATCCCCGCCTAGACCTGCTCCAGCCCTATCCGTTCGAGAAACTGCGCGTGCTGCTGGCTGACGTCAAACCGAACGGCGCATTGCCCGCGATCAGCTTCGGCATCGGCGAACCCAAGCACCCCACGCCCGAATTCATCAAGACGGCGCTGTCGGACGCACTGGCGGGGCTGGCGAATTATCCCACAACGGCCGGTTCGGATGCACTACGACAGTGCATAGCCGCGTGGCTCCAGCGCCGCTACAGCCTGCCGGCCGTGAATGCCGCCACCCAGGTACTGCCGGTGACCGGCTCGCGCGAGGCGCTGTTCGCCTTCGCCCAGACCGTGGTCGACGCCAGCCGCCCCGGCGCGCTGGTGCTGTGCCCGAACCCGTTCTACCAGATCTACGAAGGCGCGGCGCTGCTGGCCGGCGCCACCCCGGTGTTCGCCAACAGCGACCCGGCGCGCAATTTCGCCCCGGCCTTCGACCGCATCCCGGCCGACACCTGGGCCAGGGTGCAACTGGTCTACGTGTGCTCCCCCGGCAACCCGACCGGCGCCGTGCTGTCGCTGGAGGACTGGCGCGAACTGTTCGCGCTGTCCGACCGCCATGGCTTCGTGATCGCTTCGGACGAGTGCTACTCCGAGATCTACTTCAAGGAAGGCGAGCCGCCGCTGGGCGCGCTGGAGGCCGCCCACAGGCTGGGCCGCGCCGATGGCCCCCATCCCTTCGAGCGGTTGGTGATGTTCTCCAGCCTGTCCAAGCGCTCCAATGTGCCTGGCCTGCGTTCGGGCTTCGTGGCGGGCGACGCCGCCCTGCTGAAGAAATTCCTGCTATACCGTACCTATCACGGCGGCGCCATGAACCCGGCGGTGCAGAGCGCCAGCGTGGCGGCCTGGAACGACGAGGCCCATGTGCGCGACAACCGCGCGGCCTACGTACGCAAGTTCGCCGAGGTCACCCCGCTGCTGGCCGAAGTGCTGGACGTGGCCCTGCCCGATGCCGGCTTCTACCTGTGGGCGGATGTCTCGCGCACCGGCCTGTCGGATACGGAGTTTGCCGCGCGCCTGCTGGCCGAGCAGAACGTCACCGTACTGCCCGGCAGCTACCTCGCGCGCGAGGCTGACGGCATCAACCCGGGCGCCAACCGCGTGCGCATGGCGCTGGTGGCCACGCCAGGGGAATGCCTGGAAGGCGCGCGCCGCATCGTGGCCTTCTGCAAGGCGCTGGGCTGAAGCCGGGCGCCTTGCACCGCACATGCTGAAACAAGTGCGAAACACATACTGAATTTTGCCGCAGACAACGATCAACCACTGAAAACACGCATATGACGCAAGCACTGCAAGCCCTGATCGACCAGGCATGGGAAGACCGCGCAAGCCTCTCGCCCAAGTCCGCCCCCAACGACATCCGCGAAGCCGTGGCCACCGTGATCGGCCAGCTCGACACCGGCGCGCTGCGCGTGGCGGAGAAGCAAGGCAAGGAATGGATCGTCAACCAGTGGATCAAGAAGGCCGTGCTGCTGTCGTTCCGCCTGGAAGACAACGCGCCGATGTCCGCCGGCGGCTTTGCCCAGTTCTACGACAAGGTGCCGACCAAGTTTGCCAACTGGACCGCTGACGACTTCGCCAAGGGCGGCTTCCGCGTGGTGCCCCCGGCCGTGGCCCGCCGCGGCTCGTTCATCGCCAGGAACGCCGTGCTGATGCCGTCGTATGTCAACATCGGCGCCTACGTCGACGAGGGCACCATGGTCGACACCTGGGCCACCGTCGGCTCCTGCGCCCAGATCGGCAAGAACGTCCACCTGTCCGGCGGCGTCGGCATTGGCGGCGTGCTCGAGCCGCTGCAGGCCAATCCGGTCATCATCGAAGACAACTGCTTTATCGGCGCGCGCTCGGAAGTGGTCGAAGGCGTGATCGTGGAAGAAAACTCGGTGATCTCGATGGGCGTGTATCTCGGCCAGTCGACCAAGATCTATGACCGCGAAACCGGCGAGGTCCACTACGGCCGCGTGCCGGCGGGCTCGGTGGTGGTGGCGGGCAACCTGCCGTCCAAGGACGGCAAGTACAGCCTGTACTGCGCCGTGATCGTCAAGAAGGTGGACGCGCAAACCCGCGCCAAGACCAGCCTGAACGACCTGCTGCGCGGCGACTGATCTCGTCCGCGGCGACAAGGGGAGCGTTTTTCGCCCGGAACCGCGCAAGCGCGCGGCCGGTCTGACCGGCATGCCGGAACAGAACGCTAGCGCTAACGCTCCCCCATCCCCGCTCTCCAACGGTTCCCGCTCAGTGGATACCTCCGCCGGCCGCAGCTGGCCCGCCCTTCGCAAGCGACTCATGGCCCTGGACCCGACCACTGTCACCACCGTTCTCTCGCTGCTGCCCAGCATCCTCGAACAGGCCAACAAGACCATCGAGAAGATCAAGAAAGGCCGGCGCAAGGATGGCGGCACCGACACGCCCGGCCCGGACGCGCGCGACCCGGCTGCGCGCATCGCCGAGCTGGAGAACGCCGCAATGCAGCAGGCCGAGGCCGTCAAGCTGCTGGCCGAGCAACACGCCATCACCATCGAGGCCCTGCGCCGCGAGGCCGCGCGGCTGGACCGCCGGCTGCGCCTGATGACGGCGGTGGCCATGGCCGGATTCGCGCTTGGCCTTGCCGGCCTGGTGGTCGCCCTCAACCTTTTGCTGCGCTAGCCGCCCGGCTGGCCCGATTTCGCCATGACTGTCCTGCTCTACGGCATCCCCAACTGCGATACCGTCAAGAAAGCCCGTACCTGGCTCGAAGCCAACGGCGTGGACTACACCTTCCATGACTTCAAGAAACAAGGCGTGGATGAAGCCCTGTTGCGTGGCTGGCTGGCGCATGTGCCGCTGACCACCCTGATCAACCGCAAGGGCACCACCTGGCGCGCGCTGTCCGACGCCGACAAGGCGAGCGCCGAGCAGGAAGCCGGCGCCATTGCCCTGATGCAGCAAAGCCCGTCGCTGATCAAGCGGCCGGTGCTGGCCCACAAGGGCAGTGTCAGCGTGGGTTTTTCGCCGGATAATTACGCCAGTCTGTTTTAAGGCCTTGCGGTTCCTACCGTTCGCCGGGACACCAGCGGCTTGCTCCCTCTCCCCATGAGGGGAGTGACAGCCCTCGGGCACCGCAAGCGGCGCTGGCGCATCCTGTCGGCGTCGGTCGGCGCCCGAGGCATTCCGGAGCCAGCCCGAAACCGGCCGAAATCGCCCATACCCGAGTCCCCCTGGACCCATTGATTCCTCTCATGACCGCCACCCTCGCCCTCACCGAAGACCTGATCCGCCGCCGCTCCGTCACGCCCGCCGACGAAGGCTGCCAGGCCGTGCTGGAAACCCGCCTGAAAGCCCTCGGCTTTGCCTGCGAAGCCATCGTCAGCGGCCCGGACGACTTTCGCGTGACCAACCTGTGGGCCGTCAAGCGCGGCACGCGCGGCCAGGACGGCAAGCTGCTGGCCTTCGCCGGCCATACCGACGTAGTGCCGACCGGCCCGCTGGAGCAATGGGGCTCCGACCCCTTCCTGCCCTCCCACCGCGACGGCAAGCTCTACGGCCGCGGCGCCGCCGACATGAAGACCTCGATCGCCGGCTTCGTGGTGGCGGTGGAAGAATTCGTGAAAACCCACCCGGACCATGCCGGCTCGATCGCCTTCCTGATCACCAGCGACGAGGAAGGCCCCGCGCATGACGGCACCGTCAAGGTCGTGGAGGCGCTCAAGGCGCGCGGCGAACGGCTCGACTACTGCGTGGTGGGCGAGCCCACCTCGGTCGACACGCTAGGCGACATGGTCAAGAACGGCCGCCGTGGCTCGCTGTCCGGCAAGCTCACCGTGAAGGGCGTGCAAGGCCATATCGCCTACCCGCACCTGGCGAAGAACCCCATCCACCTGACCGCCCCCGCGCTGACCGAGTTGGTGAACGAGCGCTGGGACGAGGGCAACGAATACTTCCCGCCCACCACCTGGCAGATGTCGAACATCCATGCCGGCACCGGCGCCACCAACGTGATCCCGGGCCACGTCACCATCGACTTCAACTTCCGTTTTTCCACCGCCAGCACGCCAGAAGGCCTGAAGGCGCGCGTGCATGCCATCCTGGATCAGCACAAGCTCGACTACGACCTGGCCTGGACGCTCGGCGGCGAGCCCTTCCTGACCGCGCGCGGCGATCTCTCCGATGCGCTGGCCGGTGCGATTGCGGCGGAAACGGGTGTCAAGACCGAGCTGTCCACCACCGGCGGCACCTCGGATGGCCGCTTTATCGCCAAGATCTGCCCGCAGGTGATCGAGTTCGGGCCGCCCAATGCGAGCATCCACAAGATCGACGAGCACGTGGAAGTGCGCTTTATCGAACCCCTGAAGAATATCTACCGCGGCGTGCTGGAACGCCTGATTGCCTGAGCCTGACCACGCAATCGTCTTAACCGCCCCGCAAAACAGATACAAGAAGGACCCTATGGCTACCCCCTCCCCCCTGCGCACCGTGCGCGACCTGCTGCGCCTGGCCGTGTCGCGCTTCACCGAAGCCAAGCTGTCCTTCGGCCACGGCAGCGCCAACGCCTACGACGAAGCGGCCTACCTGGTCCTGCATACGCTGCACCTGCCGCTGGACACGCTCGACCCCTTCCTCGACGCGCGTCTGCTGTCCGAGGAAGTCGACGCCGTGCTGAAGGTCATCGAGCGCCGCGTCACCGAGCGCGTTCCCGCCGCCTACATCACCAGGGAAGCCTTCATGCACGGACTGCGCTTCTACGTGGACTCGCGCGTGATCGTGCCGCGCAGCTTCATTGGCGAACTGCTGCAGGAAGGACTGGAGCCGTGGGTGGGCGACAGCGCCGAAATCGGCCCGGTGCTGGAACTGTGCACCGGCTCCGGCTGCCTGCCCATCATCGCCGCGCACGTCTGGCCGAAGGCCCGCATCGATGCCGTCGACATCTCGCCCGACGCGCTGGCGGTGGCCCGCCGCAACGTGGCGGACTACAAGATGGAAGGCCGCATCAGCCTGTACGAGGGCGACCTGTACGCACCGCTACCGGCCGGCGCCACCTATGACGTGATCCTGACCAACCCGCCCTACGTCAACGAGACCTCGATGCAGGCGCTACCGGCAGAGTACCAGGCCGAGCCGCGCATCGCGCTGGCCGGCGGCGACGACGGCATGGACGTGGTCCGCCGCATCATCGCCGGCGCCAAGGCCCGCTTGAATCCGGGCGGCGCGCTGGTGGTGGAGATCGGCAACGAGCATGCCAACGTGGAAGCGGCATTTCCCGACCTGGAGATCGTCTGGCTGCCGGTCAGCGCAGGCGAGGAGCAGGTGTTCCTGCTGACTTACGAGGCGTTGCCGGGCTGAGCCAGGCCGGATGCCGGGGCGTTCGGATACATGGTGCCTGCTTGCCCGCTCTCCCCGTAAGCAGAGAGCGAGCGACAGGCGTCGTCATTGCCGATGGTTTTGGCGCATCCTGGCAGCTTCGTTTCGTGCCCCCGGGTTTGCTCGCCTCTTTCGCGTTCGATGCCGCGAGCAACGGACCGGCCGCGCCAGTCCTACCAGCCCGACAGCGCTTTCACCGCCGCCTCCCGCACCTGCTCCACCACGCCTTCGCGCCAGTCGTCGGCGTCGCCATAGAACGCATGCCACATGGCCTGCCGGATCAGGTTGCGCTGGCCTTCGTCGGCCTCGGGATGCAGGTGCAGCCAGTGGTCGCCGCGCAGCGCCTCCAGGACTTCGGTGACCGGCAAGGTGCCGAATTCCACCGCGATGCCGGCATAGTCCAGGGTGGGCACGGTCTCCGGCACCGCCAGCCAGGCCATGCCGCTGAGGTTGGCCGAGGTCGAGGAGCCGTCATAGATCGAGGTCACATGGCGGCCCCAGATGGCTCGCGCCCTGCCGATCTGCTCCGCATTGTCGGGACCCATGTAGATCGGCTCGCCGTAGCCCCACGGCCCCAGGCCGGTATGGATGTCGAGCCAGCGCAGCGCCTCGCGGCCTGCGCCATAGCGCGCCAGGATGCGGCGCAGCGTGTAATTGCTCCACGAGGCCTTGCTGCCGCCGAAGAACAGCCCGTCCGGAAACTGGTACTGCCCGGCGCTGACGGCCGCCTGGTACCAGGGCAGCCCCTTCTCCGCCACCGTCTTCATCAGCGAGGCCTGGTCCGCCCCGGATGGCGGCCACTGCTCGGGCAGCAGCAGCGGCGCCACCTCGGCATAGGGCGCGTTCTGCGGCAGCGGCGCGCTGAAATCCATGAAATTGCGGTTCAGGTCGACGTTGTCCTCGTTGACGCGCCGCATATGCGAGAAGCCGTAGGGATTGACCGCGTGCACCAGCAACAGCGCCACGCCGGCATCGGCGTAGTCCTGCAGCAAGGCCGCGTCGCCCAGCATGGCGACCTGCGCGCCGGAGCCGCAATAGCCCTCCACGCCGTGCATGGCGGAGGTCACCAGCACGAAACGCGTGGCCTCGGCATCGCCCACCCAGGCCACGTCCATGGCGAGTTCCTCGTCGGCGCAGCCGCGCTTGGTGGGATGGGGGAATTCAGTCAGGGTAGCGCCGGCAGCCAGGGCGGCATCGCGGAATTTTTGCCTGGCTTCGGCATAGCTGCGGGAAAAGCTGGCGTGCAGGGACATGACAGCAGATTTCGCGCTTGGCGAGGAGTGGAAGTGCCGCTATTAGACGCCAACTTGCCGGGTATTGCCATCCGAAGCCACCCGAAGCCAGGCGGCTAGCCCTTGGCGGCCTTGGTGCCCTTGGCATCCGCCGGCGGAGCCTCGCGCAGCAACAGGGAGCGGAACGCATGCGGATGCATCTGGATGCCTGCCGCGGCGATCTGTGCCGCGGACAGCACCAGGTGCCGCGCCAGCCAGTCATGGATGCTGCGCAGGAACCTGCGCTGCTCCAGCCGGTTGGATTCCTGGATCAGGCGCTCCAGCTTGACGTGGGCGGTGTAGACATCGAGCAGGTTGATGCTCTTGAGCTTGGGCGGCGTGGTCGCGCTGCGCTCGATGGCGAGGATGCGCTTGACCTGGGCATCCGGCAGTTCACCGCTTTGCAGATAGGCCTGATAGACCTCTTCCAGCGCGGGAAACCGCACGGTCGGCTGCACGCGCGGCACGCCGGCCACCTTTTCCATGCGCAAGACCAGATAGCGGATGGCGGCCGCGCGCCGCAGTACGGCATCGCCGGCCTTGCTGCCGCGTCCGCCGCCGGCGGCGGCTCGCGCGCGTATCGCCGCAGGGGTAGGCGCCTCAAACTCGTCGTTGTCGGCTGCGGTGGGCTCGGGCACCGGCTGGCCCGCATCGCGCTCCGTATAGTCGGGTACCAGGTCGAGCAAACCCGGCTCGGCCAGCACGGCGCGCGCGCACGCTTCGCCGAAGGGGTGCTCGTGGCCCAGCGCATCGCGCAGGATATAGGCCTGGCCGTTGCCAAAGCCGTGATGCCGGCCACGGCCGACATGCTGCCGGCAGCGCGTGCCGGGTTCGACGAAATCCTTGCGTACGGGGGTCCAGCTTTCGCCGTTTGCTTGCGTCATGAATAAGAGAGAACTGATGGGCGCAGTGAGCGACGAACAGCCGCCCACACCACTTGGCTATTGTCCCATGCCGCGTCGACCGCCATCCGAGTCCTTTTCGAAGAGCCTTCGGGTGTTGGCGACCCATCATCCGAGCCGCCCTGCCCCACACCTCCCGACGTCCAGTTAGTAGTGTAGTGCCCCCTCACCAAGCCCCTCAAGAGCCGCACATCCCGAAGGACCCACTCGCATCGAATGTCCCGCCGCCAGGATCGCACTCAACTGCGACCCGGAAACTTTGAGATTTTTCTCAGCCCCATATTTGAAGACACCTGCCATTATGGAGTGGCCGCATACTCCATTGCGGCCATTCGTTCCTTATCAACCACTTGTAGGAGGTTTTATGAAGAAGATCACTCTCGAAACGGCGAAAATGGCAAACTGGACGCAAATTGCCGCACCGAAGAAGAAGTAAATAGCAACCAGGCGCTCGCCGGCGGGCGCCTGACTCAAATTACCAGCATGAAAGCCCATTTCAATCCGAATATATTCCTGATCATAAAAGACAGTGGCATTATCGTTTGGGATTTTGAGAAACACAACCAATATCTCCTTGCGTCCGACTACGCGCACCGTCTTCTGAAGATAGCCTACACCCAATCCTTCGATCCACGCGGCGATTCCATTGATATGGAACTACAAAATGAGAATCTGGTATCGAACAAGCCGTTTGTTGAACCCCCATGGGGATGGGACATCCTATCCAGAATATTCCACCTTGGCACGAAGGATATCCCCCAAGATGTAAACCCGAAGGATGGCGTTGAATGGGCAACCAACTATATAAGAACGTGCCATGAAACGCTGCAACATAAAATCCCAGTCTTTAGGCAGAGAGAATTTCCAGTTGTTATCCCCCTGGAAAAACCCAGCACTTCGATTCTGGAAAACTGCACGCTCTGGCAGGCTTTATCGAGTAGGCGTACTTGCCGACAATTCCGCAAAGAAACAGTGAGCAAAGAAAAATTTGGCTCGATACTATATGCATCCTTCGGTTTTATGAAGGATCGCGAACAAGAAATCAACGAGTTCGTTCCTGATGAATTACGCCAGAGACGGAGCAGCCCATCAGGTGGTGGTTTGAACTCCTCCGAAATCTATATATGGTGCCATCAGGTGGAATCATTGGATCCCGGAATATATCATTACAATCCGGAGAACCATAGCCTTGCTCTAGTCAGAACTCTCAAGAATATGGAATCGCTGTCCTCCTTGCTAGCCGGCCAATATTTTTCCGAGAATCTTGCCTTTGGTGCGTTCATTGCCAGCCGTTTTGACAGAATGTGGTGGAAGTACGGTCATTCCAGGGCATATCGCGTTTCCCTGCTTGATATCGGACACCTATCTCAAACCTTTCAACTCGCGAGTTCTGCCGTAGGTTTGAATACATGGTTATCCGCGGCCTTCAAGGACAGCGAAGTCGAAAAGATACTTGGTATTGACACGCTCGATGAGCAAGTACTTCTTTTTGTCGGATCTGGATACAGTAATGGAGGCGATATGGATCCAATAAGCCAGACACTACTGGGCAAACAACAATGATTACTTATATGAAAATCTCCAGTCATCCTACCGACAAAAAGGCGACGTTCCGCGAAGAAAATAAGCATCAGAGCTGCTTTCCGCATTGGGATGAATCGTCTGCCGTACGCTCGAAACCGTACAACTATGACTGCAGCCATGTCAATAGCGAATCCGGCGAGCCTTTATCAGGAAATTGGTTTTTCCCAGCCGCGCTCTCGTTCCTAAAGCACCCCTTGCTTGCAGACCTCACGTCACAGCAGGTACAGGGACTTCTCGCAAGGAATCTGATCTCCTTTCTCGAATACACCACATTGCTCGAGCACAGAATAGTGAATAGATCCGCCGAATCCATCGCACACAACTACCTGCCCGTTACCATCCCTCACGATCTCCGTATGGACGCGCTTCGCCTCTACACTGATGAAGCCTATCACGCGGTCATATCAGCCGATGTCTCGAATCAGGTCGCAGAAATCTATGGAATAGACCTGGGCGGGCGAAAATTTCAAAGAATCGCCAGACTGGAGGAACTCATTGAGAATTCTCAGCATCCGGAACTAGGATGGTTTTTGATCGGATTTGTCTCCGAAACGGTTATCACAAAAGAATTCCTTAAAATCGGACAAACTGCAATTGCAGCACCGGTTTATACAATGCTAATGGATCATCTTGAGGACGAACGAAAGCACAGCCAGTACTTCATAAAAATGTTTTCCTACATCTGGAATCGCCTTGCACAAGAGGAGCGTGATTTTTGCGCACTGCAGCTACCAACCATAATACAAGAGTGTTTTCGCTTGGACAGCAACATCCTGATAAATGACCTTACCGATGTCGGCGTGCGGAAAGAGATAGCAAAAACACTCTCGATGGAGAGAAACACGAAAATTGAAAATCAAAAAAGAGCCAGGGCGGGATCCGTTGCCACACTGCACGCACTTAGGAAATGCAACTTCTTCAGCGACCCTAGATATGCCGTCGAGTTCGCCAGAAGTGGGCTACTTGATCAAGACGCCACTTTATTTCGCGGATGATGACCGGCCCTGCATCCGCGCGAGCGCGCTTGATTATCCTGCTTAATCTCCTGATCCTGCTCAGCGCAATACCTCTCGATGTCATGCTGCCGTCGTTTCCTGATTTGGCTGGCCATTTCAGAACCGGCACGACCGATATAGCATTATCCATTAGCGTTTTTGCAGTAGGTTTCTCCGTAGCTCAACTATTTGTCGGGCCACTCTCCGATCGCTACGGACGAAGGAGGCTGCTATTGATTGGATTGCTGCTTGCACTCGCCGGTGCGCTTGGCTGTATATTTTCGACCCGTTACAGTAGCTTTATTGCCTGTCGCATCTTGCAGTCGATTGGCTGCGCTTGTTTTCTGCTTGCCCAGGCCATCGTGCAGGATGTCTTCAAAGGGAGCGAAGGCATCAACATACGAATCCTCACCACAACGCTCAGCGGCATATATATTGCCTGCTCCCCTTTGCTAGGTTCCGTGCTGCAATCCTCTTCTGGATGGCGCGGGAGTTTCATCCTTTTTTCGGCAATCGCGGCATTCCTGTTGCTGTACACGCAGACCCGATTCGAGGAGACGGCAGAGAAGCGTCACGGAGGACTTCTATTCTACGGCGGCGAGTATCTGAGAATACTCATGGATAAGTCCTTCATTCTTTACTCGCTTATCGGAGCTCTATCGTTTTCATGCCACCTTGCCTTCATTATAATCTCACCAGCCATTTTTCTCGACCAGTTGGGACTGGGAAACTATGAATACTCCCTAGTATTATTGACGTACGGATGCGCCTATATACTCGGCGGCTTGGCGGCAACACGCGTGGCGAAAAAAATATCAACGCATGGTCAAATAGCACTTGGATTGTTTTTTATGACAATATCAGGCGGGATAATGTGGCTCATGCTCCGGTGGGATACCTCCATTTTCGCAACGGCCCTCTTTCCGATGCTGATCTGTACGGCAGGAACTGTGCTTGTCCGGCCTGCAACGGCTAGCGAAGCGATGTCTTTATTCGATGAAATCGCCGGGACGGCGGCGGCGGCCGGTAGCACGATCCGGTTTGCCACTGCCGGAGTCATGAGCGGTATTGTGAGCAAGATCAGCGCCGATATCCCACTTAATCTTTCATGGATCATCATCTTTGCGAGTGCGGCGAGCCTGCTTCTCTTTCACCAACTCAGCGGAATGAAAACCACGAGGGACTCGCAAGCGCGAGCCGCGGGCAATGATTGAGCTTCACGCATTCACCGAGAAGGAGTTCATTCCCTTCTCCCTACGTTCCGTCAGGGAGTACGCCACGAACATGACGAGAAGTGGAGACTGGGATGCTGCCGCTGCACTCTCCGATGCAACCGACTTATTCCAACGGCTCTTGCCGGCCGGACTACATACCCCGGGCCACCACTTCTTTGCGATTCGCAACCAGGCCACCAGCGAGTTTCTGGGGGATGCTTGGATTCTTATGGATAGACTACAGAAATCTGCATTCATATATGACCTCCACATCCTCCCTCATCGTCGAAATCAAGGGCATGCATCGCACGCCCTGCATGCGATAGAGACCTTCGCGCGGGCACAAGGCCTTTCCGTGATTCAACTTCACGTCTTCGGCCACAATCAGGCAGCTCAAAAGCTCTACGGCAAGTTGGGCTTCACCGCGAGCCGCATCACGATGGTCAAGAACCTATAAGCGCGCGAACTTGGCTTGCCGCTGCCAGAATTTCCTGTGCACTCCGGGTGGAAATGCTGAGCCTTGGCATTGGCTATACCTACTTCAGCATGAACGACATCGCCGACAGACAGTTCAGCATGCGTACCGCCGCCTGCACCGAGGCGGCGTCGAACGCCAGCGTGACGCCGTCCATCCGCTCCAGCGTGGGCCACTGGCAGAACAGATCCGCGAATGCCGGGCTCTGGGTCTGCAGGCGGCAACGGATCGGGCCTTCCATCTTCAGCGGGCGTCCGTCCGCATTGCGCACCGCCAGTTCGGCGGCGGCGGCAATGGCCTCGCGCGAGGCGCCGGGCGACAGCGTGGTGCCGCTGCCCTGCCCGCTGGCTTCCTTGGTCTGCACATAGCGCACCCAGGGCAATAGCGGACGGGTCTCCTTCACGAACACGTCGTCGCCGCTGGCCATCAGCACCGGCACGCCGAGTTCGCCCGCCAGCGCGCCATACAAACCCGCCTCGCCCAGTTCCTGCCCGTTCAGCCAGATGCGGGCAAAGGCGCCGCTGTTGATGGTGTGGGCCAGGATGCCGCAGCTTTGCGCGCGGCCGTGGTAGCCGACCATGAAGACGCCGTCGCAGCCCTGCACCCCGGCCATCATGCCGAGGTAGCGCGGCTTGCCCAGCGCCAGGCTGGCGCGTGCGTCGAGCAGGTCGGGCAGCAGGTTGCGGAAGCCGCCATGCGAGTCGTTGACCAGCACTTCGGTGGCGCCGCCGGCAAAGGCGCCCTGCACCGCGGCATTGGCCTCAAGCGTCATCCAGGCGCGGGCGCGTTCATATTCGCCGTTGCCGGGGCGCGTCTGCTCGGGATGGAACACGCCGGCCACGCCTTCGATATCGGTGGAAATCAGGATCTTCATGGCTTGCGGGATTCAGTTGGTCGGTGCCGGCGCTTGGCGTTGCAGCCATTGCGGCAGTTCTGGCATCAGCGCGCGCAGCGCGACCCGTTGGTTGCCATCGCGGCCATGCACGGTGTCGGCCTGCCACAGCGCATGCAGGATGGCCTGCTCGACGCTGTCGGCAGCGGCGTGGAAGAGCGCATCGAGCCGGGTTTCGTGCAGCATGGCCAGCGCCGGCATGGGCGCATCGGCTTGCTGGGGAACGGTGTAGGCGGTGGAAAAAGCGAGCGCGATATCGCCCGAACCGTGGCCGAACACCGAACCGGTGCGGGCCAGACCCGCGCCGGCGCGCAGGGAGAGACGGCGCAATTGCCGGGCATCGAGCGGCGCATCGGTGGCCAGGATCATGATGATCGAGCCCTTTTCCGGGCCGGCCTCCACTTGCGCCTGGGCATAGGCCTGGAGCCGCTCGGCCAGCAGGCCGCCAATGCGCGTGCCGGCCACGGTGAAGGCGGGCATGGTGCCGAAGTTGGCCAGCACCAGCGCACCCACGTGGTACTCCCCCTCCTGGCGCGAAGCGGAACCGATGCCGCCCTTCAGCCCGAACGACGACATGCCCCGTCCCGCCCCGACCGCACCCTGCGCGAAATCGACGCCGGCCGCCGCGCAAGCCTGCATATAGTGCGCTTCCTGGACGGCCATCGCCTGGATGTCGTTGAGATAGCCGTCGTTGCACTCGAACACCAGCGCATTGACCGTGGGCCAGGCCCGGCCGATCTCCGGGTTGGCGGCGATGGCCTGACGGATCTGCGCTTGCGCAAGCGCGCCCACGGCAAAGGTGTTGCTCAGCGCGATCGGGGTTTCCAGCACGCCGAGCTCTTCCACCTGCACCAGGCCCACGCTCTTGCCAAAGCCGTTGAGCACGGTGGCAGCGGCCGGCACCTTGTCGGTAAAGAGGTTGCCGCCGTGCGGCCGCACCACCGTCACGCCGGTCTGGCAGGCGCCCTCGGCCAGCGTACAGTGACCCACGGTGACGCCAGGCACGTCGGCGATGCTGTTGCGGGCGCCGGCCGGGAGCGCGCCGATATGCGGCAATGCCAAAGTCATGCCGGCTCCCGTCTCAGCGCCGGTCGATCTTGGGATCGAGCGCGTCGCGCAGGCCGTCGCCCAGCAGGTTGAAGGCCAGCACGGTCAGGAAGATGGCCAGGCTGGGGAAGATCGCCACGTGCGGCGCGGTCACCATGTCGGCCCGCGCCTCGTTGAGCATGGCGCCCCATTCCGGGGTTGGCGGCTGAGCGCCCAGGCCCAGGAAGGACAAGCTGGCCGCGGTGATGATCGAGGTGCCGATACGCATCGAGAAATACACCACGATGGACGAGATCGTACCCGGCAGGATGTGCCGCATCAGGATGGTGAAGTCGGACGCGCCGATGCTGCGCGCGGCTTCCACATAGGTCAGCCGCTTGAGCATCAACGTGTTGCCGCGCACCAGGCGGGCAAAGGCGGGGATGCTGAACACCGCCACCGCGAAAATCACGTTGGTCATGCCGTTGCCGAGGATGGCGACGATGCCGATCGCCAGCAGGATGCCGGGAAAAGCGAACAGCACGTCGGACACGCGCGTCACGATGCGGTCCCACCAGCCCTCGTAGTAGCCCGCCAGCAAGCCGAGCACGGTGCCCACCACGGCACCGATGATGACCGAGAAGAAACCCGCCGCCAGCGAGATGCGGGTACCCGCAAGAATGCGGCTGAAGATATCGCGCCCGAGCGAATCGACGCCGAACCAGTGGGCCGCCGAGGGACCGGCGTTGAGGGCGTCGTAGTCGAAGAAATTCTCGGGATCGTAAGGCACCAGGTGCGGGGCGAAGATCGCCACCGCCACCAGCAGCAGCACGAACGCGCCGGCGCCCAGCGCCAGGTGCTGCTTGCGGAATTTGCGCCAGAACTCGGTCCAGGGTGTGCGTACGGCTTCTTGCGTGGCCGCTGCCGGGGCGGCGTTGCCGCCGTCGGCGGGCGTGGATAGCTGGGTCATGCCGGCCTCCCTTACTTGTAACGAATGGCGGGGTTGATGACGGTGTACAGCACGTCGACCACCAGGTTGATCAGGATGAATTCGAGCGAGAACAGCAGCACCTCGGCCTGGATGACCGGATAGTCGCGCATCTCGACGGCATCCACCAGCAGGCGCCCGAGGCCCGGCCAGTTGAAGACTTTCTCGACCACGATCGAGCCGCCCAGCAGGAAGCCGAACTGCAGCCCCATCATGGTCACCACGGGAATCATGGCGTTGCGCAGGCAATGCTTGGCCACCACCAGGAACTCGCCTACGCCCTTGGCGCGCGCGGTGCGCACGAAATCCTCGTTCAGCACTTCGACGAAGGACGCGCGGGTGAAGCGGGCCATCACGGCGGCCACCGCGGCGCCCAGCGTGATCGACGGCAATACGTAGTGCCGCCAGGAATCGGCGCCGATCGAGGGCAGCCAGCCCAGCTGCACCGAGAACACCTCCATCAGCAGCATGCCGAGGGCGAAGGCCGGAAAGGAGATGCCGGACACCGCCAGCGTCATGCCCAGGCGGTCCGGCCAGCGATTGCGCCATACCGCCGAGCTGATCCCGATCACCATGCCGAAGATCACTGCCCACACCATCGAGGCCAGCGTCAGGTACAGCGTCGGCATGAAGCGCTCGCCGATTTCCTCGCTGACCGGACGCTTGGTGCGCAGCGAATTGCCGAACTCCCAGCGCACCGCGTTCGAGAAGAAATGCACGAACTGCTCGGGCAGCGGCTTGTCCAGGCCGAGATCCCGGCGCACCAGGTCCACCGTGGCCTGGTCGGCCTCCTGGCCGGCCGCGAGCCGGGCGGGGTCGCCCGGCAACAGGTGAACGAACAGGAACACCAGCACTGCCACGATCAGCAATGTGGGGATCACGCCCAGGAATCGTTTTAGAAAGTAATTCAGCATGATGCACCGGATGATTGAAGACCGTGAAGACCGCAGGCCGCCCGCCCTGCCCCCGCAGCCATGGGTGGGCGGCCTTGCACGGCTTGCTGCGCTGTACTGCCCTGACCGTTGCGCATTTCGCGCGACGTCGCGGGCGGTGCGGCCCATACGCAAGGCATGCACCGCGCGAAGCGCCATTGCGCCGTTGTGCCTATTGCCTGATGTCGATCTCGTCGAAGCTGAACGAACCGTCAGGCATCACGTAGGCACCGGTCAGGCGCTTGGCGCGCGCGAACAGCACCTTCTCGGTCACCAGGAATGCCCAGGGCGCGTCCTTCCAGATATGCTCCTGCGCGTCCTTGTACAGGCGAGCCTTCTCGGCGCGGTCGGTGGTGCGCAGGGCCCCGGCGATATCCGCGTCGACCTGGTCATTCTTGTAGTAGGCGGTATTCAGCTGCTTGGGCGGCATCGACTCCGAAGCCAGCAGCGGACGCAGTGCCCAGTCGGATTCGCCGGTCGACGACGACCAGCCCGTGTAATACATGCGCACGCCGGCATCCTCGGGCTTCTGCACGCTCTCCACCTTCTCCACGCGCTGGCCGGCCTCGAGCGCCTGCACTTGCGCCTTGATGCCCACCTGCTGCAATTGCTGCTGCACGAACTGGATCAGCTTCTGCGCGGTGGTGTGGTTATAGGCGGACCACAGCGTGGTCTCGAAGCCGTTCGGGTAGCCGGCCTCCTTCAGCAGCGCGCGCGCCTTGGCCGGGTCATAGGGCCAGGGGCCCAGCTTCTCGGCATAGTCCACGCCGGCCGGCACCACGCCGTCGGAAGGCGTCGCGTAGCCGGCAAAGGCGACCTTGGCCAGCGCCTCCTTGTTGATGGCGTAGTTGATGGCCTGGCGCACCCTGGGATCGTTGAACGGCTTCACCATGGTGTTCATGGTCAGGTAGCGCTGGATGATCGAGGGCGAGGCGATCAGGTCCACCTTGGGGCTGCCCTTGAGCACGGCAGCCTGTTCGAACGGGATGCTGAAGGCGAAATCCGCCTCGCCGGTCTGCATGATGGCGGCACGGGTATTGTTGTCCACCACCGGCTTCCAGGTGATGGTGTCGATCTTCGGGTAGCCGTGCTTCCAGTAGCCCGCGAACTTCTTGCCCTTGAGGTAATCGGTCTGCTTCCACTCGACGAACTCGAAGGGACCGGTGCCGACCGGGTGGAAGGCGATGTCCTTGCCGTACTTCTGCAGCGCGGCCGGCGAGATCATCACGGCGGACGGGTGGGCCAGCACGTTGATGAACGGCGAGAACGGCTCCTTCAGCGTGATCTTGACTGTGCCGGCGTCCACCACCTCGGTCTTGGCCACGCGGTTGAACAGCGTGTAGCGCTTGAGCTTGTTGGCGGGATTGGTGACGCGGTCCAGGTTGGCCTTGACGGCGGCGGCATCGAAGGCGGTGCCGTCGTGGAATTTCACGCCCTTCTTCAGCTTGATGGTGTAGGTCAGGCCGTCCTTGCTGGCTTCATAGCTTTCGGCCAGCACGTTGACCAGCTTCATGTCCTTGTCGAAGCCGAACAGGCCCTGGTAGAAGGATTTGCTGGCGGCCTGCGTCAGCGTGTCGTTGGCGTCGTATGGATCGAGCGTGGTAAAGGTGGAATACACCGCCATCACGGCGTCCTTGGCGGCAAAGGCCGGGCCTGCGCCGAGCGCGGCCAGGGCCAGGCCACCCGCGATGAGCCTGGAAGGGGCGAAACGGATCATGATCGATTCTCCTTGGGGTTGCGTCGGTTCAGTAGGCGCCGCCGATGGCGTGCCGTGCTACAAAATGATGGGAAGCCGGGTTGCCGCCGACCGCTACCAGCGGCTGCACCAGCGGCTCGTCGCCGAGCGCGCGGATCGGGCTGGGCATCTCGTCCGAGAGCGGCTCGCGCTTGAGGTGGCGGCGGGCCGGATCGGCGATCGGCACCGCCGCCATCAGCTTCCTGGTGTACGGGTGCTGCGGGTTCTCGAAGATGGCGCGGCGCGGGCCGATCTCGACGATCTGCCCCAGGAACATCACCGCCACGCGATGGCTCACGCGCTCCACCACCGCCATGTCGTGCGAGATGAAGAGGAAGGCGATGCCCATCTCGCGCTGCAGGTCGAGCATCAGGTTGACGATCTGCGCCTGGATGGAAACGTCCAGCGCGGATACCGATTCGTCGGCCACCACCACCTTCGGGTTCAGTGCCAGCGCGCGTGCGATACAGATGCGCTGGCGCTGGCCGCCGGAGAATTCGTGCGGATAGCGCGAAGCATGCGCGGCGGTCAGGCCCACCTTCTCCAGCAGCCAGGCCACACGCTGCTGGGCCTCCTTGCCGCTGGCCACCTTGTGCACCAGCAGCGGCTCCATGATGGAATAGCCCACCGGCACGCGCGGGTCGAGCGAGGCGAAGGGGTCCTGGAAGATGAACTGGATATTGCGGCGCAGGGTTTGCAGGGCGCTGCCATGCATCTTGCTGATGTCCTGTCCGTTGAATTCGATGCTGCCGCTCTGGCTATCGACCAGGCGCAGCAGCGAGCGGCCGGTGGTGGATTTGCCGCAGCCGGATTCCCCCACCAGCGCCAGCGTCTCGCCCGGGTAGAGATCGAAGCTGACGCGCTCCACCGCGTGCACGCGGCGCGTCACGCGGCCCAGCAGGCCGCCGGGCACGTCGAAGCGGGTCACCAGGTCGCGCACGCGCAGGATGGGCGTGGCATCCGCCGGCACCGTGTCCTGGGGCACCGGCGCCACCGGCTCGCCCTGGTCCAGTTGCACCAACGGGAACTTGGCAGGCCAATCGGTGCCGCGCATGGCGCCCAGCTTGGGCACCGCGGACAACAACGCGCGCGTGTACGGATGCGCGGGCTTGGCGAAGACCTGTTCCGAAGTGCCCTCTTCCACCTTCTCGCCCCGGTACATCACCAGCACGCGGTCGGCCACCTCGGCCACCACGCCCATGTCGTGGGTGATGAAGACCACGCCCATGTCCATCTCGGCCTGCAGGTTGCGGATCAGTTGCAGGATCTCGGCCTGGATGGTCACGTCCAGTGCGGTGGTGGGCTCGTCGGCAACCAGCAGCGCCGGCTTGCACGACAGCGCCATGGCAATCATCACGCGCTGACGCATGCCGCCGGAGAGCTGGTGCGGGTAGCGGTCCAGCACGCGGCGCGCCTCCGGGATACGCACGATCTCCAGCATGCGCAGCGCTTCGGCGCGTGCCTCGGCGCGGTTCTTGCCCTGGTGCAGGCGGATCGACTCGGCAATCTGCTCGCCCACCGGGAACACCGGGTTGAGCGAAGTCATCGGCTCCTGGAAGATCATCGCCACGTCGCTGCCGCGCACGCCGCGCATGGTTGCGCCGTCGGCACGGGCCAGGTCGATCACCTGGCCGTTGCGCCGGCGCAAGGCCATGCTGCCGCTGGCGATCTTGCCGCCGCCATGCTCCACCAGGCGCATCAGCGCCAGCGAGGTCACCGACTTGCCCGAGCCGGACTCGCCCACCACGGCCAGCGTTTCACCACGGTCGACGTGGAAGGACAGGTTGCGCACCGCGTCCACCGTGCGCTCCGAGGTGGAGAAACGCACGCTGAGATCGTTGACGGAGACCACGCGTTGCGGTGGCAGGACGATGGTCGACTTGGAAGAGGATGCAGCCACTGGGCCCCCTTGGTGCCTAGGTTGATGCTTTGCTTCGATGCTTGCCTGATGCGGTACCGGTGCCTCGCTCGCGCGCTCAGCCGTAGATCCACACATTGGCCGCTTCGCCCACCCGGGCGAAACCGCGGTACATGCCTTCCGTATTGAAGGGCAGCGTGACGTTGCCCTCGCGGTCCACGGCGATCAGGCCGCCGCGGCCATGGATGGCGGGCAGTTTCTCCATCACCACGCGGCGCGCGGCCTCTTCAAGCGGGAGGCCGGCATAGCGCATCTGCGCCGCCACGTCATACGCGGCCACGGTGCGGATGAACATTTCGCCGGTGCCGGTAGTGGAAACCGCAGCCACGTCGTCGGCAAAGCAACCGGCGCCGACAATGGGCGTATCGCCCACGCGCCCCACCTGCTTGTTGGTAACACCGCCCGTGGACGTCGCCGCAGCCAGGCGCCCCTGGGCATCGAAAGCCACCGCCCCTACCGTGCCGAACTTGCTGTCCGGATCGATGGGCTCGGCGGCCAGCGTGGCGGCATCGTGGTCCAGCAGGGTCATGCCGCTGGCGGCGCGGGCGCGCTGCCACTGCTCGGTGCGCGCCTGGGTGAAGTAGTAGTCGGGCGTCACCAGTGCCAGGCCCTGCGCCTGGGCAAAGGCCTCCGCACCCTCGCCGGCGAACAGCACGTGCTCGCTCTTCTCCATCACCGCGCGCGCAGCCAGCACCGGATTGCGCAGCCGCTTGACGCAGGCCACCGCACCGGCGCCCAGCGTGGCGCCATCCATGATGGCGGCATCCAGCTCGTAGGTGCCGGCGTGGGTCAGCACCGCGCCGCGGCCGGCATTGAACAGCGGGCAGTCCTCGAGCAGGCGCACCGCCTCGGTGACGGCGTCGAGCGCGCTGCCGCCCTCGGCCAGCACGCGCTGGCCGGCTTCAAGCACGGCGCCGAGCGCGGCGGTGTATTCGGCTTCCCTGGCGGGGTCCATGGCGGCACGGGTGATGGTGCCGGCGCCACCGTGGATGGCAATCACTGGCGTATTCATTCGGATTCGATTCACGATGCGTTCGGGGAAGTCGTCTTGCGGCGTGCCGGGGCACTCTTCTTGCGGCCCTCGGCCGCCTCGTCCTGGCGCTGCTCGCGGGCGTCGCGCTCCTGTCCGGGCGGCACGCCATGCAGCCACGGCAGCAGGAATTCCGTCATCTCGGCGGCCGCCTTGACGGCATGCGCGGCGCGATACGCCACCGCGCCACACAGCGCTTCGATAAAGGCCAGCACCGCCGTGTCCGAGTTGGCGGACAGCTGGCGCCCGGAATGCGCATACAGCGCGATATCCGCCAGCGCCGCCAACGGCGAGGTGGGCCCGTCGGTCAGGGCCATGATGCGTGCGCCGCGCGAGCGGGCGCGCCGGGCAATGGTCACGGTGTCATATACATAGCGCGGGAAGCCGATCACGATCAGCAGGTCGCTGGGCTGCAGCTTGTACAGCTGGCGCGCTGCGGTCGACGCGCCGCCCGCTCCCGACACCGAAATCACGGTACGGCAGGACATATCCAGCCCATGCTGCAACAGCCCGGCCAGGAAGCCGCTGGCGCCGAAGCCCACCACGAAGATGCGCTCGGCCGCCCGGATGGCCTCCACCGCGCGTTCGCATGCATCGGCATCGAGCGCGCGCCGCGTGGCTTCGAGATTGCGCACGTCCTCTTCCAGCGAGGCGGCAAACACCTCGGCCACCGTGGCCGGACGCGCCAATTCGGTGCGAAGTTTCTCAACCGGTGCAAGCGTGGCCTCGAAACCGCGCACCAGTTCGGCGCGGAACTGCGGGTAGCCCTCGAATCCGAGCGCGCGCGAGAAGCGATTGGCGGTGGCGACCGATACCTCGACCGCATCGGCGAATTCGTCGATGCGCATGGTGGCGGCGCGGAACGGGTTGCCCAGTACATATTCCGCCATGCGCTGGTGCGCCGGCGTCAGCGTCGGCAGGGCACGGGCAATACGCTCGGTGACCGAGGGACCGCTGGTGTCGCTGCTGTTGCTGCTGCCGGTATTGCCGTTTGAACCGTTGATGTCTTTGGACATGGCACGTGCAGTGGGTTGGTCGGCGATGCGCGCCGCCGGAAACAAAACATGGATCCGGTGCGCATCCATGTAAATAAATTTACACGCAAAGCCTATGCCATGAAAATAGAGTTTTACCAGCCCAAGGGTTTCCACCTAGGGCCTGGCGCTGCCAATACCGTCCCGCGCCGCCCCCGCTGCACTTGCCAGCCCTGTCCGCGCGCCGCGCGCCGGCCATTCGGGGGTGCCGCCATGCGAAGCGGCTACAATGCCGGGTTGCCCCGGGTCATGCCGGGGCCGGATTGACCGAACGCCCAGACCCGCTCTTCTCCAGCCTTTCCCCTCCCGTGATCCGAATCGACCAGCTAGTCCTCCAGCGCGGCACCAAGGTGCTGTTCGACCACACCAGCGTGACGCTGAACCCCGGCGAGCGCGTCGGCCTTGTCGGTGCCAACGGCAGCGGCAAGTCGACCCTGTTCGCCATGCTGCGCGGCGAACTGCAGGCGGACGGCGGCGACGTAGCCATCCCGCCGCAGTGGCGCACCGCCCACGTGGCGCAGGAAACCCCGGCGGTCATGCGCAGCGCGGTGGAATACGTGATCGACGGCGATACCCGCCTGCGCGACATCGAAGCGCGCATCGCCGCGGCCCAGGCCAGTGGCGACGGCAGCGCCGAGGGTGACGCCCACGCTGCCTTCGCCGATGCCGATGGCTATACCGCGCCGGCGCGCGCCGAGGCCCTGTTGCTCGGGCTGGGCTTCACGCTGCCGCAGGTGTCGCAGCCGGTGGCCTCGTTCTCGGGCGGCTGGCGCATGCGGCTGAACCTGGCCCAGGCGCTGATGTGCCCGTCCGACCTGCTGCTGCTCGACGAACCCACCAATCACCTGGATCTGGACGCCATCGTCTGGCTGGAAGACTGGCTGGCACGCTATCCCGGCACGCTGGTGATGATTTCTCACGATCGCGAATTCCTCGACGCGATCTGCAATGTCACGGTGCATATCGAGAACCAGCAATTGCGCCGCTACGGCGGCAACTACAGCCAGTTCGAGACCCTGCGCCTGCAGCAGATGGCCTTGCAGCAGTCAGCCTACTCGCGCCAGCAGAAGGAGATCGCCCATCTCGAGTCCTTCATCACCCGCTTCAAGGCCAAGGCCAGCAAGGCGCGTCAAGCGCAGAGCCGGGTCAAGGCGCTGGAGAAGATGGAGCGGCTGGCGCCGGTGCATATCGCCGCGGGCTTTGCCTTCGAGTTCCGCGAACCCGATTCGGCGCCCAACCCGATGATGGTGCTGGAAGGCGTGGACTGCGGCTATCCCGCCCCCGCGCCGCACGCGCCGCCGGTGACCATCCTGCACAATCTCACGCTGTCGATCCAGACCGGCCAGCGCATCGGCCTCCTGGGCGCCAACGGCCAGGGCAAGTCGACGCTGGTGAAGACGCTGGCCGGCTCGCAGGAAGCACTGGCCGGCACGCTGCGCCTGGGCAAGGGCCTGCAGATCGGCTACTTTGCCCAGCACCAGCTGGAAACGCTGCGCGACCACGAATCGCCGCTGCAGCACCTGGCCCGGCTGGCGCCGGACACCCGCGAGCAGGAACTGCGCGACTTCCTCGGCAGCTTCAACTTTCGCGGCGACATGGCGACCGCCTCGATCGAGCCGTTCTCCGGCGGCGAAAAGGCCCGCCTGGCGCTGTCGCTGATCGTCTGGCAGAAGCCCAACCTGCTGCTGCTCGACGAACCGACCAACCACCTGGACCTCGACACCCGCGAGGCGCTCACCATGGCGCTGGCGCAATTCGAAGGCACGCTGATCGTGGTCTCGCACGATCGCCATCTGCTGCGGGCCACCACCGACCAGTTCATCCTGGTGGCGGACGGCACCATCCAGCCCTTCGACGGCGACCTGGACGATTACCGCGACTGGCTGCTCAAGCAGGCCGCGGCCAAGCGCAATGCGGCCAGCGCCGCCCACTCGCAGGCGGATGGAGAAGCCGCGGCAACCTCGAACGCCAATCGCCGCGACCAGCGCCGCGCCGAGGCCGACGAACGCCAGCGCCTGACGCAGTTGCGCAAGCCGCTGACCAAGGAGCTGGAAAAAGTGGAGAAGCGCATGGCCGTGCTGCAGCAGGCCAAGGCCGAGATCGACGCCTTCATGGCCGACGAGACCAGCTACGCCGAAGCCAACAAGACCAGGCTGATGGAGATGCTCAAGCGCCAGGGCGAAGTCGGCGGCGAGCTGGATACGCTGGAAGAACGCTGGCTGGAGCTGCAGGAGCAGATCGAGCAGATCGTGTGAGGGATGCCGGGGGCGCCAGCCCCCGGATACGCGCGCCGGCGGCAGCCGGCGGCGCCAGGAATCTCAGCGGTAGTTCTTCTCGCGCCGGATCATGCCGACCGCCAGCGTGGCGGTCAGGATAAACAGCCAGATCAGCGACCACGCCGGAAGCGACAGGCCCAGGATCGGCGGCAGCGGCGTGGTGCACATGCCGTCCGAGAAGAACACCTGCGGCAGGATCTTGGCGGTAGGCAGCTGGTTGACCCAGTTTTCCAGCGGATCGATGCCGCAGCTGGCCTTGGGGTTGAGCAGCAGCGATACGTGATAGGCCGCCACCGCGATGCCCGCCACGCCGGAAAGCATGCCCAGGCCCTGCCACAGGCTGCGCGTGTTCTGCGCGATGGCAGCAAGCAGCGAGAACAGGCCGATGCCGACGAAGGCAAAACGCTGCATCACGCACAGCGGGCAAGGTTGATAGCCCTCGACATGCTGCAGGTAGAGGGCATAGCCGACCAGTCCGAACGAAACCACGGCGATCAGCAAGAAGAAACTGCGGGAATTGGCTTGCATAGCTCACTAGCAAAAAGGGCCGTACGGCGCCCGCCGGAGCGAAAGGCAGGCAGCGCAAGGACGTCCATCGGTGCGCGCGTCCGGCCAACCGCCTGGCACGCGCAATACGAGGCACATTATTACCGATTTTGGGATACGGCCCCGCAGGAACCCCCTGCGACCGGCACCGCGCCGCTTGCGGCGGATTGACGCAGACCGCTATGGTCCCGCGCCGGGCGCAATCGTTTGCGGCGCCATCGCCCCCCGCCGCTGCCCTCCTCAAGCACCCGCGCCTAGCGTGCGCAGCGTGGCGGGCACGATGCGCCGGTGCAGCGGCGCGACGAACAGCATATAGACGCGCCCCAGCGCATTGCGGTTGTGCACCACCGTGGACACCGCCACCGCGGGCTGCCCGCCGGCGGCCGGCTCCGGCGGCTCCAGCTTGCACACCGAGATCTTCACCTCGAGGTGCTTGTCCGCGTCGCCCAGCACCACCTCGCGCTCCGACAGCGCGAGCAGCGAAAAGATGCCGACGCGATCGCCCACGCGGTAGGCGCTGGCCGGCTTGCCGGCATCGATATCGCCAAGGTGGCCAAGGTCCTTCAGCCCGAACAGCACCACCACGCGGTTGCGCAGGGACATCAGGCGAGTCACCCAGGCCGGCGTGCGCGACACGATCCCCAGGTAGATTTCCAGCGCGGATTGCCTCGCATCGGGCACGGCCACCCGGTAGGCGTCGAAGAAATCGGCGCTGGCGAGGCTGGGTGCGAGCAGGCTGGAGGCGGGTACGTCGATGACAGTGACAGGCTGGCGCATGGCTCGCGTGTGGTGGGTGGATGACCGGCACAGTATAGCGGCCAGCCTCCCGCGTGCGTCCCCTTCAGGGTGTCCCACCGTCGCCGTACAGCCCGCGCCAGCGCTCCGAAGACAAGCGGTACAGCCAATGCAAACGCAGCGGACTATCCTGCGCGACCGCGGGGTGCTCGAAGGTTCCGTCCGCCACCATGCCGAGCCGCTCCATCAAGGCCCGCGAAGGTGCATTGGGCAGCGCGGTGAACGAGACGATTTCCGCCAGCGCCAGCCGCTCGAAGCCAAAACGCAGGGCGGCCAGCGCCGCCTCCATGGCATAGCCCTGCCCCCAGTACGCCGGGGCCAGGCGCCAGCCGATTTCCACGCAGGGAGAGAACGGCAGTGTCCATGCAGGTTCGTGCAGACCGACCATGCCGACAAAGACGCCATCCGGCTTGCGCTCGACGGCCCAGAAACCCCAGCCGCGCCCCGCGATCAGCGACTGGCAGCGCAGCGCCATGGCATCGCTGGCGGCGCGGTCCAGCGGCGCGGGGAAGTGCGCCATGGCCAGCGGGTCGGCATTGAGCGCGGCAAAGGGCGCGAAATCTGCCTTGCGCCACTGCCGCAGGCGCAGGCGGGCGGTCTCCAGCGCGAGCGGTTCATTGCCGGCCGCGCCAGCCAAGCAAGCCTGTTGATCGGGCATGGTGTCGATGTCTCCCTTGCTCAGTGCGCAGCCGCGCCCTGCCGGCTGCGCTCGCAGGCCTTCACTCCAGATGCCGTACCCGGTCGATGGCTTGCTCCAGCCGCTCGACCGCCACCACCTCCAGGCCCTCGATCTTCTGCTTGGGCGCATTGGCCTTCGGGATCACGGCCATCGAGAAGCCCAGCTTGGCGGCCTCGCGCAAACGCTCCTGCCCGCGCGGGCTGGGCCGGATCTCGCCGGCCAGGCCGATTTCGCCGAAGACCACCAGCCCGCGCGGCAGCGGCTTGTTGCGCATCGAGGAATGGATGGCCAGCAGCACCGCCAGGTCGGCCGCCGGCTCGGTGATCTTGACCCCGCCCACGGCGTTGAGGAACACGTCCTGGTCGAAGCAGGCAATGCCGGCATGGCGGTGCAGCACCGCCAGCAGCATGGCCAGCCGGTTCTGCTCCAGCCCCACGGCCAGGCGCCGCGGGTTCGGCACATTCGCGGTATCCACCAGCGCCTGCACCTCCACCAGCAGCGGCCGCGTGCCCTCCTGCGTCACCAGCACGCAGGAGCCGGGCACCACCTGCTCGTGCTGCGACAGGAACAGCGCGGAAGGATTGCTGACGCCGCGCAGGCCGCGCTCGGTCATGGCGAACACGCCCAGCTCGTTGACGGCGCCAAAGCGGTTCTTGAAGGCGCGGATCAGGCGGTGCGAGGAATGCGTGTCGCCCTCGAAGTACAGCACGGTATCGACGATGTGCTCGAGCACGCGCGGCCCCGCCAGGCTGCCGTCCTTGGTCACATGGCCGACCAGGATGATGGTGACGCCCGTGCTCTTGGCGATGCGGGTCAACTGGGCCGCACACTCGCGCACCTGGGCCACCGAGCCCGGCGCCGAGGTCAGCGCCTCCGAGAACAGCGTCTGGATCGAGTCGATCACCGCCACCTCGGGCTTTTCCGACTCCAGCGCGGCCTGGATCTTCTCCAGCTGGATCTCGGCCAGCAGCGCCATGTGCGGGCTGTCGACGCCGAGGCGCTGCGCCCGCAAGGCGATCTGCGCGCCGGATTCCTCGCCGCTCACGTATAGCACGCGCCGCTCCGAGGCCAGGTTGGCCAGGGCCTGCAACAGCAGCGTGGACTTGCCGATGCCGGGATCGCCGCCGATCAGCACCACCCCGCCCGACACCAGGCCGCCGCCCAGCACGCGGTCGAACTCATCGATGCCGCTGGAGAAGCGCGGCACGTCGGCGGCGTCGATTTCCGACAGGCGCCGCACCGTGGCGGACGCGGCCAGCGGCTGGAAACGCTTGGCCGAGGCGGTTTCCGCCACGCTCTCCACCAGCGTGTTCCATTGCTGGCAATGCGGGCACTGGCCTTGCCAGCGCGGCGAAGTGCCGCCGCATTCGGTACAGGTGTAGACGTTCTTGGGCTTGGCCAACTTGGGGAGTCCTCGGGAATGCGGATATGGATGCGGATGTGCCGATGTATCGGCACTTGCTGCCCTGATGCGCAGGCGATGAGCGCGCTGGGCACGCCCCGGCAGTTTCGTGCGGCGCAAGCGCCATACCGGGACGGCTGCCCATGCTGGTGCGTCACGCCGGGACTAAGCCGCAGTGTTCCGGGCAACCGCCCAGGCATTCAGGCGTTCACGCCAGCGCCTGCTGCTCCGGCGCGGTCAGGGTCGCCACCGTGACCGGCACCCGCGGCGCCAGCGCGCACATCAGCTCGTAGCCCACGGTACCGCTGGCCTCGGCGACATCGTCGATCGGCAGGCCCTGGCCCCAAAGGGTCACGGCGCTGCCCACCCTGGCCTTCGGGCAGGGCGTCAGGTCGACGCAGATCATGTCCATCGACACACGGCCCACCAGACGGGTGCGCACGCCATCGACCAGCACCGGCGCCGGCTTGTCGCCCCAGCCCGCGGCATGGCGCGGATAGCCGTCGGCATAGCCGCAGGCCACCACGCCGATGCGCATCGGCCGCTCGGCCTTGAACAGCGAGCCATAGCCCACGGTATCGCCCGGCTGCAGGTCCTGCACCGAAATCAGTTCGCTGTGCAGCGACATCGCCGGCTGCAGGCCAAAACTGGCAACATCGGCCGCATGGCCCGTGGGCGAGCCGCCATACAGCACCACCCCCGGCCGGACCCACGCACGATGGGCCTGGGGATGCCACAGCGTGGCCGCCGAATTGGACAGGCTGGCTTCGCCGGGCAGGTTGGCGGTGGTGGCGTCGAACACGGCCAGCTGGTGCGCGATACCGCGCGCGCTATCGGCATCGGAAAAGTGTGTCATGTGCACGATGCTGCCCACGCAGGACAGCGTCCGCGCGCGCTCCCAGGCGGCCCGGTACTGGTCCGGGCGGAAGCCCAGGCGGTTCATGCCGGTATTGAGCTTGAGCTGGATCGCCAGCGGCCCCTTGGGCCTCGCCACCTCCAGCATGCGCAGCTGCTCCTCGCAATGCACCGATGTGGTGAGGCGGTACTGCTCGAGCAAGGGTACGTCCTGCGGCTGGAAGAAACCTTCCAGCAACAGGATCGGGCCTTGCCAGCCCAGCTCGCGCATCAGCACAGCTTCATTCAGGTCGAGCAGGCCGAAACCATCGGCGGCGCGCAAGCCGGCGAAGGCACGGCGGATGCCGTGGCCATAGGCATTGGCCTTGACCACGGCCCAGGCGCGCGACTGCGGCGCGCAACGACGTACTACGTCCAGGTTGTTGGCAAGGGCCGGTTGATGGATGACAGCGTGAATGGGTCTTGGCATGGGATCGCTTCTGCTTCTGGAGGCCTGCGGCGCGGGAGCCCGGCGGGGTGTCCCGGCCGGCTGGCCGGACCGCTCCCGCGGCCTCTATGCACCATATCCGGGAAGACCCGGTACGCGCGGCGCGCCGCACAGCCGTTATTTGAACACATTCGAGCAAACATTTAGGGAATCGAAACGCGCTTGCGCTGTCCAACCGGCGGGCCGGAGAAGCTCGGAATCGACTTATTTTCGTGTTATAAAGCCGGACGTTCTTCCGGCCATGTTTTCAAAGTGATGCAATATGTCTAACAGGGTCAGGCAAGCTGCTCGGCACTCGCAAAGCCAGCGTGAACATCACTTTGACAACGCGGCGGGCCCAGGTTCCCCAGAGGCAATGACAGCGCCAGGCGGCGCGCTGCTGCCTGTCCTGTACGGTAATAGCGATGGAGATAGAGTCCAAAGTATGAAGAAGGGTTTTTATACCATCATGGCCGCGCAGTTCTTCTCTTCGCTGGCCGACAACGCGCTCCTCATCGCCGCCATCGCCCTTCTCACCGAATTGCATTCCCCGCAGTGGATGACCCCGCTGCTCAAGTTGTTCTTCGTGCTCTCCTACGTCGTGCTGGCGGCCTTCGTGGGCGCCTTTGCCGACTCGATGCCGAAGGGCAAGGTGATGTTCATCACGAACACCATCAAGATCGCCGGTTGCGCCATCATGATGTTCGGGCTGCACCCGCTGCTGGCCTATGGCATCGTCGGCTTCGGCGCCGCGGCGTACTCGCCGGCCAAGTACGGCATCCTGACTGAGCTGCTGCCGCCCGAGAAGCTCGTTGCCGCCAATGGCTGGATCGAAGGCCTCACGGTGAGCTCGATCATCCTCGGCACCGTGGTGGGCGGCGCGCTGATTTCCGTGCACGTCTCGAAGCTGCTGCTGGGCATCGACGTCCCCTACATCGACACCGGCATCCGCACGCCGGCCGAGGCGGCGATGGTGGTGATCATGCTGTTCTACGTGATCGCGGCCGTCTTCAACCTCTTCATCCCGGAAACCGGGGCCCGCTATCCCCAGCAGGAAAAGAACCCGATCAGGCTGATCGCCGAATTTGGCGATTGCTTTGTCGCGCTGTGGCGCGACAAGCTCGGCCAGATCTCGCTGGCAGTGACCACGCTGTTCTGGGGCGTCGGCGCCACGCTCCAATTCATCGTCCTCAAATGGGCCGAGAAATCGCTTGGACTCAACCTCTCCCAAAGCGCCCTGCTGCAAGCAGTCGTAGCGGTAGGGGTCGCGGTGGGCGCCATCCTTGCGGCAGCGCGTATTCCGCTGCGCCGATCGCTCTCCGTACTGCCGTTCGGCGTCGCCATGGGCGGGGTCGTCATGCTGATGGCCTTCTACACCAAGGATACGATGCCGGCTGTCATGCTTGACCTGTTCGGCCTGCATATGCCGCTCTACATGGCGATCGCCTACGTGTTCCTGATGGTCGTGGGCGGCATGTCGGGCTACTTTGTCGTACCGATGAATGCCTTGCTGCAGCACCGGGGCCACGTACTCCTGTCGGCCGGCCATTCGATTGCCGTGCAGAATTTCAACGAGAACGTTTCGGTACTGCTGATGCTGTGCCTCTACGCCCTGCTGATCAAACTGAATGCGCCAATAGGCCTGGTGATCGTAGCCCTTGGCCTGTTTATCTGCATCACGATGCTGCTGGTCATGCGCCTGCACCGCTACAACGTGCGGACCTTCAATTCGCTCGCCATGATCGGCGAGGATAAACACCACTGACGGGACCGGCGGGGCCGGCTCAGCCGGCCTGCCTGGCGATGCGCTCGCGCGCGCGCTCCTCCCACCCTGGCGGCACCACAAAACCGCGCGTGCGTTCCCGCCACATGCCAGGCTGCCCGGCCGGCTCCACTTCGCACAGCATCACCGGCGCCTCGCGGCGCCAGTTCTTATCGTGGTGCGTCTCGGCAAAGCGTAGCGCAAGCGCCTCATGGACCGCCTCCGCGGTCTCGGTATGGGCCTGCGCCACCCTGGCTGGCGCCATCCATGCCGAACGCGGCAGCCGGTACCAGCGCGAGCCGTCGCGCGCGCGGGCCCAGTCCGACCAGTCCTGCAAGCTGGACCACCAGCCGTGCAGGTGATCCGGCGCAATGCCCAGCCGGGCGATGTCCGCAGGCACCACGCCGTCCCGGTAGAACAGCCACCCCAGCAGGTACACCTCGCTGCGGTCGACCGGCCGCCCCAGCAGCGCGAGGGCCTCAGGGGTGTGCGACAGCGGCAGCTGGCGGCGCACGATATGCTCAAGCTTGTCGCCGAGCCGATCCACCAGGTTGGGGCCGACGAAACAACGCCGCTCCAGGACGGCGTTGCCGCGTCCATCCTCGCTGCCATCCCCGCTTCCCGGCATGCCGCCTGCAGCCGGCACAGGCTCGACCAGCAGGTAAAACTTGGCCGCCATCTCCCAATGCACGGTGGCGCCGCTGGCCACGTCGCGCCAGACGAAATCCAGTTCGCCCAGCGTCTGCACGCCGTGCGAACCCACGCGGCGCACCGGCAGGTTGGCGGCCAGCAGTTCCAGGCCTTCGGCGTGTTCCAACGTGAACTGGAGGAGGCGTTCGGCGTGGCGGCCCAGCCTCAGGCTGGGCGCGGGTGCCGTATCCGGCGCGCGCGGCTGCTGCAGGCCGGCCGCAAGCTCCGCAATGGTGGGGGGAAGCAAGGCCGGGTCGGCTCCAGCCAGCCAGCGCTGCCAGGCCGCCAGGGCCCCTTCCGGCCAGCGCGCCAGGGCGGTCTCGGGGACAGGGGAAGTCCCGTTCAGCAAAGGCCCGGCCGCGTCGTCCGCGGGCAGGAATGCCAGCAAGGGGGGCGACAACGAGCACCAGGCCAGCTCGCGCAGGCGCTGCGAGGCGGCATGGCGCCACAGCGGCGCCAGGTCGATGGCGCCGCCGGGGCTCAGCGCGAACTCAGGCCTGGGCTCCCGCACGGGCGTGTACCTCGCGGGCCAGGCACAAGTCTTCCCAGGCGCGAGCCTTGTCGGACAGCGTGCGCAACAGGTAGGCCGGATGGTAGGTCACCACCACCGGAATGCCTTCGTAGCTGTGCACGCTGCCGCGCAGCTTGCCGATCGGCGTGGTGGTGCGCAGCAGGGACTGGGCCGCGAAGCGGCCCAGCACCACGATCAGCTTGGGCTGGATCAGCGCGATCTGGCGGCGCAGGTAAGGCTCGCACTGCGCGATTTCCTCCGGCTCGGGATTGCGGTTGCCCGGAGGACGGCACTTCATCACGTTGGCGATAAACACATTGCGCCCCCGCGCCAGTCCCACGGCGGACAGCATATTGTCGAGCAGCTTGCCGGCCTGGCCGACGAAGGGCTCGCCCTGCTTGTCCTCGTTTTCACCGGGAGCCTCGCCCACCAGCATCCATTCGGCCTGGCGGTCGCCCACCCCAAACACAGTCTGGGTGCGGCCATGGCACAACTGGCAATCCATGCAGCCGGAGACGCGTTGCTCCAGCGACGCCCAGTCCAGCGCGGCGATGCTGGCGGTGCGCGCCGCCAGCGGCTCGCCGGCTGGCGCGGGCGCAAGTCCGGATGCCGGCTCGGCTTCCCGCTCGAACCCGGCGTCGTCATCCGGGAGTGCAACCGGTTCCGGCGCAAGGCGAACAGGAACAGGCACCGGATCAGGAAGCGGGGCCTGCGCCTGTGCCATCCCGGCCGCCGCCTCGCTGTCCTCTGCCCACGCGGACGGCGCCGCCTGCGCTGGCGGTTCGTCCAGGCCGGCATCGGCTGGCATCCCGGCAACGGCCTCGCCTGCCGGCACGGCGTGCACCGCTTCCCGTGGTGCCTTGCCGGCGCCGTCGAACACGATCTGATCGGCAGGGGCGGCCTGCGCGAGCGCCATGTCAGCGGATGGCACTTCCATCGCCGGCGGCGCCGGTTCGCGGCGCAATACCCACTCGTCAGCGATGCCTAGGACTTCGAGGAACCTGGCGCGACGGCTCATGGCATGGCCTCCAGAGGCGCCCAGGCCCGGCGCAGCACCAGGGCGTCCTCGCGTACCTGCCCGGCGGCCGGGTAGTAGCCCTTGCGCCGTCCTATTTCGGCAAAACCCGCCTGCCGGTACAACGCAATCGCGCCGCCGTTGGAGGGCCGCACTTCCAGCAGCATGGTGTACAGGCGATGCGCGTGCGAAGTCGCCAGGGCCACCGCCA
>NZ_JARJLM010000386.1 GCF_029335485.1 Cupriavidus basilensis
GAGATCCGCGGATTTGGACGGTCTGTCAGTTGAAGAAATCCTAAATGCGCAGCGACGTTACCGGAATTCTACAGGCATGTTCAAAAGCAGGAGCACCTCGTAATCGCCGGAGGTATTGGCCTGCGGAAGTTTCCTGCGCAGCCAGGCAAGATTGCGCAGTCGAGCACGCCGTAGCAAAGCGGCGGCGACAAGGCTTACGCGCTCACGAGACGTTGCCCTCGTCGGATCTGTCTGCCGGGGCGGCTTTTCCCGGATGGGGCAAGCGCCACGCGCTCGTATAGACGCTCAAGTCGGACAATGCCCACTATCAATCGGACCGAACGTCTCCTAAAACAGCAGTAGATCACCGCTCAGGGAGACTGCAATGGATTCAATGCCGCAACGCAACGTACACGTCATCCCCCACGGCGACGGGTGGGACGTCGTTCATGAGGGGGCGAAGGGTGAAAGAGCACACTTCCCCACCCAGGAGGAAGCTGTCGATGCCGCCACAGTGATTGCACAGCGCGACAAGGTGGAACTGCTGGTACACGGGCAGGATGGCCAGATTCGCACACGCAGCAGCTACGGCCAAGACCTGCGGAACCACAAAGGCTGACGCGCGCTCCCACGGCACTGCGAAGACATCCCGCATGACGCATTCCTGCCTGGTATTGTCGTCGGCCACCGCCAGCGCATACGGCGCGATGCACGTCACTGCCAGTCGGCATTTTCAAGAGGCGCTTGCGCGCCCGGTGGGTGTCTGCCGTTTTGACGGGGGTCGGCTTGCGGCGGTTAGCCGGACAAATCCACCGAGGGGCGTTGGAGGAGACACGGTTGGGGTGGCGAAGTCAAACCGCACGCAGGCAGCGTTTGACAGCTCGCCTTACCAAGTCGCGTTGATGCCCTGCACCCGCACGGATGACGATCGCACCGGGACTTGAACCTGGACGCCCCTGTCACTGGCATGAGAAGGTCACCTTCTGTATCGACTTGATCCTTGTGCCGTGGGCGTGGACCATCGCCATGTTCTCATGGCTCGCATTTGCGGCTACGCTGCCGGACACCTCCAAGGTACCCGTGTGCCCGTGCTCCCCTGTGTAGCTGCACCTGGCCTCGCAATGCCGAGACCTCGGTTCACTATTCGTCGCGACGAAGACGATCGCCTCTCCAGAGCCGCTGGCCATGCACCGTATCGCAACGCCATTCTTCACCACAACATCCCGGGCTTCCGGTGTTGCCTCAACTGGTGAAGTCATCCCTATCAGGACAGCGATGATCAGAAGTGCTGGCGCAAGCTGATTTCCAGGCATGCCATTCCCCACGCAAGAAATCGGAGGGTAGTGTCTCATCCGACTCCGGTCAATCCGTCCGGTTTCGCGCACACATGCGCCTGCGAATAAAAGACCCACGCCTCGGCCGTGACCATCCTCGCGGCCTTCAGCCGGCCGTCGGTTGCCGCCCGGGCGATGCCTCGACGCCCAGGGCGGCGTTCGATCCCTTGCACCTCCTGTCACCCTCGATCCAGGCCCTCAGCTTCGCCTTGTACTTAAGAGACTGCTTGGGGTGGCCTGCTGGGATCGCTCTGTCCGCCGACATCGAAAAAATGAAGAAGCCAGCACTTGGCAGGCCCTGACTGAACTTAGCGTCATTTTGTCACACTATTCTTACAAATTAAATTTATTGCATACCAGATATGCATCTGTTTTAATTCGCGCCGCGCGGCATCTGCTGCGCCCCTTTCGCGCTTCTGCTTCTGCGCAAGACCGGCATGGATTTCCCGTCCCGGCCGGTCTTCTTTTTGCCCGAACTCTCGCTGCGGCAGCATGAAAAAGCCGCCCGAAGGCGGCTGCTGAACAGTGCTGCTCCGGCTACTCGCCAGTTTGAGCCACGACTTGTTGTGCTGCGGCATATCCCATGATTTTCACGCCGTCGCCATCCAGCTTCCTGCTCTGTGCCGGCAGGTCCACCGTCGGCATATCCGGATACATCTCCGAGAGAATCTCATCGGCGTCATCTCTGGACTCAAACGGTCCAAAGTGAATAACGCGGGGTCCGGTGATTGCTGCGAACAACCACTCCCCGGTCTCCAGCGGGTAGATCACCGCCAGTGAGCTTGCATGCCTGTACATAGCTGCCTCCCGATCTTGTCATGTCCTCCAACACAACAATCGATGCTGGCGAACCCCACCCTCGACAGGGCAGGCGCCGCGCGACGTCGCACAGAAATATTTTAGAAAATCCGTCAAGCGCGACAAGTGGTGGCGAGCTAACACGGGGGATGCCGTCCCCAGACACCCTGACACGGTCTCCTCGATCGTCGGCGCGTGCAGCACACCCAAGCCTATGTGATCGGCTTATGCCGTGGAAACCGCAAACGGGAAAGCCTCAATTCGACATGACGGCTCGGACTCATTTCACAACATAGTAAACCCATGGCGTTTGATGCTTGACTTTAAAGACCGCGACTCCGCCCAGCTCTTGGAGTGAGAGAGCGCATAGCTCATCAACATCGTTGGTGTTGGTGCGGAAGTGCGAGGTTTCAAAGATCTTGTACCCGGTCTTTGCGCAGATATCCTTAATGCGGGAAGCTCCATTTCGACAGGCGTCCGGGAATGCATCATTTGCCCACGCCCAAGCCCATTCTTCTTCCATCGGCAGATATGTCCCGATGGGTATGATTTGAAAGACCTGAGTCTGGGCGTCTGTTCTTATGAAATGCAAGCTCTGCGACTGATCGTCGATGCTCCATTGCGAAAACTGCGCTACAACTCTCGCAAAGGCCTCCTGTTTTGCGCGATAGGCATCGAGCGCGCCTTGGCGCAAGGTTTCGTACTGCGCGTCCAAGGAATCCTGGTGATGTGGGTGGAGTTGCATGTCAAATGTTAGGGTTCATGGTGATGAATTCATGGTGGCGAATGGCAGGTCCCTGAGGGTTGCAGCCCCACCCTGCAGCGGCTCTCTATGCGTAGCGGGGTTGTTCGCTATCCCTTGCCAGGCAAGGACCTGCACCCTTCGGCCAAATACAGGCAGTCCCGACGGTGCCGCCGTCAGAGCTGGCGGATCACGCGGCCGCAAATTGCATCTTCATGAAGCAGGTCGTTGAGGTATCCCTCGACTTCATCCGCCAGCACGTCAGAAGGGATCACCAGATCGTAGATTTCGACCGCCGAACCATTCCCCATTCGAAATACCCTCCACTTGCTTTCAACCCGCCGCACTTCGATCTGGTAATTCCCAAATATGTCGTACCTCATGTTAATTCCTTATCAAGAATGGAATTCTTCCAGTCTACCCGCTGCCGGGAATGCCGGGACGCGCATGGCCGAACCCAAACCTATGGCATTACCGGCAAGCTCGGAAATACTCGCTATCTGAAGTCAATGGCACACCTGAACATTCGAATTGCCGTGGTTCGCCGCAGTGGGACGAATGCCGGTATTGTCTATCGCCAGCCGCGCCGCGAACACTCGATCCACCGTGGCATAGCGCCGGCGGGCCGGCGCACTTCCGCCTGCCTCTTGGAAAGAATGATCCTCCCGCGCTCGGCCCGATTCCCGATTGTGGAGCATATCGACAAGGCGATCGAGCGGCAATGCCCGTTCGATCGGAACCTTCAGCATGTCCGTGTCGAACGGGCCCGGGGCGAGAGCGAACAGCCCGTTGTAGATCACCAGCGCATCTTCCGCTTCGGGCACCGCCGCTGACCCCGCGGCCACCTCGGCGAGCCCGGTGCGTCTGCCACATCCTTCCAACGGCAGCCATTTCGGCGGGCTTTTTGCTTTGGGCCACCACATTCCACGCCTCGATACTGTATATCCATACAGTTAACTCAACTATCGCCAGCCTCGCTCGCACCACCCCTATACTGTATATCCATACAGTATCAGTGAGAGAGACATGTTCACCTGCGCCCCGGGCACCGTCCACCTCTACCGCAAGTCCCCCTCAGAGGAGTGCCTTGACATTCGCTGCCTGTCCCTGATCGTGGACGATCCGTTGCTCACGGCAGATACCAGGAATCCCGAGGCCGAGGCCGCCGCCCAGGCCGCCGGCGCCACCCTGCTCCTGACCGGGGTAAACACGACAGCGGTCATGGCACTTCCCTGGCGGATCGACCGCCTCGCTTTCGATCACTGCGGCGTCCGGCTCAACTTCTCGCTTGCTGACTGGATTCAGTTCGTGGGCCCACGCTCCATCCGCCTGCGCACCCGTGGCGAACGCCACTACGCCACGCGCCAGGAGACGGCGTGCCGGGCGTGACCATAATCGTTGACACGTCCGCGTGTGGATATGCTTCCGCCCATGGGATAGGCCTGTGCTTCTGACCCACCTGATCGCCGCCAGGTTTGACAAGATATTCACCTTGACGACCTGGCAAGATGCGCGGGACAAGCACCGGCGGGTATTGCCGCGCGCGCCACTGCCAGGAGAAAGGATGCGCAATAGCCCGTCCGACCAGATGTGAGCCCACGCAAGAGACCTCGAGGATCGAGACGGACAGGATCCGTTTAAGCTGCCGACCGCGACCGGTGCCAACGCCGCTCCGGCCAGTGGCGCTCACCGAGCGGGGCAACAATCAAGCGGCCCTCCTTCACCTCGACCACCCGGTAGTCTCCCGCTCGATGGTGATGGCCGAGCACAAGTCTTACTGGCCAAGCCCGATTCTGGTACTCAACGAGCATTTCGCCGTATTGGTTCCAATGCTCCTTACTCGGCTTGCCTACCATAAAGACAGAAAAATCAAAATACGCATGATCCCACAATCTTGCCAGTGACGATGGCGATATGGTCCATATTGCGTGGCGTACTTGATCATCCGAATCAGGGTCGATCCAGGCACGCGACACCCAGACATCTTTAACATTTGTTCACCATCCTTGCTTCCGGCTCGTGCCAGAATCGTCCTACGCGAGCTAGGACTCGTCAAATACATTCCGAGCCCCGGGACGTGCTGGTTTCTTTATAGCCCCACCTTCGGCAACGCAGAGAGCCGAATCGGTTTTATCAAGATGACGGGCCATCTCTGCATCCATTTTTTCTCTGTCCAGCAGAGGCGAATAGAGCAGGAAGCATGACAGTAGTAACAGAATTAATAGCTTTTCTGATTTTCGAGGCGCTGTGGTTCGTTCCCTATAGCTTGGCCTTCAAGGCTGCCGGCATTCGCGGCCACTACGCCTATCTTGCTTTGCTCCCCATACTGGGCCCGCTGATCTGCACCTGGATCCTTGCCTATCATGTTCGGCCTCCCAAGCCCTAGCACTAGGGTCCTGACTCGCAAATTCGTTGAATAGGTCAGCCGATAAGGGGCGCGATCTGTTGTCGCGAATGCTCGCAAGGACTCAGCCTTGCTGCGCTTCGCTCCTAGGCTTCCACGTCTTCCCGACAGACCTATTTCTTCAACGAATTTCAGACTCAGGATACTGTCTGGTGGGTCCGCTCTATCCACCTTGGTGATCGTATCTCCATCTCCTTGTTCAAGCCTGGCCGCCACCGTCTTCTGATCTGCATGGCAAGCAAACTGACCGCTTCTGCTGGCTTCATCCGCCGAGTCGACACGCAAGAAACGACAGAATCTCGTCACGCGCCGCAATCGTCGGCTGGCCCGCTTCATCGACCAGATGCGCAGTCACCACGCTGTGGGGGCTTGCCACCACCTTTTCGAAAAACGGCGGGGTGTCCGGATTGGCTGCGCTGTCAGGTATTACGCGCGCGACAAAACGTTCGCCCAGCGCCTCGGTGAACGCTGCGAACCGCTGCGCCCTGCAATGCCTGTCGCCCTCGAAACGGTAGGCCATGACGATCAGGTCCTCCCGCTCCAGACGCTCCCGCACGGCAGCGAGTTCGTCGGGAGCCATATTCATGCCGGCGGGGTTGTCGATAGGCAATGACGGCTGGCATACCACCGGCGCGAGCATCGACGGCTCAAGCATCATCGCGAGCGCGAAGTTGCCGGTGAAACACATGCCGATCGCTCCGACGCCTGGACCGCCGCACTCCCCATGCGCCAGCCGCGCAAGCGATCGCAGCCATTGGGTGACCGGGCTCGACTCGTTGGCAGCGAAGGCGCGAAACTCTGCACTGACACAGGCTCGGCGGAAGGTGGCGATGCCTTCGTCGACCTGGGGCACGGCACCATCACGGCCGAATAACGACGGCATGTACACCGTGAAACCCGCCTCGCGTATCCAGCGGCTGAAGCGCGCGACGTGCGGGCTGATGCCCGGCATTTCCGCCATCACGATCACCGCCGGGCCGACGCCGGTGACGTGCACCACCTTTGTCGCCCCGTCTAGCGTAATCCGGCGCTGGTCAAAATCGTCTAGCGAGTCGTCCTCATTCATATTCTGGCTGGCTGCCATCGCTGCTCCTTTGCGTTCGATTGATCATCGGAACCACTTGAGGTTGGCTACATGGGATGCCATGGACACGCATGGCCCGAGGCCCCGGCGCAGCCCCCGAGTCTGCGCAGGGACCCACTTGCGCCCCAGGGACCTTCAGTCACGTCGTGCAGGACGACCAAGGTCGCAAGCAGGCACTTCGCATCCGGCTTCCAGCTTATGCAGAGCTTGTATTGGAATGTTTTCGTCGTCAGAATGACAGTGTCTGATATGACCGTTTTCAAGCTAAATCCGACATGTACGATTTTACGGTTCTAGTCCTTGAGGGGGCGTATCCCTCCAGCGTTGCGGCCACACGCGACATCCTTGCCGCGGCAGGCGCACTGGCGGCCAGGGCAAAAGTGGCCGCGCCGCGGTGGAGACTGTGCTCAGTCGAGGGTGGACCGGTTCGATTGCTGGGCGGATTGACCGTGGATACTTCCAGACTGCCGGCAAGGGCAAAGGGGGAGCGATCGACATGGGTGTTGCCGGGTCTTGGCCTGGATACATCCGCTTCCATTCGGCAACGCCTCGGATGCGTCGATTCGGTGAAAGTCATCGAAGGCCTCGCACAACATGTCAAGGCCGGCGGGCATGTGGCGGCCGCGTGCTCGGCGGTGTTCCTGCTGCACGCCGCAGGACTGCTTCGGGGGCGACGCGCCACAACCTCATGGTGGCTCGCTCCCCTGCTGAAAAGGATGGAGCCCGACTGCCTGGTCGATGCCGACCGGATGGTATGTGCAGACGGGCCTGTGATCACTGCCGGCGCTGCCTTCGCGCAGACAGACCTGATGCTGTACCTGCTGCGCCAGCGTTGTGGCAGCGCGCTCGCTGACATCGTGTCGCGCATGCTGCTGATCGATGGTCGCCAGGCGCAGGCGCCATACATCGTGCCGGAGGCGCTGGCCAGCGGGAACGACCTGGTGGCAAGGCTGGCTGCGAAGGTCGAATCCGCGCTTCCGAATCCGCCGACGGTGGCAGCATTGGCTCAAGCGTTCTGCATGTCCGAGCGAACCTTGTCGCGCCACATTCAAAAGGCAACGGGAAAGAGTACCCTGGCGCTTGTGCAGAGTGTCAGGTTGCGACGCGCCAGAGCCCTTCTGGAGACCAGCCGGATGACGGTTGCACAAGTGGCCGAAGCCGTGGGCTACCAAGACTCGACTGCGCTCCGACGCCTGATGCGGAGAGTCGCCGGCGCCAATCCAGGCCAGTATCGAACGGCTGTTGCGGCAACATAGTCCTCAACGCATACCACGTCCGCTTCCAGGCTCGGTCGAGAGTGGGCAACGACGATTGCCTGGACCACTTCCAGTGTGTCCACTCGCTCGACCGCCCAGGTCAGGTAGCGAGCGCCGTCGAACGCATCGTCTTCAGCGAAATCTCCCAGCCGCCTAATCGGCAAGGGGGAAGCCAAAGACATCCTGCTCCAGGTCTCGCTCGAACGCGACCGTCCACGAGGTCCCTGGTCCTGCGGGATATATCTGGATTTCGCTTCTGGTCACACGGGCGACAGTGATCTTGCGGTGGATATGGTGCGAGTGCGGTCCGCCGTCCAGAGGAAGACCCTCTTCCGCGCTCACGTCGAAGTCCTCCCGGACGAACCCATGCCGCGTACATGCTGCCTCGAATTCCGCGTGCTCATCCGCTGGCAGTTCGTGGAACGACTTCTGAACCATGACCATCTCCCGGAGCCCCGGAGGATCCTAGCATGACAAATCTGGCCATCCGGGCCGGAACTGTCGTCGGCGAAGTGGGAATGTGCGAGCCGGCCCGCCCGTTGCCCGAGCGCGCGCACTCCGAGGCATCGAGTGAGTCCGCGCGAACTCGGACAGGGCAATGCATCGCGCGAAGTCAGCCCGCGCCGTCCTCTGCATCAATAAAGCCCAATGGGTGCATCTTGTCCTTGATGTTAACCGCCACGATGACAGCGCTATGCGGCACGAATATCGTGGCGCCATTTTTCTGGATCTCGGCCATCGCGCCACTTGCATCGAATCCATCGCAAACCAGTTGGCTCCACTCCGCCGTTCGGCTGTGTTCCTGGAACACCACGTTGGAGATATTGCGCCAGTGCGAGCCGGAAAGGACCACGAACCAATTCATGACAACCCCTGCCTTGGAATCAAAGGAATCGTTGTGTGCCCAAAGGGCATCCCAGCCTCGTCACCGATGGCAAGGTGCGCGCCATCCTGGACTGCGGAAAAATGCCGTTCGGGACGTGGGCGGCGAAGCTCAGGAGAACTCAGCTGTGCGCATCAACCCACGCCTTCGCCCAGACAAGGCCCTGCGCTACGGCAAGTTCGAACGTCGGGTAGTAGCCGAGCGGCTCCGACCCCTCCTGGAGCCGACCATCTTTCTCGACCGCACCGGTTGCCTCGAACATGCCATCAACCAGTGGTCTCCCGAAGCCACGAACTGTGTAGCCGTTGTAGCTTTCGATGCTCATAGTGCCCTCTCAGGATTTCGGAGGATCGTAGAACGTTGCAGGCGTGGCCTGGTGTTGTTGGCGGCGGTGTAAAGAACAGATCAACAAGCGCCAGGATTGGCCCGGCCTTCGTCGATCAGCTTCTCGGCATAGTCGCGCGCATGCTGCCATGCCTCACCTTCGGAAAAGTACTGCCCTGGCACGGGTTCATGCTCGAGGATCTTGATCGAGGTGCCGTCCGCCGCCTTTGCACAGATCGTCACATCGCCTTGCCACGGCCCACCAATTCCGGCGGAAGTTGCGCAAGCCTCATACCAGTGATCTTTGTAGTACGCGAAACCTTGGAGATCCATCGCTTTCTCCAGTTGCCTAGGACAATCGTAGCACGGCGCAAGGATGTGAAATCAGCTGCAAAATGGGAGCACCGTGGCCCAAGGTGAGTATGTATCTCACTATCCACTAGGTGGTGGCACTAGCTGCTTGTAGCGCTGAATGGAGACGGTTTCGGGATCCACTGCACTGAAGTCGGGGCGCAGCAACAGGCCGTCGGCGGAAGTGCCTATCGAGAGGGCGCGGGCTTCGACATCGGTGCTGAAAGGCCGCTGCTTGCCGTGGTGGCTCAAGGTATCGGGTAGAGAGCCTACGTAATGGGGACAACCTGCAGAGCGCAATGTCAGGCTGCTCGCGGCCGCAATCCGTCTCGCGCAGGCATGTCTCTACCGGGGCAGGCATAACTTCCTCGCGTATCTTGCCCGCGCCACCGTGCCAATGCCGCGGGGGCACGCTGCCCCCCTCGGCAGTCCCGGCGCTCAAGCTGCACAGGTGATTTCGACGCTTTGCTTGACACTGCGCGGATTGGGAACGGGCGCGGTATCGAATCGCTGGGCACCGCGATCCCGCACACCTCCTGCCGTCTTGCCGTCGATGGCTACCTGGCAGCGGTCCGCGCCGGCGAGGCGGAAGAAGGGCTTGGCGTAGCCGCTAAAATCAAAACGCAGGCGCTGTGTGTCGCCCTGGCGGCTGCGCCGCCAGTCCCGCACGAAGCCGCTGGCTTCGACGATCTCCGGGCTGGCGGGCCGTGCAGGAGCATTGGCGGCACGCATCGCAATGCGCGAGGCGCCATCGGCGAGGTGCACGTAGACGCCCCCACCGGGCGCCGGCGAGGTGCCGGTCACGCCTTGCGAGTCCGCCACGTCGGGCACATCCGATCCGGTCCAGCGCACATTGCGCAGGTTGCCGTCACCGCGCACGATCCATGCAGCCGGCTGCTTGCCGTCGCCGCCCAGCTCGCGCGCCACCGCCATGCCTTGCCAGTCGATCACCTTGCGTACGTAGTCGGTGGAATGAACCGGGAACAGCGGCTGCGCCAGCGCGTAATCATAGACCTTGCGCAGCGCCTTGAGCGAAGCCACCTTGGTGCCGGAATAGCTATGGTAGTAGATATTGACCGGTTTGAAGCGCAATGGGCGATCTGTCAGTTCGTAGGTTTCGATCACGCGTTCAAAGCCGTAGTAAGGCCCATGCCAGAGATTGGTGTAGACGTTCTCGTTCTGGTTGGGCGCAAACACCTGGAAGGCATCATCGGCCTTGTTCACGCCGATCGGGGAAATTGCGGTCCAGCTCGGATTGCTCTTCGTGATGATGGTGTCGCCGCCATTGAGGTTCTGCACGCCAGCGGCATTGGCCTGCCTGATCGCCTCGGCCGGCACCTGTGTATCGCCGGGCCACAGCACCATCTTGACCGGCTTGTCGGCCGGCGCCAGCACCCTGTTGATGTAGTCGATCGATCCCTGGATCTCGCGCTGAAGGCTCACGTTATAGCCAGGAATGGGCATGTAGTATTCACGCGCGGCAGCCTGCTCGGCCGCATGGGCAGAAGCACCTACCAGCGCACGCGACCAGACAAAAGGGTGCGAGTACGTGTGGGAAGCCACCTCAACGTATGGCTGGGCAAAGATCTTGCGCGCGATCGGCTCGAGCTGTTGCGTCAGATGGGGGTACATGCCGCTCGCACCGACCTCCCCCTCAATGACCGACATGGTCATGGGCAGGCGGTAGCGATCGAAGATCTCGCGGAACAGCACTTCGCCGGAAAAGCCACCGCCGGGAATTTCGGCACGCGAGGCAAAGCCGTCGCCGTCGATATGGATGGTGAGCAGGCGTCGACCGTTTTCGGTGGTCACGTCGGGCACGGGCATGACCGGCAGGCGCAGCGCCTCGCGGAAGAAGGAGATCGGCTGCACCACCCAGCGATCATTGTCCCGGTCGCGAAAATCCGCCATCACCGCATAGGGCCCCAAGACATAACCACCCCACCGCGTGATCGCCGCGGCATCGTAGGTCAGCGCACCGGCCCGCAGGCGTAGCAGCGTTCTCGATCCCTCCCCCGCTCGCACCGGCACGGCATGCAGCCTGTCCGGCGATACCGGAGCCTCGAAACCCATCATCGGATCCTGCTCCAGCACCTCGACGCGCCCCTTGGCTTCCCCGGTAACCGACTGCAGCTGCAGCGCACGAGCGACCCGGCCCTTGACCGGCGCGCCGAAATCATTGAGGAAGGCAATCGGGATGCCTCGCGCGATCAGCTTTTCCGCCCAGTCGTATAGACGCGCACCGGTGCTGCTGTCCGGCCCGCTCAGCCACACAACCACGCCAGCATAGCGGTCCGCACCGATCTCCGGCAGCGGCTGGCCGACATCGGCGAGGTCAACGCGATAGCCAAGGTAGTTCAGCGGCGTGGATACATAGCGCACCCCCTTGGAACTGTCCAGCGAAACGCCGGGCGGACGGTCCTGCACGACCAGCACGCGGCGTGGCATCACCTCGATGCTGCCGATGCCGACCGTCTGCAGGCCGGGGTCGGCCACATAGGGGATGATGCCCTGCGCGCGGATCCGCGCCGCGGTATCGCGCGCGCACTGGCGGTCGGCGGGCGGGCAGTAGTCGATCGAGATCACCGGCAGGCGGTATTGCTCGCGGATCGTGCGGGCCTGGCCAAGCAGCCAGTCGCGATCCGCCTCGCTCACCTCGGTAAAGCGCTTGCCGGCCTGGTCCCAGCCCCGGTACAGCGACTCGAAGGCCACCGCATAGGCCAGCTGGTTGACCTGCGGCAGGATCTCGAA
>NZ_JARJLM010000387.1 GCF_029335485.1 Cupriavidus basilensis
GAGATCGGCATGAACAAGCAAACCGAACCCTTCCTGTTCGACGCCGGGATCGAGGCCAGGGCCGCCGTCTCCACGCCGCAGGTTGGCATCTCGCGCCCGCATGAATCCGCCCACCTGCATGTGGCGGGCACGGCCACCTATACCGACGACATTCCCGAGCTGGCCGGCACGCTGCACGCCGCGCTCGGCATGAGCGCGCGGGCCCATGCCCGCATCAAGGCCATTTCGCTCGACCAGGTGCGGGCCGCGCCGGGCGTGGTCGCCGTGCTGACCGCCGAGGACATCCCCGCCGCCAACGACTGCGGCCCGATCATCCACGACGACCCCATCCTCGCCAACGGCCTGGTGCAGTTCATCGGCCAGCCGGTGTTCGTGGTGGTGGCCACCTCGCACGATGCCGCGCGCCGTGCGGCACGCCTGGGCGCGATCGAATATGAAGACCTGCCGCCCGTGCTGTCGCCCGAGGCGGCGCACCAGGCCGGCAGCTACGTGCTGCCGCCGATGCACCTGACGCGCGGCGAGCCGGCCAGCCATATTGCCGCTGCCGTCCATCGCGACAGGGGCAATATCCGCCTGGGCGGCCAGGAGCAGTTCTACCTGGAAGGCCAGATCGCCTACGCCGCGCCCAAGGAAAACGACGGCATGCACGTGTGGTGCTCGACCCAGCATCCCACTGAAATGCAGCACGCTGTCGCACATATGCTGGGCTGGCACGCGCATCAGGTGCTGGTCGAATGCCGCCGCATGGGCGGCGGCTTCGGCGGCAAGGAATCCCAGTCGGCCATGTTCGCCTGCTGCGCCGCGCTGGCTGCCTGGAAGCTGCTGTGCCCGGTCAAGCTGCGTCCGGACCGCGACGACGACATGATGATCACCGGCAAGCGCCACGACTTCGTCTTCAACTACGAAGTCGGCCACGATGCCGAAGGCCGTCTCGACGGCGTGGCGGTGGAAATGGTCTCGCGCGCCGGTTTCTCGGCCGACCTGTCCGGCCCGGTGATGACCCGCGCCATCTGCCACTTCGACAACGCCTACTGGCTGCCGAATGTGAAGATCGACGGCTATTGCGGCAAGACCAACACGCAGAGCAATACCGCCTTCCGCGGCTTCGGCGGCCCGCAGGGCGCCTTCGCCATCGAGTACATCCTCGACAACGTGGCGCGCACCGTGGGCCGCGATTCGCTCGACGTGCGCCGCGCCAACCTGTACGGCAAGGCCGAGCGCAACGTCACACCCTACGGCCAGACCGTGGAAGACAACGTCATCCACGAACTGCTCGACGAACTCGAGGCCAGCAGCGCCTACCGCGAGCGCCGCGCGGCCACGCGTGCGTTCAATGCAGGCAGCCCGGTGCTGAAGAAAGGCATCGCCATCACGCCGGTGAAGTTCGGTATCTCCTTCAACGTCGCGCACTTCAACCAGGCCGGCGCGCTGGTGCACGTGTATAACGACGGCTCGGTGCTGGTGAACCATGGCGGCACCGAGATGGGCCAGGGCCTGAACACCAAGGTGGCGATGGTGGTGGCGCACGAACTCGGCATCCGCCTGGAGCGCGTGCGTGTGACCGCCACCGACACCAGCAAGGTGGCCAATACCTCGGCCACCGCCGCCTCCACCGGCACCGACCTGAACGGCAAGGCCGCCCAGGACGCCGCGCGCCAGATCCGCGAGCGCCTGGCCGCCTTCGCCGCGCGCCAGGCCGGCGTGGATGCGGACAGCGTGCAGTTCGGCGACGACCTGATCGTCGCCGGCGAACTGCGCCTGGACTTCAGCGACCTGGCGCGCCAGGCCTATGTGGCGCGCGTGCAGTTGTGGTCCGACGGTTTCTACACCACACCCAAGCTTTACTGGGATCAGTCCAGGCTGCAGGGGCGGCCGTTCTACTACTACGCCTACGGTGCGGCCTGCTCCGAGGTACTGGTGGACACGCTCACCGGCGAATGGCGCCTGCTGCGCGCCGACGTGCTGCATGATGCCGGCCGCTCGCTGAACCCGGCCATCGACATCGGCCAGGTGGAAGGCGGCTTTATCCAGGGCATGGGCTGGCTGACCACCGAGGAACTCTGGTGGAACAGGGACGGCAAGCTGATGACGCATGCCCCTTCCACCTACAAGATCCCGACGGTCAACGACTGTCCGGAGGATTTCCACGTGCGGTTGTTCGAGAACGACAACGCGGAAGACAGCATCCATCGCTCCAAGGCGGTGGGCGAGCCGCCGCTGCTGCTGCCGTTCTCGGTGTTCTTCGCGATCCGCGATGCGGTGGCCAGCGTGGGAGATTACAAGGTGAATCCGCCGCTGGTGGCGCCGGCTACCAGCGAGGCGATTCTGGATGCGGTGGATGCCATGCGGGCAACTGCGCCGGTGGTGCAGTGAGGCGAGGCGGCTGACGACAGCGCCTCCCGTCCGCCGCCATCGCTGAAGACCGCAACGAATCGACGACGTAAGGCGCTTCAAAGAAGCACAGCATCAACCCCAAAAGGCACCACCATGCAGGACGCTCCTCTCAAACCCTTCCGCTTCGCCGACGCCACCCGCCTGGTGCGTGCCGGCGTGCCGGTGGCGATGGTCACCATCGCCGAGGTGAAAGGCTCGGCCCCGCGCGAGCCGGGCGTGCGCATGCTGGTGACGGGCGACGATCTGGTTGGCACGGTCGGCGGCGGGCACCTGGAATGGCGCGGCATGGAGATCGCGCGCACGATGCTGGCCGAGGACGGCGCCACGCGGCAAATCGTGCGCATCCCGCTGGGGCCGGCACTGGGGCAATGCTGCGGCGGCGTAGTGCAACTTGCCTTCGAAGTCTTGAGCGAAGCCGACCTGCCGTGGCTGGACGCGGTGCAGGCGGCCTTCGCCGCCGGACGCGCGCTGACGCGCACGGTGCCGCCGGCAGGCCCGGTGCGGCACGCCGCGGCACAGGCACTGACGCCTTCGGTGGCCTTGCGCAGGGACGGCAGCTGGACCGACATCATGGTGCCCGACGAATTGCATGTGGTGCTGTTTGGCGCCGGCCACGTCGGCCATGCGCTGGTCAAGGTGCTGGCCAACCTGCCCTGCCGCGTGCACTGGGTGGACGAGCGTGACACCTTGTTCCCGCCCGGCCTGCCGGACAACGTTGTCGCGGAAGCGACCGATACGGCCGAGGCCGTGGTCGACGACGCACCCGCCGGCAGCTACTTCCTGGTGATGACGCACAGCCATGCGCTGGACCAGACGCTGTGCGAGCGCATCCTGCGGCGCAATGATTTTGCCTATTTCGGCCTGATCGGTTCCAGGACCAAGCGCGCGCGCTTCGAGCATCGCATGGCGGAAAAAGGAATTGACCCTGCCCGCTTTGCGGAAATGACGTGCCCGATGGGCGTCTCCGGCATCACGGACAAAGCTCCGGCTATGATTGCGGTTGCCATCGTCGCGCAACTGCTGCAGGTTCGCGACCAGCGCCTCGCCCACCTGGGCGCGCTGGCCGCCGGCCGCGGCAGCCAAGCGACGGACACGACGCAAACCAAGACCGCAAAAGGAACCCCATGACGCTCGATGCCGCGCTAGCAGACCGTATCCGCCAAACGCCGAAAGCGGAACTGCACGTCCATATCGAAGGCACGCTCGAGCCCGAGCTGATTTTCCGGCTGGCCCAGCACAATCAGGTCAAGCTGCCCTACGCCAGCGTGGAGGCGCTGCGTGAAGCCTATGCCTTTACCGACCTGCAATCCTTCCTCGATATCTATTACGCCGGCGCCAGCGTGCTGCTGACCGAGGAAGATTTCTTCGACATGACGATGGCCTACGTGCAGCGCGCCGTCGCCGACAACGTCCGCCACGCGGAGATCTTCTTCGATCCGCAGACGCACACCGCGCGCGGCGTGCCGATCAGCGTGGTGATCGACGGCATCTCCGACGCGCTGGCCCAGGCCCGCACGCAATACGATTTTTCCAGCAGCCTGATCCTCTGCTTCCTGCGCCACCTGTCCGAGGAAGACGCCTTCGCCACGCTGGAAGCCGCGCTGCCCTACCGCGACCGCTTCGTCGGCGTGGGGCTGGATTCTTCCGAGCAAGGCAACCCGCCGGAGAAATTCGCCCGCGTCTTCGCCCGCGCCCGCGAGCTTGGCCTGCACCTGGTGGCGCATGCCGGCGAGGAAGGCCCGGCGCAGTACGTCACCGACGCACTCGACATCCTGAAAGTGGAGCGCATCGACCACGGAGTGCGCGCCATCGACGACGCGGCGCTGGTCGAACGCCTGGCACGCGAGCGCGTGGCGCTGACCGTGTGCCCGCTCTCCAACCAGAAGCTCAAGGTCTATCCCGACCTGCGCGACCACTCTCTCAAGCGCCTGCTCGACGCCGGCGTGGCAGTGACACTGCACTCGGACGACCCCGCCTATTTCGGCGGCTATATGAACGCCAACTGGGAAGCCACCTTCGACGCCCTGCCGCTGACCGCGGACGATGGCCACAAGCTGGCCCGCAACAGTTTCGAGGCGGCCTTCCTGCCAGCCACGCAAAAGGCCGCCTTCCTCGCCGAAGTCGACCACTTCTGGCAATCCCCACTGCCCGCCACGGCCTCCACGGCCTGACGCGCGGCGCACACCAAGATGCCGGCGCGCCACGCGCGCCGGCGCACGACGAGACATGGATATGACGACCACGCCCCCCACCCAGTCCATCACCCGCGCCATCCGTGGCCGCGTGCTGCACTTCCTGCGCGATCCGCAGTTTCATGACGACGCGTACCAGTATTGGGAAGACGGGGTGCTGATCGTCACCGCCGGGCATATCGCCGCGGCCGGCGACTATACCGCGCTGGCCGCGCAGATCCCCGCCGGGGCCGAGGTGATCGACCACCGTGGCAAGCTGATCCTGCCCGGCTTTATCGACACCCATGTGCATTACCCGCAGACCGACATCATCGCCTCGCCCTCGCCCGGCCTGCTGCACTGGCTCGAGACCTACACCTTCCCCGAGGAACGCCGCTTTGCCGAGCCGGAGTACGCGGCCGCGGTGGCCGGCTTCTTCGCCGACGAACTGCTGCGCAACGGCACCACCAGCGCGGTAGCCTGGAGCACTGTGCATACGGCGTCGGCCGACGCGCTCTTCGCCGAAGCCGACCGCCGCAACCTGCGCCTGGTGACGGGCAAGGTGCTGATGGACCGCAACTGCCCCGAGTTCCTGCGCGACACCGCCGAATCCGGCGCGCGCGACTCGGCCGACCTGATCTCGCGCTGGCACGGCAAGAACCGCCTGTCGTATGCCATCACGCCGCGCTTCGCGCCCACCTCCAGCGACGCGCAGCTGGCCGCCTGCGGCGAACTGGCCAGGGCCTACCCGGACGCCTTCATCCAGACCCACGTGGCGGAAAACCGCGACGAAGTGAAGTGGGTGGCCGAGCTGTTCCCGCAAGCGCGCAGCTATCTGGACATCTATGACCACTATGGCCTGCTGCGTCCGGGCGCGCTCTACGGCCACGCCATCTACCTGGACCAGGATGACCGCAAGCGCCTGGCCGACAGCGGCGCCGCGGTGGCGCACTGCCCCACCTCCAACCTGTTCCTGGGCAGCGGCTTCTACGACTTCCACCAGTCCGACGCCCATCGCCTCAACGTAACGCTGGCCACCGACGTGGGCGGCGGCACCTCGTTCTCGATGCTGCGCACCATGAACGCCGCGCACAAGGTGGCCCGCATGGGCGGCTATCACCTGAGCGCGCTGCGCATGTTCTACCTGGCCACCCGCGCCGCGGCGGACGCACTGGGCTGGAGCGAGCGCGTGGGCAGCTTCACGCCCGGCTGCGAGGCCGATTTCATCGTGCTCGACCCGCAAGCCACGCCGCTCATCGCCCGCCGCAGCGAGCGCTCGGAAACCCTGGAAGAACAACTGTTCGCGTTCGCCATGCTGGGTGACGACCGCGTCATCGGCAACGTCTATGTGATGGGCGAGGCAGCCGGCGCGTCGGCTCCCGCCGCACACTAAGCGCCCTGCCCCGGGGACTTGCCCGCCTCTCTCGCCATGCCGGGGATGCACCATGTGTACGGTACATCACTCGCAGCCGGCCGCGCCACGGCGGCTTGACCCCGATCAACACCCCTGTCACGCAAGCCTTCTAAGCTGTCGCAACCTTGGCCCCATTGCGGCCTGCGCCGTCTTATCGTCCTATCCCGCGCTCATCCCGCGTTCGACAACTGAAGGTTTTTGCATGATTGCCACGCAGCAAGCCCCTGTACCGGAGCCTATTTCCCCCGACGTGCCACTGCCCTCGCGCAAGATCATCCGGGGCTGGCTGATCCCGCTGGCCGAGCGCAGCACGCCGCGCGCGCTGGTGCTGTTCGCGCTGGACACCGCGCTGTTCCTGGCCACCCTGGCCGGTGTCGTGCTGTTCTCGCACTGGCTCGCCAAGCTGGCCGCGAGCCTGGCGATGGGCATCATCATCGCCCGCCTGTTCATCATCGGCCACGATGCCTGCCACCAGAGCCTGACGCCCCGGCGGCGCCTCAACAAATGGCTGGGACGGCTGACCTTCCTGCCGTCGCTGACGCCTTACAGCCTGTGGGAAGTCGGCCATAACGTGGTGCACCACGGATACTCCAACCTCAAGGGCTTCGACTTCGTCTGGGCGCCCTACTCGCTCGAGGAATTCCAGGCGCTGCCGCGCTGGCGCCGCGCGCTGGAGCGCGTGTACCGCAACGGCTTCGGCGCGGGCCTGTATTACCTGCTCGAGATCTGGTGGTTCAAGATGTTCTTCCCCAGCCGCCGCCAGATGCCCACGCGCCGCGCCATCTTCCTGTGGGACTGCACGCTGGTGGCCGCCTTCGGCGCGGCCTGGATCGGCGCGCTGGTCTGGGCGGCGGCAGCCAGCGGCCAGTCGGTCGCGCTGCTGATCGGCCTGGGTTTCGTGCTGCCCTTCCTGGTATGGAATTTCACCGTGGGCTTCGTGCTCTATGTGCACCACACCCACACCAGCGTGGCCTGGTACGACACCAAGACGATGTGGGCGCGCGCCCAACCCTTCGTTTCCACCACCGTGCACCTGCGCTTCAGCTACGGCATCGGCGCCGCCCTGCACCACATCATGGAACACACCGCGCACCACGTGGACATGAGCGTGCCGTTGTACCGCCTCAAACGCGCCCAGGCACTGCTGGAGCATGCGCTGCCGGGCCGCATCATCATCCAGAACTTCAGCTGGCGCTGGTATTTCGACACCGCGCGCCGCTGCAAGCTGTACGACTTCAAGGCCCTGTGCTGGACCGACTTCCGCGGCCGCCAGACCAGCGATAACTCGCCGGTACCGGTCTGAACCACGCAACAGCACCCAACGGCGGCTATGGACGGCCGCCACCCGCACTGGCTATAATGCGGGCTTCCATTGGGGAGTAGCCGCCTCGTTTTCACCATCCACGCAATGTGGAGCAAGGAAAAAACGGGGGCGTACGTCAACAGACTTGACCGCTTGCGGTTATGGCGTGCGCAGCACCCGGAACAGGCTTGATGCCTGCTTCCAGCGCCTGGCGAGACCGATGACCTCACCTTTCTGGCCGGGCCGGGAAAGGTGTGCGTCATTGGCATCTCGCGATGCGGCGGCCCGGTTACCACCAAGAAATCAAATGGAAGCCTTCCTCGTCTCCACAGGCATCGTCGCCCTTGCAGAAATGGGCGACAAGACCCAGTTGCTGTCCCTCGTGCTCGCGGCGCGTTACCGCAAGCCCCTGCCGATCATTCTCGGCATCTTCATCGCCACCATCGTCAATCACGGTTTTGCCGGCGCCCTCGGCGGCTGGATCACGCATATGCTCGGCGCCGACGTATTGCGCTGGATCCTCGGCACCGGCTTTATCGCCATGGCCGGCTGGATGCTGATCCCCGACAAGTTGGACGACGCCGAACAGGCCAAGCCGGTCAAGGGCGCCATCGGCATTCTCGGCACCACCATCGTGGCCTTCTTCTTCGCCGAGATGGGCGACAAGACCCAGATCGCCACGGTGGCGCTGGCGGCACGCTTCAGCACCGACGTCATTTCCGTAGTGGCAGGCACCACCTTCGGCATGATGCTGGCCAATGCGCCCGCCGTGGTGCTGGGCGACCGCTTCGCCAACAAGATGCCGATCGGCCTGGTGCACAAGATCGCCGCTGCCATCTTCCTGGCTCTGGGCGTGCTGGCGCTGCTTGGCGTGGGCGGCTGAGCCGGGTCCGGCCACGCATGGCCAGACAGGCCAGCAGGCCGCGGGGCTTTGTCGGCTGGGTGGCCGAGGCCTTCGGCCGCGTGGGCGGGAGCGGCCCCTGAACTCTGCGGCCCTTGTATCCAGCGTAATACTCAATTACAAAATGCCGCCCCGCTGCTGTCCCGGAATCCCGGCCGGGCGCCGTTAAGAAAGCGATCCGTTCGCACGGATCGCGCTGGCCGGTGCCGGCGCCTTTCACTACGCCCGATCGAAAACAAGAGGACAACAAAGATGGCAAGCAGCAAACCCCAGGCGCCCCAGCGCCGCCGCCTGCTCCGCGCCGCCCTGCCCGCCGTGGCTTCGCTGGCCCTGCTCGGGAGCCTGGCAGGCTGTGTAACCGAGCGCGTGGTAGTGCGCCAGCCCGCACCGCCGCCGCACGTGGTGGTGCGCAATATGCCGCTGCCGGTACATGAGGATCGCGGCCCCGCCCCCGCTGCTTATGGCTGGAACTGGGTACCGGGCCACTGGAAATGGGAAGGCAACGACTGGTTCTGGGTGCACGGGCGCTGGGTACAGCAGCCAGTGCAGGCCATGCCACCCGTGATCGTCGAACAGATCACGGTAGCGCCCCCGGCTCCGCACGCCTTCTGGGTGCCCGGCCACTGGGTCTGGCGCTTCGAGGGCGGCGGCGGGTGGGCCTGGGTCAAGGGCGGCTGGCG
>NZ_JARJLM010000388.1 GCF_029335485.1 Cupriavidus basilensis
GAGCAAGACGGGCGCCGCGGCCGGATCGACGATATCGACCTGCTGATCGCTGCCGATGGACGTGCATCGGCGGTCCGGCCGGCATTCGGTGGGCCGCCCGCTGCGCACCATGATGGCGCCTCGCCCCTCTCGCTCTTCCATTTGCTGGCACCCGATACCGGCGGCGGGCTGATCGACGATTACGAACAATGGTGCAACGGCCCCAACCGGCTGCGGGCCCTCCGTCTGCCGGAGGGCCAGGTATCCATCGCCGGCATCCTGCCGCAGCCCTTCGCCAGCGGCAATGGCCGGGCTGTCGACGCGCTCTGCGCGGCCTACACGCCCACGCAAGCGCGCCCGAGCCCGCCGGTGGCGTGGCTGCTCGACACCCTGCGCGCCCGCGCCGATGCCATCCACTGGTGCCGCAGGCAGGCGTCCGGCATCCGTTTTGCCGAGCCGCGCGCGCAGGTGATGTACCTCGGCGACAGCGCCCACGCGATGGCGCCGGCCCTTGGCCAGGGCGCCACCCAGGCCATCGAGGACGCCTGCGCCGCCGCCGGGCTGATCGCGGCGGCGCTGGCCCGGGGCGAAACCGATCCGCGCGCCTGGCTCGCTCGTTTCGAAGCAGACCGGCTCCAGCGCATGCGCCTGGTCATGTCGGCTGCGCCGGACGCCGCCGGCCCGATACCGTCCCTCACGCCCGGGCAGGACCGGGCACCGCTGCTGGCCGCGCTGCGGCAGCTCTACTGCCCGGCGGCAGCGCCCCAGCATCGCGGCGCCGCGGCCTGACACCTGGCGGACCGGCAGCCTGCATGACCCAGGCAGGGAACGGAAAGGCCGCAGGAGCACGCGCGCACGATCCTTGCTAGTGAGAGCGGATCGATCTCACCAGCGCCCGAGCGCAACCGCCATGCTCCATCCGCCTCGCCTCTATCTCTATCTGGACGCCGTGGCCCGCCACGGCTCGATCCGCAAGGCCGCCGAGCAGCTCCACGTCGCCTCCACCGCGCTCAACCGCAAGATCCTGGAGGTCGAGCAGGATATCGGCACTGCGCTGTTCGAGCGCCTGCCGCGCGGCGTACGGCTGACCGCCGCCGGCGAGGTGCTGATCGCCACCGTGCGCCGCAGCCTGGCCGATCTCGACTCGGCCGCCGCGCAGATGGAGCAGTTGCGCGGGCTGGTGCGCGGCACGGTGCGCATCGCCACGGTCGAATCGGTCGCCACCGATTTCCTGCCCGAGGTCATCGGCCGCTACCAGTCCACCCACCGGGGCGTGCAGTTTCGCGTGGCGGTCGGCAACTCCGGCGACCTGCTCGCCGCGCTCAAGGAAGACGAGGCCGACCTGTTGCTGGCGCACGATCCGCCGCCCACGCCTTTCCTGCAGGAACTGGCGGTGTCCGCCCAGCCCTTCTGCGCGATGATGCGGCCGGACCATCCGCTGGCCGGCCGGCGCGCGCTGCGGCTGTCGGACTGTCAGCCTTATCCTGTTGCGCTCGGGCCCGAGAGCTTTGGCAGCCGCCGGCTGATCGAGGCCATCTGCGCGCGCAACCGCCTGTCGCTGCGGGTCATGCTGGAAGCCACCACGGTGGAAATGCTCAAGAGCTTCGCGCGCCAGACGGGCGCGATCTGCTTCCAGTTCCAGGCCGGCACGCTGCGCGAGACACGCCAGGGCACGCTGATTGCCGTGCCGCTGTCCGACCCCGAGCTGTGCGGCGGCCGCCTGGTGCTTGGGGCGCGCAAGGGCCGCAGCCTGCCGCCGCCTGCGGCGGCCTACGCCGAGCACCTGAAGGCGGCGCTGACCGGCCTGCACCAGCCGCTGGCCGAAGCCGCCTGATGCGTGCCCGCAACACCGCGAACGCGGCACGCAGGCGCCACCGTGCCAGCCCGTGCGCCCACTGCCTGCGCGTGCGCAGCCAGGGCGGCGATACCACCGGAGAGTGCACACAATTTGCGCGCGCCATGAGAAGAAATAAGTGCTGGTTGTATGCAATCGAATTGCCGCAAACTGCATCCATCGCATGACGGAATGCTTCACCAGCGGCCTGGTCCCGCCACCCACCAAGGCAAGATGAAAATCCACGACCCCGCCCTCCTCGCCTCCCGCCCGGCGAGCCACGCAAGTGAGCCGGCAGGACGCATGAGCCGGCCAGGCTGAACACCGGCGCATCCGCGCCAGCCCTTTCCAGCGTACGCGCAAGGATTCAAGAAAGCCGGGACATGACCCCGGAGGGGCCTTGTCGTGCCCTGCGGAATGGACAGAGGCAACGACAGAAGCCGCAACAGAGCCAGCAACGGTTAGAAACGTCCAGATACGAAAAAACGAGGTCAACCATGGAGGTCTTTATGCAACACGAATTCAAGCCGGTCATGAAACTGGCAGTCCTGGCCGCAGCCTTGCTCTGCGGCAATGCGATGGCGCAATCCAGCGTCACGCTGTACGGCATGGTCGACGCCTACGTGGGCGCCACCAAGGCAGGCGGCGCCGAGCGCGCCTACGGGGTCAACAGCGGCGGCATGCAAACCTCGTACTGGGGCATCAAGGGTACCGAGGACCTCGGTACCGGGCTCAAGGCCATCTTCGACCTCAACGGCTTCCTGCGCCCGGACACCGGCAAGCAGGGCCGCTTCGACGGCGACGCCATGTTCACCCGCAATGCCTACGTCGGCCTGCAGAGCGCGACGCTGGGCACGGTCAAGCTCGGGCGCAACACCACGCCCTACTTTATTTCGACCATCCTGTTCAACCCGCTGGTCGACTCCTATGTGTTCTCGCCGGCGATCTTCCACACCTACTTCTCGGCAAGCAACGGCCGCGTCTACGACCCGGGCATCATCGGCGATTCGGGCTGGAGCAATTCGGTGGTGTACTCCACGCCGAACTTCAGCGGCCTCACCGCCAATGCGATCTACTCCTTCGGCGAGCAGGCCGGCAGCATCGGCAAGAACAAGTGGGGCGGCAACGTGCTCTACTTCAACGGCGCCTTCGGCGCCACCGTGGCCTTCCAGCAGGTCAAGTTCAACAGCGCGCCGGGCGACGTGACCTCGCCCACGGCGCTGGCCGGCTTCGACAAGCAGAACGCCGTACAGGTCGGCGTGAGCTACGACCTCAAGGTGGTCAAGCTGTTCGCGCAGGGCCAGTACATCAAGAGCGACGTCAACAACGCCACCGGCGACATCAAGCACACCAACGGCCAGGTCGGCGCCTCGGTGCCGGTCGGCAACGGCAATGTGCTGGTCTCCTATGCCTACGACAAGACCAGGAACAGCGTCGCGGACTTCAAGCGCAACACGGTCGGCCTGGCGTATGACTACAACCTGTCCAAGCGCACCGACGTCTATGCCGCCTATTTCTACGACAAGCTGAGCGACCAGTCGCACGGCGACAGCTTCGGCGTGGGCGTGCGTCACCGCTTCTGACAGGAAGGGGGGTTGGCAGGCGGGCTATGCTTTGGTGTCGCCCGCTTGCTCAATTCGGGTGTGCTCTTGCTGGGCGGCCTTGTCGTCCGGCGCGCGCTCAAGCTTAGCCCTGCTGCAGGTTCGCGGTTGCTTGAGCGCCTCCTCCTTGAGCAAATCGTAGTGAGAGCAGGCCGCCTCTATCACAGTGCCGGCTCCGGCGAGCCACCGGCCGTTCGATCTTGTTGCCTTGCATATCGAACGCGTCAACGATTATGCGTCGTTCGAAGGAGGCGGCCGCCGGGTCAGGGGATCACTTCGAGGTGCCGCGCGCCATCCGGCACGGCGTCGACCACCAGCCGCCGGTCGAAAGTCGCAAGCATGCCGCGATGTGCGCGCGCCAGCGCGAGCAGATAGGTATCGGTAACCTGGTCGGTCGCAAGCAGCCGGCCGGCGTCGACATGGTGCGCATCGAGCAGGCTCACATTATCCGGCCAGAACCGGTGGCCGGGATGCGCACGCAACTGTGCGACGAGCGGTGCGACGGTGGCCGGCGTCTCGAGCGTATTCGGATAGCGCGGGTTGCCGATGATGCGCAGCACGCCATTTTCGGTCAGCGGACAGGTGGCCCACGCCGCGTGCCCGACCCGGCCGAACCACGCGTGCGCCGCCTCGTGCTGGACATGGCCGGCATCGAGGAGCGCAATCAATACGTTGACGTCGAGCAGGTAGGCCATCAGGGCGTCTCGTCGCGCAGTTGATTGACGATCTCGAGCGTGACCGGGCGTGCCGCACGTGCATTCGGCAGCACCGGCAACCCGTTTCGGATCGCCGGCGCCTCGCCGGCCGGTCGCTGCAACGCGGCGCGAGCAAGCGCCGACAGCACGCGGCCGATCGACACGTGCTCGCGCTCGGCGCGCGCGCGCGCAACCGCGAGCACGTCGTCGTCGATATCGAGGGTGGTACGCATGGGATTCTCCTGAGCATCACGCATCAAACATCAACAGTGTAGCAGACGCGCATCAAGCATCAAGCATCAAGCATCAAAGCGCATGCGATCGCCGGCGCGCGACCCTGAGGCGGCATTCCATCCCCCCCTTCATCACCGCACCTTCTTGCTCCGGTATTCCTCGTAGAGCGCATCCAGTCATCCAGCGACGTCGCCGGCGGAGGGTCGATCGGCACCGCTACAGCGGGGCTTCCGCGTCCTCCGGCGCGCGGCGCGCGGACCATACGCTATCGGCCGGCCCATGCTTGGCCCGCCAGGCCGCTGCCCGCGCCATCCGGGCGAAACACGCTGCGCCGGCCAGCGCCGTCAGGTCCACGCCCAGCGCTTCTGCGCTCCAGTGCGCCGCCAGGCCTGCGCCGGGAAACAACCAGGCCAGCAGCGACGTCAGCGGAATCGCCAGGGTGGCCGACGCTGCAAACCAGAGCAGATGACCCGATGCCCTGGCGCCGCCGCGCAAGAAGGCCCACCCCACACTGGCAAGGAAGACCATGTAGTAGATGCGCAGCGGCAAGCTGCCAGGGTCGGCGACGCGGCCATGCAACCATCGGCTGGCGACGATGGCCAGCGAAATGCCGCAGACGCAGCCCAGGCACACGCCTGCGGTGGCGGCGGCCATGGCGTAGGCACTGCGCCGCTGTTGCGGCGCATCGCCGCCCCGGCGCTGGGCTTTACGCCGGCTTTCGATCCACAGCAGGTTGCCGCTGTAGAACAGCCACGCGCCGGCCAGCGCCAGCAAGAAGTACATCCAGCGTACGGGCGTGCCGCCATAGGTGGCGAAATGCAAGGCGAAGAAACTGCTGAGGGTGGCCGTCGCCGCGCCTTGGCGTCCCGGCAGGTAGTCGGCTGTCGTGACCCGGCCGCTGTACGGATCCAGCGCGACGAAGCCGCCCATGGCACGCGGGGAGATGGCGGTATCGTCGTGCCCCCATATCCGGACCACGGCGCGCGGTCCGGTGACCTGTTGATATTGCAGTGCCTGCGGCTCGAACGTCGGCGACAGCGCCTTGGCTTGCGCGACCAGGACCGCGGGCGCGAGCATCGCGGCGGGATCGCGCGGCGCGACCGGCACGGTGGCGCCGGGACGCTGGCCGAAGGCGGCGGCGAGCCTGCCGCCATGAAACATCTTGTCCTGCAGGGCGTAGATGCCATCGTGAAAGGCGAAGACGGTGGCCGTCAGCGCCATGACGAGATGAAATGGCAGGCTGACGATCCCTACCACGTTATGCGCGTCCAGCCACATGCGCTTCAGATTCCGGCCCAGGCGCAGCGCAAAGAGATCCTTGACCAGCGTGGGCAGCAAGACGATGACCCCTGACACCAGGGCCACCGCGTAAAGCGCCGCAACCAGGCCCATCACCCACCGGCTGGCATCCGTGTCGATCGGCAGGCCGACGACGCGATGCAGAACGTCGATGCACTCCGCCAGGCGCGACGGTTGGCTCTGTTCGACGCGCAAGGCGCCGTCCGCCTGCATCCAGGCGACGTAATGGCGGTCCAGGCGGGTGTCGTGCTCGTCCGCGCTTGCGTTGTGGATCTGCCAGCTCAGGCGGGCCGGCGCGGCTTCGTTGGGTTTCAGATGCAGCAGAAAGCTCCTGCCGGCCTCG
>NZ_JARJLM010000389.1 GCF_029335485.1 Cupriavidus basilensis
GAGCAGGCCCGGTTCACGCGTAGGGCGATCGACGCGACCGAAGCGGCGAACGACGCCGATATTGCCTGGACCGACGATATGATCGTCGCCACCGGCATGCGCCTGGACGACTTTCTCGCCGAACTCGGCCGCCATCGCCCCGGCCACCTGCGCTGCGACTCCGGCGTCGCCGGGCTGCGGGTCTCCGGGACCTATCCGCTGGCGGATACCGGGCGCATCCTCGATACGCTGCGTAGCACGCTGCCGGTGGAAATCCACTTCCTGACACGCTACTGGGTGACCGTGCGGCCGGCGCGCCCCTAGCGCGCCCGGGCACCGGCATCGCGCAAGCCGTTCCCTGTCTCTGCTTCTGCTTCTGTTTCCCGATCCTTATTTCCCAAGCGGGTGGTCTGTTTTCGATTCTCGCGTGACATAGGAGACAAGCGCACCACATCTCCAATCATTCAACGAGTCATCGAACATGCAACACCACCGCAACGCCGGCCGCCCCGACCGACGCCAGAGCGCACCACGGATGCCGGGCAAGGGCCGTGGCCAGGTACCATCCGGCCTCGGGCGCCGTCCGCTGGCAGCGGCTTTCAGGCTTGCCGCGGTGGCAATGGGACTGACCATGGCCGCCGTGTTGCCCGGCATGGCGCAAGCGGCCGAAGCCGCGTCCGCCCTCGCGGGCGCCCGGGCCTTCGACATCCCTGCCGGTCCGCTGGAAGGGGCGCTCAACCGCCTGGGCCGCGAAGCCGGGATCCTGCTCTCCTTCCCGACGGAGCTGACCGCGGGCCTGCAGAGCCATGCCGTACGCGGGCGGTATAGCGTGCCGGACGCGCTCGGCGTGCTGCTGCAAGGCACCGGCCTGGCTGCCGTGGCACAGGCCAACGGCAGCTATGTCCTGGCCAGGCGCATCGCGCCTGCGCAGGCCGCTCCCGCCGCGGGCACCGGCGGGACAGCGCTGCCGCCGGTCACCGTGCGCGCGGACGCCGCTGGCGACGACAGCTACCGCCCGCCGCCCAGCGCCTCCGTCACGCGTTCGGACGCGCCCCTGCTCGACACCCCGCAAGTCGTCAACGTGGTCCCGGCCCAGGTGCTGCGCGATCAGCGGCCACGCAACCTGGACGACGCCCTCTCCAACGTCAGCGGCATCACCCAGGGCAATACGCTGGCCGGCACCCAGGACACCATCATGAAGCGCGGCTTCGGCGCCAACCGCGATGGCTCGGTGATGCACAATGGCATGCCCCTGGTGCAAGGCCGCGGATTCAACGCGGCTGCCGACAGCGTGGAAGTGCTCAAGGGCCCCTCCTCGCTGCTGTACGGCATCATGGATCCGGGCGGCGTGATCAACATCGTCAGCAAGCGGCCGATGCTGCAGCAGTACAACGCCATCTCCGTGCTCGGCTCCACCTATGGCCACGGCAAGAACGGCGCGGGCGCCACGCTGGATTCCACCGGCCCCATCGGCACCTCGGGCCTGGCTTACCGCCTGGTGGTGGACCAGGTCGACGAACAATACTGGCGCAACTTCGGCGAGCACCGCGAGACGCTGGTGGCGCCGTCGCTGGCCTGGTACGGCAAGGACACGCAGGTGGTGCTGTCCTACGAATACCGCAAGTTTCTCTATCCCTTCGACCGCGGCACCGCCATCGCCCCGAAGACCAACGAGCCGCTGGCGATCCCGAGCCGGCGCCGCCTGGACGAAGCCTTCAACAATATGACTGGGCAGTCCCACCTCGTCCAGCTGGCGGTGGACCATCAGTTCAACGCGGACTGGAAGGGCCACTTCGGCTATAGCTACAACCGCGAGTCGTACGACGCCAACCAGTTGCGGGTCTTCGGCATCGATTCCACCACCGGCGCGGTGTCGCGCAGCAACGACGCCACCCATGGCGCGCTGAGCACGGACAGCTACGCTATCGCTTATGTGGATGGCCGCTTCAGCGTGGCCGGCTTGCGCAACGACCTGCAGGTCGGGGTCGACAGCGAGTACCGCAGAATCTACCGCGCGGACCTGCTGCGCCAGACCACCACCACGCCGTTCAATTACCTGAATCCGGTCTACGGCCTGCTGTCGCCGTCCACCACGGTGTCGGCCAGCGACAGCGACCAGACCGACGCCTTGCACGACACCTCGCTGTTCTTCCAGGACAGCCTCCACCTGACCGAGAAATGGATCCTGGTGGGCGGCGCCCGATTCCTGTCCTACCGCCAGGTGGCCGGCCGCGGCCGGCCGTTCAATGTCAACACCGACATCAACGGTACCAAATGGCTGCCACGCGCAGGCGTGGTCTACAAGTGGAACGACGCGGTCTCGCTGTACGGCAGCTATACCCAGTCGCTCAAGCCCTCCTCGACCATCGCGCCGCTCGGCTCGGGCGCGGTGATCGATTCCTCGGTGCTGCCGGAACAGGCGCGGTCCTGGGAACTGGGCACCAAGTTCGAGCTGTCCGGCGGACTGACGGGCAACCTGGCACTGTTCAACATCGACAAGAAGAACGTGCTGGTCTCCCAGTACAACGATGCGACCCGGCAAACCGACTGGCGGACTTCCGGCCGCGCGCGTTCGCGCGGGGTCGAGCTGGACGTGGCCGGCCAGATCGGCAGCCGCTGGAGCCTCATCGGCAGCTATGCGTACATCGACGCCAAGACCACCGAGGATCCGCTGTACACGGGCAACCGCCTGTGGAACGTCGCGCAGCATACCGCGTCGCTGTCGGCCGTCTACGACTTCGGCCAGATCTTCGGCGGCGACCGCCTGCGGCTGGGCGCGGGCGCGCACTATGTGGGCCGGCGCCCGGGCGACTCGGCCAACAGCTTCGCGCTGCCCGCCTACACCGTGGCGGACGCCTTCGCCAGCTACGAGACCAGGATCGGCGCGCGCAAGCTCAGGTTCCAGCTCAATGTGAAGAACCTGTTCAACCGCACCTACTACCCATCCAGCGTCAGCAAGTACTTCGTCTCGATCGGCGACGCCCGGCAGGTCTCGCTGCTGACCACGCTGGCGTTCTGAGCGCGCCGCCCCCCCTCATCTCGCATAAGGCAATCATCATGAAAAACCAGGATCCCAGGCCAGACGATGCGCACATGCCCGCCATCGCACACGCCCCCGTGCCGGGCAACACTGCGTCAGCGTGGCGTACGCTCCGCGCAACCATCGCCGGCGCGCTGCTGATGGCCTGCGGCCTCGGCATGGCGGCCCACGCGGCCGAGCCCGCGGGCAAGGGCACCAGGATAGCGCTGGTAGTCCAGGCCGACGGCCCCGACCTGCCGGTCGACCAGAAGATCAAGTCGCACCTCGAAGCGCGCGGCTACGCGGTCAGCCTGATCGGGCAGGACCAGCCGGTGGAGGCGGCGCGCGATGCGGATCTGGTCGTGATGTCGTCCACGGTCTCGGCCAAGCGCGTGGCCGCCGGCTGGCGCCAACTGTCCAAGCCGCTGCTGACCTGGGAGAACGACCTGCTGGACGACCTCGCCATGACCGGCAAACGGCATGACGTCGATTTCGGCGAGGCGCAGAAGGAGCGCTATCTCTGGCTCGTCAATGCGCCCCACCCCATCGCCGCCGGCCTGCCCGCAGGCGCCGTCAATGTCTACAACCGCCAGGCCGGCATGAGCTGGGGCAAACCCGGCCTGGGCGCCAGCATTATTGCCACGCTCTATGGCCAGCCGGACAAGGCCGCCATCTTTGCCTACGAGAAAGGCGCGACGATGGACTACGAGTCGCTGGCCCCCGCACGCCGCGTCATGTTCTTCCTCGACAACGACACCTTCACCAACCTGGCGGCGCCGGGGCGCCAGCTCTTCGATGCCGCCGTGGATTGGGCGGCCGGCTTGCGCTAGCCTGGATAGCCGGGGCCGCGGGCCGCTGGTGCGTGCAAAGCCGGGCGGCCCATCCAGTACCCGCTTGCCGGCAGGGTGATCGCCTGGTTCGTTCTTGACTTCAACAAACCAATGGCTAGCATGTGAAAGAGCGGTATCAGAGCGGTATTCAATGTATTCAATGCTGCCCCGCGCATGTGTCCCTCCTGAAACAGCAGAAGGTGCCGTTCATGACTCAATCATCCCGAATCATGCTTGGCTGCCGAATAGCTGCGGCGATCGTCGCGCTGGCGGCTTGCGCACTTCCGGCGCAAGCCCAACATGGCAGGCGGGACCGGGAGGATCACGAGCGGCGGGCTCCCCATGGCGAGTATCACGATGACCATGGCGGATATCGGGGCGGTGGCGGCGATGGCGGCGATCTGATCATCGGAGCGCTGCTGGGCGCAGTCGCGGGTGCCGCGATCGTAGGCGCCATGCAGCCGCCGCCAGCCGTCGTATACCGCTCGCCACCACCTCCGCCACCTCCCGCGGCCTACTACCAGGATCGCTATCCTCCCGGTTACTGAGCCCTGCACTCAAGCTTGATGCCGGCCCATCCACGTCCGGCAGCCAGTGAATTCCACAACGCCCGGCCTTGCGGCCGTCACCAATCCGATACCGGAACCCGAGCATTCCGCCATGAAAAACACGAACCGCATTCGTCAGATTGCAATGCCTGCCTTGTTGACGCTGGCATTGCTCGGCACGTTCTCTGCCTGGTCGCAGACACCGGCGGCAGGCGCACCGGGGGGAGCAACATCCGCCGCGCCTGGCAAAGCCAGCCGCGCGCAAAAGCATGAAGACTTCGTCGAGAAGCGCATCGGCGAAATGCGCACCCAGCTGAAGATCACGGACCAGCAGTCCCAGCAATGGGACACCTTCGCACAAACGATGCGCGACAACGCCGAGAAGGCCGGGCAAGCCTTCCAGGACCGCGCGCAAAAGCTCTCGTCGATGAATGCGGACGATGCGATGAAGTCCTATGCGGCAGTGTCCCAACTGCACGCGGACAATATGCAGAAACTGGCCGCCGCATTCAGCCCGCTATACGCCGTGCTCTCCGACGACCAGAAGAAGATAGCGGACAAGCTGTTCCGGAACGAGCATGCCGGCCGGCGCCACCAGTCGCCACACAAGCATTTGCCCGCCGCGCCGGCCAACTAGGAGGCCATCGCCACGGGAGCCCCGCCAGCTGATCTGGCGAGGCGCGGCGCCCCGCGCGTCGCCAGTGTTCTGAGTGAGTCAGGACACTAGAGTCCTTGCGAACGCGCCGCCATCGCTGCCGGCAATGTCACGTTCATCAGGTGGTCGGCGCGGGACAGCAGGTCCACGGTCTTCTCGTCCACGCCGCGCAACTGCAGCGGCAGCAGCGCAAGCTGCTGCACCGCCTGGCTCACCACGTCGCGGCGGTCTGCCAGGGCCCGCTCCAGGGCGGGTTCATCCGGCGCCTGGACCACGTCGGCCACGGCCCCGAGCGCTGCCAGCGTAATCATCAGGCTTTCCTCGGCACGCTGGATGGTTGCCGCCAGCGCTTCGGTGCGCGGGGGGAACGCGCTCAGGGCCTGCTTCAGGACGGTCAGCACGGCGCGGAAGTCCACCTCGGCGTTGCGCCCGTGGAAGATGCGATCGAGCAAGCCTTCCTTGCGCGTGGTCCTGGCCAGCAGGTCGGCCATGACCCTGGCCGCATCCAGTTCATTGAATTCACGCATCAGCCGCGCCACCGCTTCCACGGCCTCGCCGCTGGCCGCCAGCGAGGCTTCCGCCGCGCCTGCCACCGTTTGCAGCCTGGGCGGCAGCAACTGGCGAATGGCGCGCTCGATACGCAGCCGGTGCGCGGGATAGAGCCTGGCAAAGCGATCGCGCGCGGCCTGGAAACAGCGTTCGAGCAGCGGGTGGCCGGCTTCGCCGAACAGGGCCCTGGCCGGCTCGCCGGCTGACGGGCGCGGCGGTGGCGACGATGGCGGCGCCGTGAACTGGAGTTTTCCGGGCACGCGCAGGCCCGCCGTGGCTGCCTGCGCGGCGCCGGCAGATGGCGCGTCCGGCCCGGCATCGGGAAACGCCAGTGCGCGCGGCGCCTTCGCCGCCGGCGGGGAACCGGTGGCGGCCTGCGGCGCAGGCGCCCCGAATGCGAGCGGCGCGGGTGCCCGGTGGGCATCCCGCTGCACGACGGACGGGACGCCCGCGCCGAATTCGATTTCCTTGGGTTCGGTCACTGCCGGCCTCCCGGCGCAAGGGCCATCGTCAAAGCGCAGGGCGCCGGATTCCGGCCGGATCTGGCCGGGAGCGCCAGCGCCCGGCGGCTTGCGTGGATCGCGTGGATCGCGTTGATCAGGACGGTTCGGCATCCATGGTTTCCCGGACGAACGGCGGCGCCAGCCCGGCGCCGCCCCGGCCGCACCGGCGTATCAGACGTTGCCGCCGTACACCTGGACGAAGTCGCCCAGGCCGCGATTGTAGCCGGCACCGACCGCCTTGAAGAAGAACTGCCCGTCCCGGCGATAGAAGCTGCCGACCTGGACAGCGGTCTCCATCGAGAAGTCGTCTTCCAGCGGGTACTTTGCAATCTCCGTGCCGGTCACCTCGTCGGAGATCTGGATATAGCTGTTCCGCACCTGGCCGAAATTCTGCTTGCGCGCGGCCGCCTGGTCGATGGTGACGATCACCGAGATCTCTTCCACTTCCGGAGCGAGCTTCGTGATGTCGACAAAGATCACTTCGTCGTCACCGGCGCCGGCACCGGTACGGTTGTCGCCGCTGTGGACCACGCCCAGGCACTTCGACGCCGGCATGCCGTTCTTCGGGAAGTCGTCGCCGGACTGGAAGAAGGTGGCCTTGCGGTCGCTGGTGCGGATCTCGCTGTTGTAAAAGATGAAGTGCTGATCCGAAATCAGCCGGGGGTTGGCCTGCGCGTCGTACTTGCACAGGAAGATCGATACATCCAGGTCGAAATCGGCGCCGGTGTCGGTACCGTTGGCATCCCAGCCCAGCCCGACGCGGAATTTCTGGGTGCCCGGCGCCTCTTTCGAGAGGTTGACACGGCCGCCCTTGGACAGATTGATCATGCTGCTTCTCCTACTGTGTGACTTGATCGCTGATGATTGATCGTTGATCGTGAAAATGGCTGGCCGGTGGCCGGCCATCGGGTGCCTACTTCCCGCGAACCCAGGTGCAGAACTCCGGCGTGATGAGATGCTCGTAGAGCTGCTCATCCGGCACGTCGAGCGTTTCCATATGCAGGAAACCCACATTGGGGAGATCGTCGGCCAGCTCCTGCAGGAAGCCGAATTCGCTTGGATCGCCCACGCCGACCAGCGACCAGTAGATCGGGAACTTCTTCGAATCGTTGAGCAGGCGCCGCACCTGCTCGCGGTCGGCGCGCGGGTTCTGGCCATCGGTGATGAACAGCGCCCACGCCGGAATGCCGTTGGCCGGCGCCGCGGGGATCGGCGCGGCTTCTTCGGACGCGCCGCCGAACAGGCGGCTGAGAAAGCCGCGCTTCTCGCCGGCCGGACGCGCGGCGGGCGAGCGGAAGTAAAAGCTGATGATGTCGGACATGACCGGCGCGTACTTGGTGCCGCCCCATTTGTCGATGTCGGCATGCAGCACGTAGTCGGAGATGTACGAGCCGTAGTTGTCCGGCGTGGCCGTCGGCAGGCGGTTGAAGCGCTCGGTGAAGGTCCAGGTATCGACCTCTCCGTTATCGTCGAACTTCAGCGCGATGCCCAGGATGCGGTCATGCGTCTCCTGCACGATGCCCGACTGGTAGAGATCCCGGGCAGAGCCGGAGATATCCAGCGCGGCGCCCACGCGCACCGTGGGCGGCTTGGCCAGCTGGCGCTTTTCCAGGACGATGCCAACCTTGGCCGCGCGTTTCTCGAGAGTGATCATGCCTTTGATTCCTTAATGCGGTTCCGCGGTTCTACGGTTATGCGGTTATGCGGTTATGCGGTTATGCGGTTATGCGGTTATGCGGCTACGCCGGCTTCCGGGTAAAACGCGTCACCAGATCCTGTTCGAGCTGGCGCAGCCGAGGCGCCTCCTGCTCGCGTTGGCGGCGTCCTTCGTCGACGATGCGGGTGATGTCGTCGAACGCCCCGAAGAGCTGCTCCTGCGCGTACTCGAACGTGCTGGTAGCGATAACCGGACGCTGCCCCAGCTTGGCGATCTCCTGCGCGTTGGCCCGGCTCAGGTCGGCCTGGGCGCGGATGGCGGCATCGGCCGCGTCGTAGGTCGCGTTGGCCAGCTCGGCCGCCCGCCTGGTGCTCAGTTGTTCGAGGTAAAGCGAAAACGCATTGGTCCACGCGGGAATCAGCACCGTCTTGATGGTGCCGAACTTCGACGTCAGCGTGCGCTTGTGGTCCTGCTCCATGCGAATCTGCGGCGCCAGCTGCTTGGACATCAGCATGGCGCGGTTGAGATCGTCGATCTTCTGCTCGAGCGCGCTGATGCGGCGCCTGACGTCCAGCAGGCGCTGGGCCGCGAAAGCGTCGCCGGCTTCCGGCTCACCCGCCAGCACGGCGCGAAAGGCCGCCAGGGCCTGCTCGCCGTGCTGCCTGGCGGCTTCCAGCTCCTGGTGCATGGCGTAGTTGTCCACGTACATCTGCTCCAGGTCGGCAATGCCGCTCTTCTGCTGATGGGCGTGCGTCTCCAGTTCCCGCAGCAGCGTATCCAGCCGCTTGCTGACCGTCTCGTACTGCGCCAGCAGGCGCTCCCTGGTCGATTTGAGGAAGCCGCTGACGCGCGCCAGCACGCCTCCCCTCTGCATGGCGTTGGGATCCAGCCCCTTGGCCGTGGCGATCAGCTCGTTGAGCTTGTCGCCGAACTGGCCGGCATCGGCGGCACGGACGCTGGACAGCATCTGCTTCGAAAATGCCGCCATCCGGACGCCCTGCTCGGCGCCGAGACGGTCGATCTCATCATCCGTCAGCAGCTTCGGCAGCGCTGCACCCGGCGGGGTAGCGCCGGCATGCGCGGACATGGCCCCAGTAGTGAGCACTGACAAAGACGGCGCGGCCGCGGGTTGTGCTTCGCGTTTTTCGTCGTTGAAAAGGGGTTTCATTGCCGCCTTCACTCCTTAATCCTGATAGTCCCGGCATCCCCGGTAGGCGAAAACGCACACATAATACATTTATAGCGGTTGTAGCGAAAATAGATTATCAGGCATATAGCGTGCGAACTCCCGGCTCAGGGACGAACGCAGGCCGTGCAACGATTCGATCGGCGCGACGGGGCTTGGCCAGGTCTTCGAACTGGTCACCCAGTTGAGGGCGCAGGCCTGCCGGCGCTGGGAACGGCGGCGGATTGCAAGGCGTGGAGAAAGCGGTCGCATGCATTACCATGCTCGGAAAGCAGGCAGAAAGTGCCAGCCCCTGACCGCCGGAAAGAGAGGAAAACTATGCAGGAATATCTTGGCGCATGCCACTGCGGCACCGTCACGTTCTCGTTCGAGGCCGATATCAATGAACTGGTCCGCTGCGCCTGCTCCCTTTGCACCAAGCGCAACGCCGTGATGGCGACCGTCGAGCGCAGGCGGCTCCGGGTCCTCTCTGGCGAGGAAGCCTTGAGCCTGTACCAGTGGAACACGGGCATGGCGAAGCACTACTTCTGTTCCCACTGCGGGATCTACACCTTTCATCAGCGGCGCACGGACGAGCGCTATTTCAGCGTCAACGCATTTTGCGTCGATGGCATCGACGCCACGAAGATCCCCGTCCGCCAGGTCGATGGGAAAAGCCGCTCGACGGTCTAGCCAGGACCGGCCCCTCCCCGCGCTCAGGCCGGCCGATGCGACGACCTGAACAATGCCGCCACTTCCTTCATGCAGGCCAGGAGCCTTGCCGCCATCGCGGTCAACGGACGGTTCCTCCGTGTCACGATCGAGACGCAGATCTCCGGCAGCGGCTCGCGCAGGCGCAGCACGGAAATCTGGTGCTTCCTGAGTTCGAGCTGGACATGGCCCCCAGCGCAGCGGACCAGGCCGCATTGAACCACTACATCGCGTCGCACGGCGTGAAGGTCTACCGCGATACGCCGGAATGGAAAGGACTGGTCTATGGACAAACGCGCATTGCCGTTCTCCAGGCTGTGGCGGGACTCTCCGGCAGCACGGCCGGCGGAGCGGATCCGCGCGGCTGGCAACGTCAGGCAGAGAGAAGGAACGCCGCACGAAAGGGGCGGGCCTGAAAAAGGCCCGGGCGGACGGGGAGAGCCGCACGGGCAAGCCCTGACAGACAGCACAGAGCGGCAGCGAGTTTACCGGCGCCCCCCGATCGGCATTGCAAACAATTGTGGCGCCCAGTCCACCGAAGCTGTCGCCGGACCCGCTACGGCGGCAGTTCGCCAGCCGGTTGAGGCGTGTCCACGGTCCAGATCCAGGGCCGCGCCGCGCGATCGGCATGCTGGAAAGCCTGGATCTGCGCGCGCCGTTTCAATGTCAGGCCAATGGCATCGAGTCCCTCCAGCAACATGCTGCGCTCGCTCCGGGGCACGGTGAACGGCAGGCACCGGCCCTGCGGATGCCGGACCACGCAGCGCTCGAGATCAACCGTCAGGATCAAGGTCCCCGCCGCCGCTTCGGCCGCCATCCAGTCGATCTCCGCCGCCGGCAACACCACCGGCAGGATGCCGTTCCGATAGCAATTGTTCTGGAAGATCGCCCCGAACGACGGGGCGATGACGCAGCGGAACCCGAACTGCCGAACCGCCCAGGCCGCGGCTTCGCGGGAGGATCCGCTGCCGAAGTTCTCCCCGGTCAGCAGGATCGAGGCCTGCCGGAATGGCGCGCGATTGAGCACGAAATCGGGGCGCTCGACGCGCTCCCCGTCGGCGGATGATTGATAACGCCAGGGCGCCAGCAGTTTTTCGCCGTAGCCATCGCGCCCTGGAGACGTGATCTCGCGCGAGGGGATCAGCAGGTCGGTATCGATATTGGCGTGGACAAGGGGGGCGGCAATGCCGCTCAATTCAACGAACTGTTCCATATCATCTCCCCTCGCCAAGCAGCGGACGCGGATCCGCGATACAGCCGGCGATCGCCGAGGCTGCCACCGTGGCCGGACTGGCCAGGTGCGAGCGCACGCCGGGACCCTGCCGCCCTTCGAAATTCCGGTTGGTGCTGGTAATCACGCGGCGTCCGGGCTTGCCGGGCTGGTCGAAATTGTCGCCACCGGCGAAGAAGCACAGCGAACAACCGCTCTCGCGCCACTCGAAGCCGGCCTCGACGAACACACGGTCCAGCCCTTCGGCTTCCGCCGCGTGCTTGACCCCGGTCGAGCCTGGCACCACGATGGCCTTCACGCCCGGCGCCACGCGGCGCCCGCGTACCACCTGGGCCGCCGCGCGCAAATCCGGCAGGCGGCTGTTGGTGCAGGAGCCGATAAAGGCGGCATCGATGGGAATCCCCTGCAGCCGCTGTCCCGCCTGCAGCGCCATATAGTCAAGCGCGCGCCCGGCATCGCCGTCGGCGGCGCGCGGCACCGCGCCATCCACCGCCGTTACCTGGCCGGGGTTGGTTCCCCAGGTGACCTGGGGCGCCAGCCGGCTGCAATCGACGTCGAGTTGCCGGTCCCAGCGCGCTCCCTCGTCGGAGGCCAGCGCAAGCCAGTGCGACACTGCCGCATCCCATGCGGCGCCGCGTGGCGCGAAAGCACGCCCTGCCAGCCATTGCGCGGTGCGCGCGTCCGGCGCCACCAATCCGGTCCAGGCACCGAATTCGACTGCCATATTGCACAGGGTCAGCCGCCCCTCCACCTCCAGGGCCCGCACCGCCTCGCCGGCGAACTCGATGGCATGGCCATCGCCGCCACCCGCCCCGTACCGGCCGATCAGCGCCAGCACCATGTCCTTGGCCGACACCCCAGGGGCAATCCGGCCGTGGAACAGCACGCGCATGGTCTTTGGCCGGCTTCGCACCAGGCACTGCGTGGCTACCGCGTGCTCGCCCTCGGTCGTGCCGATACCCCATGCCAGTGCGCCGATCCCGCCTGCCGTGCAGGTGTGGCTGTCGCAGCAGACCATGGTGCTGCCAGGCAGGGCAATGGCCAGCTCGGGCGAGACGACGTGCGCGATGCCCTGCCGCGGATCGCCCAGGTCGAACAGGCGGATGCCCGCGCGCCGCGACGACGCGCGGAACGCTTCGATAAACGTGCGCCCGCCCCGCACCAGGGTATCGTCGCCCCTGCCGGGCAAGGTGTCGACAATATGATCCATGGTGCCGAACACCAGGCCAGGATGCGCGACACGATGGCCCGCCTCCTCCAGGCCGCTGAAAACGCGCGGCCCGGCGCGGTCGTGCAGGAAGACGCGGTCGATATGGAGCAGCGCCTGGTCGCCCTCCATCCGCGCCACCACATGTTCGTCCCAGATCTTTTCGATGATGTTGCGCGGCGATGTATGCATGGCGCTCACCCTATTGCGCCGTGCCGGGGTGCAGCAGGCCCGACAGATAGCGCCGTTCCAGCGCGAACACGTCCTCGAAGCCGACCAGCTTGAGCTGCTCGCGGAAATCGGCCAGCGGCGCGCCGGGCCCGCCGGCGCATCCATTGGCTTGCACTGCCGCCAACGCGTCGCGCATGCCCTGGATCGCCGCCAGCATCAGCGTGGCTGGCAGGCTGACACGCGCAATGCCGATCTGCTGCATCTCCTCGAACGTGAATGCCGTCGGCGACTTGCCGCCCTCGACCACATTGATCGCCACCGGCCCGCGGATGCCCTGCACCGCCTGCCTTGCCAGTTCCTTCGACGTCATCCCGTCCACGAAGATCATGGTGGCGCCGGCGGCGAGATACGCATTGCCGCGCCGTATCACTTCGTCGATACCGCCAACCGCGAGGGCGTCGGTGCGCGCGTTGATGACGAAATCCGGATCCGTGCGCGCTTCGGCGCAGGCCCGGATCTTCTGGACCGCTTCCTCGATCGGCACGATGGACTTGCCCTCCAGGTGCCCGCAGCGCTTGGGCATGACCTGGTCCTCGATATTGACGCCGGCGCAGCCGATGCGCTCGAACGCCTTGATGGCGTACCAGGCATTGACGGCGTTGCCAAAGCCCGTATCGCCGTCCGCCATGACCGGCAGGTCCACCGCGTCGACGATGTGCTGGGTGGCCGCGACCATATCCGGGAGCGACAGGAAGCTGTAGTCCGGCAGGCCCAGGCGGCTCACGGAAATGCCGAAGCCGGAACACTGCACGGCGGCAAAGCCGGCCTCCTGGACGATGCGGGCGGAGAGGGCGTCAAAGGCACCCGGCATGACTAGGATCTCGGGGGCATGAATCAGTTTCTGGAGCAATGTCGTCTTTCGCATGATGAGCCTTTCTGGTCGTGACGACGGTCAGTATGCATACATGACAATGCAAAAACAAGATTTAAAAGCACATAAAATCATTTTTGACGCTATCATGCATACATAACATCAGGAGACCAAACAATGCCTTCGACTCGACTTATCAGCGGAACCCGGCCGTTTCTACTGCTGCTGGCGCTTGCCGGCGCCGTCCTGCCGGGCCGCCACGTATCCGCCGGAACGAACCCGGCATGGCCGGCCCGGCCGATCACGCTGGTCGTGCCCTTCCCCGCCGGCGGGACCACGGACACGGTTGCCCGCCTGCTCTCTAGGAGCCTGTCCCGCCAGCTGAATCAGACAATGGTGGTGGATAACAAGAGCGGTGCCAGCGGCACGCTGGGCGCGGCGCAAGTCCTGCGCGCGCCCGCCGACGGATACACCTTGCTCCTGGGCACGCCGGCCGAGCAGATCAACGCACCGATGATGATGTCGCGGGCGCCTTACGATGCGGCCCGCGACTTCGCGCCGGCAGGCTGCGTCAGCCGCGGGCCGAACGTGCTCGTGGTCAATCCGGGATTGCAGGCCAGGACCGTCGCGGAGTTGCTGCGCGCGGCGCGGGCACGGCCCGGCCAGATCAATTTCGGCAGCGCGGGCAACGGCAATACGTCGCATCTATCGGGGGAGCTGTTCGCGCAGACGGCCGGCATCGACCTCACCCATATCCCCTATCGCGGCAACGCCCCGGCGATTGCCGACACCATCGGCGGCCAGGTGCAGATGATGTTTTCCAATCCGGCCACCGTGCTGCCCCACATCCGCAGCGGCACGCTGCGCCCGCTCGCCGTGACCTCGCACGCGCGCATCGCGGCGCTTCCGGATGTGCCCACCCTGAGGGAGTCCGGCGTCCCGGTCGAGATCTACAGCTGGACGTGCCTGTTCGTGCCGTCCGGAACGCCGAAGGACATCGTGGGTAAACTGCACGCGGCGCTGGCGAAAGCACTCGATGACCGGCAACTCGGCCAGGCCATCGAAAACAGCGGCGCCGAGAGATTCCCCACGACACCCGAAGAGGCAAGCCGGTTTCTTGCCGGGGAGAGGGCGTTGTGGGGTAATCTCATCCACAGCCGTCATATTCACGCAGACTGATTACCCATCACCGGTTTCAGATCACCGACTCGCATCAGGAAACATGTCTTCACCCGAAACTTCCCGCACGCGCGCGCTCTCGGTCGCCGACATCTTGCGCAACCGCATATTCGACGGAGAGATCCCGCCTGGCGCCCATTTGATGGAGGTCACCCTGGCCCAGGAGCTGGGCGTCTCCCGCACGCCGGTGCGCGATGCGCTGGCCCGGCTGGCAGACGAAGGGCTGCTGGTCTATCAACCCAATCGCGGGTTTCTGGTCCGCCAGTTCCATACCAAGGACATCAAGGACGCATTCACCGTCCGGGCCACGCTCGAAAGCCTGGGCTGCCGCCTGATCGGCGAGCGCGGCCTGCTGCATGCCGAGCAAGAGCGGCTCGCCGCCTTGCTGGAGGCGCAGCGCAAGGTGCTGCACGATGAGGAATGGAACGACGGGCAGGCCCTCCTGTGGCAGGACATGAACCTCGACTTCCATTTCGCGCTGCTGGCGTTGGCTGACAACAGCTGGCTGACGGATGCCGTCCGCCGTGCCCGCCAGCTGCCCATCATATTCGACAGCAAGTCGCACCCACATGACCATGAAGCCCTGCTCCTGCTCTACCGGCGCGAACACAGCCGGCAGGCGCTCGGCGACCACTACCGCATCGTGGATGCGCTGGCGCAGCGCGAAGTCGGCCGTGCCGAGGCGCTGATGCGGGAACATATCCTCACCAACCGGGATGTCCTGGTACGGGCCTTGAGCAAGAACACCCCTGGCGGGCCTGCGGTGCAGCCCGCCCAGTGGGTCGGCCAGGCCTAGCCGGATCCGGCGCGCCGCAACCCTGCCCAAAGCGGACAGGGGCGGCGCCGGGATGGTTGGGAGCCCGGTCGGAAGGCAGACAGCCTTGCCCAGGCACGGGCGCGGTGGATATGCGACTGTTCCTGATATGGTCGCACCATGCATTTCCGGCGCCGCAATCGGACCT
>NZ_JARJLM010000038.1 GCF_029335485.1 Cupriavidus basilensis
ACGCTGGCCGGGCTGTGCGAGCCCACCGACACCACCATCGGCCCGGACGCCACGCTGAACGAGGCCAGCGACAAGTTCGCCGAGACCGGCACGCGTTACCTGTATGTGGTCGGGGCCAATGGCTGCCTGCTGGGTGCGCTGTCGATCCACGCCGTGCAGCGCGCACTGCGCGAGCAGCCGGGTGCCGACCTGTTCGCCTTGTGCGAACGCGACTTTCCCACGCTCACCCCCGAGTCGCATCTGCCCGACGCGCTGCAGCTGTTCACCCATCACGCGCTCAACCGCATTCCCGTGATCCGCGATATCGCCGGGCGCGAGCTGATGGGCACGGTCTCCAAGCGGCGTGTGCTGCAGGAAGCATCCGGGCTCTTCTAGGCCAGTGCGGCCAGCGGGCGAACGGGTAGAATGGCGGGTTGCCCGGCCCGCGCCGCGCACACTGCCCGCCCCGCGGCACGATGCGCGTAGACTGGCCGGTACGCTGCTTGCCGCCCACGCCGCTTGCCGTCCGGGGCGCCGGCGCAGCCGGGCAAGCTGCATCGCCCCCGATTCCCGAACCGTTTTCGCCGGAGCCTCCATGCCAGCCAACCGTGCCGCGCGCCCTGCCCTGCTCGCCCGGGCCACCCTGCTAGCCGCATCGCTCGCCTTGGGCGCGGCGCTGCTGCCGGCAACGGCGCAGGCCCAGCAGTTGCTGCGCGTGATTCCGGCCGACGCGGCCAAGGCAAGACTGGTGCTCGCCGCGCCGTCGGCAGGCACGCCGCAGTCGGCAACGCTGGACGGCAAGGCCGTTGGCGTGGCACCCGGGCTGCGCCTGTTCGGCACCGACAACCAGTTGCTGGCCATCGGCGCGGTGGCAGGCCAGAAACTGCCGGTGCGCTACAAGCTCGACCTCTACGGCCAGTTGCTGACGGCCTGGGTGCTGAGCGAGCAGGAACAGAAGGCAGCCCAATGATCGTCGTCCGCGCCATGGCAACCCGCCCTGGCACCGGACGGTTTTAGTCCCCCAAACCCTGATGCCCCCAGGTCAACCACTGAGATCGGCACCATGAAAAAAGTCTTCGTCAAAACCTACGGCTGTCAGATGAACGAGTACGACTCGGACAAGATGGTCGACGTGCTCCACGCCAGCGAAGGCCTGGAAAAGACAGACAACCCCGAAGATGCGGACGTGATCCTCTTCAACACCTGCTCGGTACGCGAGAAGGCGCAGGAGAAGGTGTTCTCCGAACTCGGCCGCATGAAAGCGCTCAAGGCGCTCAAGCCGGACCTGGTGATCGGCGTGGGCGGCTGCGTGGCGAGCCAGGAAGGCGCGGCCATCGTCAAGCGCGCGCCCTATGTCGACGTGGTGTTCGGCCCGCAGACGCTGCACCGCCTGCCCGACATGATCAGCCGCCGCCGCCAGACCGGCCATTCGCAGGTGGACATCTCCTTCCCCGAGATCGAGAAGTTCGACCACCTGCCGCCGGCGCGCGTGGAAGGCCCGAGCGCCTTCGTCTCCATCATGGAAGGTTGCTCCAAGTACTGCAGCTACTGCGTGGTGCCCTACACCCGCGGCGAAGAAGTCTCGCGCCCGTTCGAGGACGTGCTGGCGGAAATCGCCGGGCTGGCCGGACAGGGCGTGCGCGAAGTCACGCTGCTGGGGCAGAACGTCAATGCGTATCGCGGCGCCATGGGCGGCACCAGCGAGATCGCCGACTTCGCGCTGCTGATCGAATACGTGGCCGAGATCCCCGGCATCGAGCGCATCCGCTACACCACCAGCCACCCCAAGGAATTCACGCCGCGCCTGATCGAAATGTACGAGCGCTGCCCGAAGCTGGTCAACCACCTGCACCTGCCGGTGCAGCATGCGTCGGACCGCATCCTGATGGCGATGAAGCGCGGCTACAGCGTGCTGGAATACAAGAGCATCATCCGCAAGTTGCGCGCGCTGCGCCCGGACATGTCGCTGTCGTCCGACTTCATCATCGGCTTCCCTGGCGAGACCGAAGCGGACTTCGAAAAGCTGATGGCCATGATCGAGGAGATCGGCTACGACACCTCCTTCTCCTTTATCTTCAGCCCGCGCCCCGGCACGCCGGCGGCCAACCTGGCCGACGACACGCCGCAGGAGATCAAGCTGCGGCGCCTGCAGCGCCTGCAGGCCACCATCGAGGAAAACGTGCAGCGCATCAGCCATGGCATGGTCGGCACGGTGCAGCGCATCCTGGTGGAAGGCCCGGCGCGCAAGGACCCCACCGAGCTGCACGGCCGCACGGAGAACAACCGCGTGGTGAACTTCGCCCTGCCGGGCGTGCCCCAGGCCAGCCGCGACCGCCTGGTCGGCGAGATGGTGGATGTGGCCATCACCGAAGCCTTCCCGCACTCGCTGCGCGGCGAGATCG
>NZ_JARJLM010000390.1 GCF_029335485.1 Cupriavidus basilensis
GAGCCCGACACCACTCCGCCTTTAAGGAGCACCGGGCAACATGCAACAAGACCAAAAGGCCACCGACAAGCCAGACGACAAATCTACTACTCCCGCCGCGTGCCGGCAATCAACCCTGTGGACAGCATGCGACACAGCAAGAAATGTGCATTTCTTTACTATGATTGAGACGTGGCAGAGTTTCAATTCGAAGCCGTCGACAGCGGGAGGTATGCCATGCGTTTGCTTGCAAACATGTTCAGTCCACCAACCCCCGAGAAAATCGCAGAGAGGGAATTGCAGCAGATGCGGCTCACGCTGTTCCAGGCCGAGCGCCGCCTGCTTGAAGCACAGATGCAGGTCGACTATTACCGCGATCTGGTAGCGTTCCTCGAAGACGTGTCCGCCACTGGCGTCGAGCAAGTGGTGGACAAGCGGCGGGCCCCGGCCAGCGCGGAACCCGCGCAGGCGCCGCGCTCGTCGCCGGGACTTATCACAGTACCCGTCGTACCTTCCGCAGCCTGAACCGTATCGACCTTGCCGGCACGCCGGCAGGGCACGCGTGCGCCTGCGTCCCGGACAGGGACGCTGCTGCGGCATTGCCGCGCGCCCGGCGGCATGCGCTCGCGCACTGCCTTGCCTGGTCGCGCCCTGCCCTTGGCAAGCGTCCCGCATGGGCGCGCGTGGCGGCGTCGCGCTGGTGCTGTGCGATACTGGCCGTCTTGCGTGGCAACGCCGCGCCCCCTATCTCTCGAACCCATACCCGACCACCGTCCCGCACCGGCCGCGCCGCCATCCGGAACATCGCATCCGCCGCGCGCTGGCGCCCGGACTCGCGATGCCGCCTGCCCGGCCAGGGGCCCAACAGGAAACCGACATGAAAGAACTGCTGCCCGCCATCGAAATCGAAAGCGCGCCATCGCCGACGTGGTCGGTCATCTGGATGCACGGGCTGGGCGCGGATGGCAGCGATTTCGTACCCGTGGTGCCGGAACTCGGCCTGGCGCCTTCGCCAGGCGTGCGCTTCGTGTTTCCCCATGCGCCAGCCATTCCCGTCACCTGCAACGGTGGCTACGTGATGCCGGCATGGTATGACATCCAATCGCTGGACGACGCCCGCCGACACGCCGACGAAGCCGGCATCCGCGTCTCGCGCGATGCGGTCCGGGCACTGATCACCCGCGAGAACCAGCGCGGCGTGCCCAGCCATCGCGTGGTGCTGGCCGGCTTCTCGCAGGGCGGCGCCATAGCCTATACCACTGGCCTCACGCATCCGGAACCCCTGGGCGGCATCGTCGCCCTCTCCACCTATATCCCCGCGCCAGACTTGCTGGCCGCCGAGCTCAGCGAAGCCAACCGCGCCACGCCGATCTTCGCCGCGCACGGAAGCGAGGACGACGTGGTACCCGTACAGTTGGGCATGCTGGCCCGCGACACCCTGCTGCAGCACGGCTGCAAGGTCGATTGGCATACCTATCGCATGCCGCATTCGGTCTGCATGGAAGAGATCGCGGCAATCGGCGCATGGCTGAAAGCGCGCTTCGCGGCGGCAGTA
>NZ_JARJLM010000391.1 GCF_029335485.1 Cupriavidus basilensis
GAGCCCGCCCTCGCGCCTGCTCCAGGCTTCGAAGAGATCACCGACCTCGATAACCGCGACGTCCGGCTTCAGCAGGCCGTGTGCTTGTGAGAAGTAGGCCAGGAAGCCCGCGGCACTTCCCCACGGGTCCGCATCGTCCGCGCCGAGCAGCAGGCGCTTCGTGTAGGCCGAGGATTTCAGCCACACACGGATCGCGCTACTGCCCGCCGAGCGCGGCAACAACTCGGCGAATGGCGTGCTCATTGCTTCGCGTCCTTCAGCACGCCAGCAACGGCCAGTCGGGTTTCCAACTCCTCGATGCGCACGTCCTTGGGATTGCGCATGTAGTTAGGCTTGGGCTCCCTTGCGCTGCGAGTGATATCTGCGCTGCCAACGTAGAGCGTGTCCACGTCATCGCCCCAACAGCCGAAATACTGCATGTGCGACGGCGGCTTGGGCTGGTTCCACGTCTTGACGAATTCCTTGAACGGCACGCTGCGAGCGATACGCGCCTTGCGCTCATCATCGCGCGCGGCCTGCGTTGCCTCGTGATTGATAGCCAGTGTCGCCGGGTCGAACTTCACCTTGTAGAGCCGCTCGGCTACGCCCGGAGAGATCAGGCCGTCCTCAATGTCCTTGATGACACCAGCCGGGTCACGCTCCAGCAGGTCGCCGTAGCCGGCGCCTGCTCCTTGCGAGATCATGAAAAGCTCGCCTCGCTTGGAGATCTCGAATCCCATGCCCATGTGGTGGGTGGTATAGCTTGCGCCCTCGAACGGCTGCTCGTTCATGATCTCCTCAATCGAGTGCTTGAACTTCTCCGGCTCGTTCATCAGTACGTCGTACACATCGACGTCCTTCACCTTGCAAAGTGGATATGCGCCGCAGGCGTAGCCACCAAACAGGCCCTGGATGGGCGGGATCTTGGCACCCTGGCAAACGGTCATGAAGCCCCACTGGTCGCTGTCCTTGGTGGCCACCATCATGGTGTAGCCCTGACCACCGCGGTACTTGCCGGGGGCGATGGCGTCCCGCGTCATCTTCTTCGAGACGAGTTGAAGGAACGGCACTTCCTCCTCATTCAGTTCCTGCTCGCCGATGTCTGCCATGGTCGCGAAGATCGGCGCCAACGCATGCTCGCCGTCGCGATCGACCGTCGCACCCGCGCCCATGCCATTCAGGTCCGCGCACAGATTGCCCAGCGTCTCGCCGTGCTGGCTGACCCCACCCCAGATGAAGGTGTTGATCATGTTGAAGGTTGGCGCATGAACCTTGGTGTACTTCTCCGGGCAGCTGTAGAGGAACTTGGCCACCGCGTGTTGACCGGCGGTGAAGCCGGTAAAGATCGACATCAGGCTCTGCGAGTTCGGCGCTGCATACGAGCAGTTGACGATCGAATGCGGATCGGTGATGACCTCGATTGGCGCGAACGCCGCCTGGCCGCGCGGCAGATCCGGCCAGACATAGCACAGGAAGACCTGTGCCAGCATACCCTTGAGCCCGGCGACGATCGTGTTGGTGGCGCGATTGGTGAATTCCGGGCTGGATCCTCGGAAGTCGAAGATCAGCCTATCGCCAGTTTTGGTGAGCTGGCAATTGATTCTCACCACGCAGTTCTCGCGCAGCGTCGAGTCCTGGATGATATAGGTGCGCACCGTCATGTCAGGCCACTCGCTAATGCGGCGCTTGACCTCGGCACGGACATTCTCCATTGTCAGGCGCAGCGTTGAAACCAGAGCCTGTGGGCCATCGGTATTCAATGTCTCCTCGAGGCGCTGCTTAATGCGCAGGCAGGCAAAGAGCTTGACTTTCATATCCTCGTACTGCAGCTTGGGCTCGCGCACAGAGTTCTGCAGGAAGGTCAGGATGTCGCGCTTGATCTGATAGTTTTCAACCACCTTAAAGGGCGACATCTTCAGCCCCTCGTCGCAAGGGCTCTCGGCCATCGAGGGCATGCCGCCGGGCTCAATGGCGCCGTTCTCACCCTCATGCACCGTGGACGCGACCCAGCATACCAGCTTCCCTTCGTGGAAGATGGGCAGGATCATGCTCTGGTCGGTATTGTGGACGTTTCCGTAGCGTGAGTCGTTGTGGATGAATCCGTCGCCCTCGCGCACGCCCACAGTCGGGTCGTTCATCCAGTTCTTGACGATGAACTTGATCGGATGGTGCACCAGTGCCGAGAAGATCAGCACCCCGCCCGCACTGGCAATCGCCAGATCGCCCGAGGCGGAATACACACCGGTGATCACGTCGCCCCACTTGGCGCCGGGTGCTGCGCCCATCTGCTCGACCATCTCGTAGCCCTCGTCGCAGCCTGCCTGGATGCGGTCGCGGATCTTGGCGACAGTGTGGGCGTCGCTGACCTGGTGGATGGCTACGTCCTCGTCCGCCGTGCGCGGCATTAGGTCGTGGTTCTGCATAATCTCGGGGTCGGGCCCGAGGAACAGCGTTGTGTCGTTGAGAAATTTCTTGATCAGCGCCACTTCCTCGGCGCTGGGCGTCTTTGCCTTGACCGGCACATTAAGTTCGCTCATGTTCAGTCCTGCAATTGTGAGTGTTGGATGACGTTGCGGCCGCGCTCAGGCACGCAGAAACCAGGAGGCGCCCTGGCGCGCTGCGACGAAATTCCATCCTGGGTTGACCAAGAAGGTAGTCACCTCGGAAGCGACAACGGCCGGACCCGAGATCTGCACACCCGGCTTGATGTCGGCGCGGTTCCACACCGGGGTGTCTAGCGAACCCTGATGGCCCACGAAGTAGCACTTTCGCGAGCTAGCCGGAGGCGGCGGCACCATGCGCTGCTCGGGAGGTAGTGGTTTGATGTCCTCGAACTGCACCGTTTCATGCCGCACGAAGGCCGCCACGCGGATGGTGTTGATGCGAATGCCCGCCTCGGGTGCCTGCGAACCCTCGCCGAAGCGCTTGCCGTAATCATTTGAGAACTGCGAAATCAGTGCCAGCACATCGCCAGGGCCATGCACCTCATGATTGGGAATCACCGCCGTGGTCTGCACCAGCTGATTGCCGTATCGCATGTCCAGTTCCAGGTTGTGGCAAATATCCTCGCGCGAAGCGCCTTGGCGTAGCAAGTCCTGCGTGCCCAATTCCTTTAACTCGGTGACGATGCTGTTGAAGCGGTCGTAGTCATCGAACAGGTGACGGGTGTTTGAGTCGTACAAGACCATGTACAGCGACTGCTCGTGGATATGCAGTTGATGCATGTTGCCGGCGCCCACCGCCGAGAACACCGAGCTGAGCGGCGGCGCCAGGATCTTGTCGATAGCCAGATTCTGTGCGATGCCGCAGCAGTGCAGAGGGCCATTGCCGCCGTAGGCCAGCATCGTGAAGTCTTTCGGGTTGTAGCCACGTGCGCGCAACTCGGTGAACAACCCGTTTGCCATGTTGTCGTCCACCTTCTCGCGGACTAACAGCGCCGCTTCGATGACGGAGCAGTCGAGGTCGTCACAGAGCGTGTCCTCGATTGCCGCCTTGGCGCGGCGCGGGTTTAGCGGGATCGATCCGCCTGCGTAGTTCTTCGGGTCCAGATAGCCCAACACAAGGTCTGCGTCCGTCACCGTCGGCCGCATGCCGCCGCGATCATAGCAAGCAGGACCGGGGTCGGAGCCAGCCGATTCCGGACCGCACTTGACGGTGTTGTACATGCGGTCATAGCTGGCAATCGAGCCGCCGCCGGCGCCCAGCGTCACCAGGTGCACCATGGGCACCGACACCAGCCAACGGTCGATCACCGGGTTGAAGTCGTAGTGCTTGATGCCGCCGTCAACGACGATGCCGATGTCGTAGCTGGTGCCGCCCATGTCGGTGGCCACGACGTTGCCCAGACCGGCCTGCATCGCAAGGTGCTCGGACGCGCCTATGCCAGAGACGGGGCCGGAGTGGATGGTCTGCAGCGCATCGGTCGAGTTCAACTGTGCCATACCGCCGGAATTGTGGATCACCAGCATCGGCTTCTCATAGCGGTGCGCGCGCAGGTTCTGCTCCAACGCCGACAACGCGTGGTACATCGTCGAGTGCAGGTAGCCATCGACAATCGCCGAGGTGGCGCGCACGTACTCACCCTTGCGTCCCGCCACCTGATGCGACAAGATCACAGGGATCGCGCCTAGCAGGTGCGATGGGTATTCCTCCAGCAGGATTTCCTCGATACGCTGCTCGTGTGTCGGGCTCACCACCGCATTGACCAGAGCGACAACGATGATCTCGGCACCCCTGTCCACCAGCAAGCGGATCTGCGTGCGTACATCGTCCTCGTCCAGCGGCATCACCAGCTTGCCCTGAAAATCTACCCGTTCGCGCACACCGCAGATCATGTGCGGCAGCACCAGCGGGTCCGGACGCTGCGCATTGGGCATGTCCTGTTGGCCGAGGTTGTCCAGACCTTCGCCATAGCCGCGTGCCCGGCTAAGTGGCACCGTGGCTTCAAAGCCAGCCGTCACCAGCATCCCGATCTTTGGGCCCTTGTGCTCGATCAGCGCATTCGTGCCCAGCGTGGTGGCGTAGCGCACCGAATCGACCTGCGACAGAATCTGCTCCAATTGCAGATCCAGCACGTTGCAGGCCTTGCCCAGCGCCTCGTTGAATCCCAACGCCAGATTGTGATGGGTGGTCAGGGCCTTGGCTTCAATGTACTCGCCATCCCAGACTACGAAACAATCGGTGAACGTCCCACCGATGTCGACAGAAACTCGCCTCATGCTATCTCCTCAATTCATGGGTACCGGCGTGCGCCGACCCGGCGGCGGGTGCGTACACCTCCTCCGCTTCGGCTCGCCGAGCCGGTTCAGGTAGTCAGTTCAGCAGGGGTTCAGTGGTTGTGTCCCTGGTCGGGCACGACGGCCGGACCGACCACCGCCTCGCCCATTTCCCCGCGCCGCGCCCACTGTGCTTTCAGGGCGGGCAGGTCCGGCTGCATGTCGTGCAGCGGCGGGTGGCCGGGAATCGCATATTCGACTTCGGCCTGCGTGCCGCAGCCCGGGCAGCAATATTCGAGAATCCGCACCCACTCCGGATCGGGGCTGAACGTGAAGCGGTATTTCTCGGGATCGATGATCGGTGGGTGGATCTCGCGCGGATCCCGGTTATGCACCAGGAGCCCTTCCTTGTAGCTTTCGCTGGCCGGTCCGATCACATGCCCACAGACGCGGCACTCCCATTTCTCGGTCTCCAGATCGATCTGGAGATACTCTGTCATTAGCACTTTCATGGCTTCAGCCCTTCCTGTTAAGCAGAATATCGCCGGCATCGCTGATGGCGAATGCCCAGCCATCGAGCACCCGACAGGTGAAATAGTCTTCTTCGAGAATCGCCGGGCCGCTCGCCCAGTCCCCGGCTTTCAATTGCGCCAACTTGTAGACCGGTACGTCAATGCGGCCCCTATCTCGCGTGAGGACGTTGCGCACCCCGTCGGACGGGGCAGGATTGGCCTTAGCGAAGGAGGCAGTCCTGGACGCATTGGTACGCAGCGCCTTGACAGCCTTGAATTCCAGCTCAACCGAGCGGGCTCTGGCGAATGCAGTCGGAAAGACCGGCGACTCATCGAGCGACTGCACCGCCTCCTCCCCATCTCCCAAATCGGCCACCAGCTTTGCCTCGACCGTGTAGGATCCCGCAGCGCAGCCTTCGGCAAACATGTCGCGCGATGCCTTAACCTCCAGTGCGTTGAGCACCTCCTGCAGGCGAGCCGTGCTGTGCTCCCCCAGCGTCACCGTGTAACGCTGCGAGATATCGCAGGCGCCGATGCCGTAGGCGCTGAACACCGCTGCCATCTGCGGAATCGCCACCTGATCAATACCGGCCTTCTCCGCCACACCGCAGGCGTTTAGCGGACCAGCACCGCCGAAGGCGAGCATCACAGTGTCTTTCGAGATCGTTGTGAACCGATGCAACTCGACGGCGATCTTCTCTTCGTAGGCGTGCTCCATCTGCAGAATCGCCTCGTCCGGACTAACCTGCAGCGGCTCGGCGATGTTGATGTAAATGGCAGTCGCAGCGCGATCCAGATCGAGCGCCATATCGCCGCCGAAGTATGACTTCGGGTCCAGCAACCCGCACAGCAAACCGGCGTCGGTGATCGTCGCCTCTTTGCCGCCACGACCGAAGCAGGCCGGGCCGGGCACCGCGCCGACGCTTTCGGGGCCGATGGCGATGCGGCCGTTGACAACCTTGAAAATGGAGCTGCCGCCCGCCCCTGCGCTCAGGATCTCGCACAGTGGGAACGAAACACTGATCCCCTCCACGTGGCCGCGGCGCACCTCGGCAACCGCGCCATTCAGGTACTGGCCGATGTCAGTGGTCGTCCCGCCGACGTCGATTGAAACGGTGTCATTGAAGCCGTAGCGCTTCGAGAAAGCCTTAACACCTTCCATGCCACCGCGCGGGCCGGAACTGTAGGTTTTGATCGCTACCGTTTTGGCAACTCGCGAGGCGTCGCCGTCATTGCGGAAGATCAGCAGCGGATTCTTCGTCCGATAGGAGCGCAGGCGGTTTTCGGCGTTGAACAGGAACGCCTCCATCGCCGGATGGAGAAACGAGTTGATCAGCGCCGTCCAGGTGCGGCGCACCACGTCATGGTCGGAGGTCAGATCGCTACCGTACAGAATCGGTACGGCTCCCAGCAGGTGCCGGGGATACTTGCGCAACGCTATCTTCTTGAAGCGGTCTTCCACCGCGAGGAAATTGCTACCGCCGAAACTCGCCACCAGGCGGTTCGCGCCGTTCGCGGTGAGCTGGTTAATTGCCTTGACCACGTCGATCTCGGCCTGGTCGCCCATCACGGCCGAGGCATCGAGAAAAGCCACGCGGTCGCCGACCAGCGCCTCGAAGACATCCGGGTCATGCTCGGCCAGACGCACCGGCAGATCGCGCGCTTTCGCATCGACAATTAACCCCAGCCGCGGCCCTTTGCGTTCGCAGATGGCGTTGGTGCCCTGCGTCGTCGAATAGCGGATCAGGTCCACCTCTTCCAGCAGCCGCTTTACGTCCGGCTTTCCGTAGACAATGCCCGATGCCTTTTCCAGCCCCTCAAAAAAACACTTGCTCAGGTCGTATGGGGTGGTCAGGACTTTGGTCTTCCTGACCGTCGAGTCATCCAATATACAGATATCGGTGAGCGTCCCACCGTTATCGATGTTGATTTGCAACGTCATATCGTGCCGTCTCCTAGCGTTGATCTCGCAGTCATTGCCCCCGATGTCCGGGTAGCGTCGGTTGAGTTCCGCAGTCCCTATAATGCGAAACCCGTGCCAGATCTGGAGAGGCCGACAAAAAAATACTATCTTCTTGATTTCACTGCGTTTTTACTCCCTTCATAAAAGACCGCCTCAGATTTACTGTCCGATTCCCGGACAGACATCAGAAGCCTCGCTGGACATTCTGCGACGCAACATCGGGGACTGGAAGTGCCGTTATCAAAATACCCGGTAAATACCCTGATGCGGCAATGAATAGGATGCAGCGCTATTCTGAAAATTCGCTGCGATCTTGTTCAGAGCGAGATAGTGGTTGGATTTCCCCGGACAGGCCGATAGGAGCACAACCTCAATCGACGAGGCAAACAGATGACAAGACACCGCCGACAATCCGGTGCCAGCCGAAAGCGAGAAGTCGTGTGGATTTTCAAGGCCCCAGCCCAATCGGCCAAAGAGATATGCCGATGGGTATAGGCGGAATCGCGCGCTGCGTTCTGCTGAGACGCGCTAGTTTTCGACGGCGGCCCATGGTAAACACGATCAACCATTCACGGAGAATGGAATTGATCGGCAGTGCGATTGGCCAGAACAATACAGAGCCAGAGTATCGGATGTCGCGCAGATCTGCACCACCCAGGGCCAGATGTACCAGGCGATGCAAGCGCGCCGCGCGACCGTTTGCAGTACGAACTGCAAGGGATGCTGGGCCTTCCGCTATTGAACGCTGCTTGCGGAATCCGAAGATGGAGAGGCAGTATGCGAATTATGCCGATGCCCGGCGTGATATCACCTGGTACATTGCCGGGCATCTATAATCCGGTGCGTTTGCATGCACGCCCTTGCGATCGATCGCCCCAAGCCTACGAGGCGAAGCTGGCCGCAAAGTAACCCGGCGGCTTACCCGGAATGACTTGACCACCGGACGAGCTGCTGCGCAACTCATCAACTACGCCGTCAAGACCGAAGCGCTCGAGCTTGAGATATAGGGTGCTTCTGGCGATCCCCAGGTGACGCGCCACGGCAGTCATGTTGCCCTCGCACTGCCGGATCGCCTCGTACAGCGCCCCCCGCTCGGCTGCCTCTAGGCGCGTCAGGACACGCGGCCGACGGCCGTTATTGACAGCCATCCGCTCGCGCTCGCCAGCCTGGGTCTGAAAAAGCTCCACCGGCAGATCTGCCTCGGTGATCAGGGTACTGCCCGCCGTCAACAGCATGTTCTCGATCACATTCCTGAACTCCCGCACGTTGCCGGGCCAAGCATAGTGCTGGAGCAGCTCGAGCACGCCAGGCGTCACCTGCACAGACTCGAGTCCGTGTTGCCGCGACAGTAGTTTCAGGTAGTGCTCGACCAGCAAGGGAATATCATCGGCGCGTTCACGCAATGGCGGGATGTTGATGCTGGTGACCGCAATACGATAGAACAGGTCCATCCGGAAGTGGCCATCGCTGATCTGCCTGCGCAGATCACGGTGCGTGGCCGCGATCAGGCGGAAGCTGACCTTGCGAGCCTTGTTCTCGCCGAGGCGATAAACCTCGCTTTCCTCCAGCACGCGTAAAAAATGCGGCTGCAGGTCGATCGGCATCTCACCGATCTCATCGAGAAACAGCGTGCCTCCGTCGGCTGCTTCGATCTTGCCAATCATCCCGCCGCGCTTTGCGCCAGTGAACGAACCCTCGGCATGGCCGAACAGCTCACTGCTAAGCAGCTCGCGAGAGAGGCCGCCACAGTTCAGTGCCACGAATGGAGCGCTCTTGTCCGCATTTGCTTCGTGGATGCCGCGCGCAAACACCTCTTTGCCGACCCCGGTTTCGCCGAGCAGCAGCACCGGCACGCGTGACTTTCCCAGATGCCTGGCTCGGGAGATGGTCTGCTGAATTGCCGCGGAGTGGCCGATAACGCGCTCAAATGAGCGGTCGGACGACGCAGCCACCGGCTCAGAAACCGACCAGGCCGTGCCGCGCACGCGCTGGCGGAAGGGCAGTGTCAGCAGCGCCCCAACCTGTCTCCCGCTAACCATCACCGGCTCCAGCCAGTCACGACTCGCCCACGCCGGCAGCGTGATCGGCACGCCGTTGCCACCGATCGTGATCTCGGCCAGCCGCGGTCCTGCGGGGCGACCATCTGCGCGCCCCAGCTCGGTCAGCATCTGCGTAGCGAGACCGTTGGCCTTGATTGCCCTGCCTCTGCGATCAAACAGGATAACGCCATCGCTCATATTGTCCGTAACGCGCTCGATGCAAGCCTCAAGCAGGCTGCAGCGGATGTCCAACTCGGACTGCGCCAGCCTTCCTTCGATGCGCGCCGCCGTCGATACCACCAGCGCCAGCGCGTGGCGGCTGTATGACGTGGTGAGACCCGACACATCGAGCACCCCCAGCGTGCTGTTGTCGAGCGGATCGCGGATCACCGTGGCGGAACACGACCAGCGCTTGATACCCTCGCAATAGTGTTCTGCCGAATGTATCTGCACGGGCTGCCCGATCTCCAGCGTTGTGCCGATCGCGTTGGTGCCGCAGGCCGGCTCGCTCCAGTCGGCCCCCGAGATCAGATGGACGTTCTCCGCAGCGCCCAGCGTTGAGGTATCGCCCTCCAGATTCAGAACCGTGCCGCGGGCATCGGTCAGGACCATCACCGTACCAGTCTCAGTCAGGAAATCTCGCGCCAGTGCCATCACCGGCGTGCTGGCGCCGAGCAATTCGGCGCATTGATCCCGCAGTAGATGCAGCTTGTCCTCGGACATCGGTAGCGGGGCGTTGGCGCGGTCCGGGTTGACGCTGGCTTGCTGGCAGCGGCGCCATGAGTCGTCGATCAGCCGCCGGAGGGTGCTCGAGTCGGCTTCGCGGCCGCACTGGAATCGTTCCCAAGCGGACATGACGCGGCCGTCATTCTCCGGTCGCGAGAACATCTGCTCTAAAGCTCTGGTGGGCATTCTGGTTGTCTCCTGCGTATGTCGTTCACTTCTCATCGACCAGAGTCTGATACTTCAGCCGGACAACTGTAGGTTAGAGCTGGCGGCGGATTGGATCACCACCTAAAAGAGTGGTGCAGCTGGATACATTGGGTAGTACTGGTGCTGCGGACAGCACACCCCCCTGAGTCGCAACGTCCCACCTCACTGGCGTCACCTCATTGATTGGCCATCGCCGTGCAGCGCTATGATTGCGCCCGATTCTCATGGTCCAACCTCTTGCTATTGAAAGATTCGCCTGCCTGAACCTGGGATTTTTTTGTTTTTAGACATGATTTATTCCGTTACTATCGCTGCATAACGCCCATCAGGTTCTCTGTCCTCATGGTATTCAGGGACGATCAATGCCTCACCGCCCAATCGGGTAGAAATGGTGAGAAATAGGGGTGGAATGGAAGCGGCCTCGGCTATCCAAATTCTGGAACTGGCGCCAGCACAGCGCATCAACTTCAGCCTGCAAGGTGCTTGTATATTCGAAGAATCCTTGCCAGAACGCACCATTTCCGCGGCTGTACTAACTGCGAGCGCCCGCATGTGCTCTCCGCATCACCGTCAAAGTGTTCAGGCTAGTCCATCGTCAGCGCGCGCAAATGGTATGTTTCGCCACCGAGGAAGACTTCACCACTCACACGGGTAACGGCGGCGTAAGGTGGTCAAGCAGCGTTGGGCATGAGCGCGGCAGCTTGGGGTTTTGCGGACTCTGGGGGTGATTTATAGTTAGGGTACCAGGCCCAAAATGCCGCATCGCAGCATGGCCCCGCAAAAATTACTACATCGGAGACAAGTTGAATGTCAGCGCCCCGCTCAAGGCCCGCCAGTCCGTCGGCGATGTGCACGTTAGAGCTCATATCTCTCCTGCAGCATCAACAATGAAACGTCAGTCGCCGGTCGATTTCCCTCGCATGCAAGACAGAAGACAGACCTCATGACTGAACGTGCAATCAGGTTTCCGCCCACGACGACGGGTGTGGAAAACCCCAGTCAGGAGGAGAATGTCGGAATCCGCCAAAGCCCACTGGTTACAACAAAGCTAAAACCGCCCTTCAATAAGGCGAAGCTGATAGAACGCGCGCGTCTTGTGGAGATTCTCGGACAAACACTGGCCCATAAGCTGGTATTGATCCACGGTCCCGCCGGCTTTGGCAAGACAACGCTAGCAGCACAATGGTACGCACGGCTTTCACAAGAGGGCGCAGTGGTTGCCTGGCTCTCTGTAGATGCGTCGGACAACGACCTTGAGCGCCTTCTTGCCTATGTCGTCGAAGCCATCCGCGCCGTTGAGCCGGATATCGGCTCCGGTCTGGCACAAGTGATTGAATCGAATCCTGGCAATGCCACAGAATTCGTCCTGGGTAGTCTCATTAATGAATTCGAGCTTTACGACCAGGAATTCGTGCTGTTTTTGGATGATTGGCACCTAATCAGCGAGCCAAAGATTCATGAGGCATTGGAACTCTTCCTCTCACGCGTTCCACCTAACTTCCATCTGATCGTCGCAAGCCGGACTCGGGTTGGCTTACCGCTAGCGAGGCTCAGGGTACAAAACGAACTCATCGAAATCAATGCCACGGATCTGAGATTCGACTATGAAGAATCGAGCATGTTTATGTCCAATACCAAGGCGCTCGAACTTAGCCCAGCGGATTTAGCGACGTTGTGGCGCAGCACCGAGGGATGGGTCGCAGCACTTCAACTGGCGGCAATATCGTTGCGACGTGTCGGGAACCGGGAGAGCCTCCTACACTGGGCCTCCGGCACACCTCGCGATATCAGTGAATATCTCGCCGAAAATGTGCTGGCCAGCCTGCCCAATGACATGGTCGACTTCCTGCTCAAGACTTCATTGCTAGGGCGACTATCTCCTGGGCTGTGCAACGCTGTCACCGGGCGGCAGGACAGCGCGCACATCCTGGATGTACTTGAACGGCAGGATCTCTTTCTGCTGCCCTTGGATGAAGATAGGCAGTGGTTCCGTTATCACCACTTGTTCGCCAGGTTCCTGCAGCGAAAACTGGAGAGAGACTTTCCCACACTGATCCCGTCCCTTCATCTTGCCGCCTCAGCCTGGTTTTCTCTGCATGGGCAGACCATGGAGTCTCTGAGTCATGCATTGGCCGCCGGTGAGAAGCATCGTGCGATCGAGCTGGTTGAAAGAGATGCGATGTCGCTGGTGCAGAACAGTTATATGGGCTCCCTCCTCGGCCTCGTGAGCCAACTGCCGAAAGACCTGCTTGTCGACAGACCTCTGCTCCAGACAGCAATAGCGTGGGCTAACTGCCTCACACATCATCCTCACGCGGCAGAGGAGGCACTATCGCATGTTGCACGAGTTGCAGCCAATGCTACTCCCTCAGAAAAAAAGCTTCTGACTCATGAATCTGATGTCATTCGCGCCTGCATTGCTATATATGCGGACGAAATTGATGATGTGGGGCTAATGGTCCAACCATGCCTTGAATCCAGCTCCGAATACCCACCCTGGGTCGTTGGGGTCGCAGCCAATATATTGACTTATCGATATATCCATACTTTCCAGTTTGACAAGGTTCCGCCATTGCAAACTTGGGCGCGCGATTTCCAGGACCGTGCCCAGGGGCTATTCAGTGCGGTATATGGTCGCTGTTTCTCCGGTATCGCAGCCTACTGGTCCGGAAGCCTTCCCCTAGGCAAGAAGAATTTTCTTGACGCATTTGTACTGGCTCAAAAAACCGCCGGAAAAGAATCACATGCCGCCCATCTTTCAGGTTCCCTCTTAGGTCAAGTGAAATACGAGATGAATGAGCTTGAAGAAGCGGAACAGCTCCTTCAAGACAGCCGAGTACTTGGATTCGAAGGCGGAGTTGTTGACTTCTATATAGCGACTTTCATTTCTTCTGCCAGGTTGATGGTTCTGAAGGGTGATCGCGGCGCCGCAAGCATTATCCTCAAGGAAGGTCAGGAAACAGCCAAGCATGTGGGACTCACTCGCCTCGGTGTGGCCGTTGCCTGCGAGCAGGCACGGATCAGCCTCTTGGCTGGAGACATTCACACAGCTGAGCAGATACTGGACAGCTCGCACTTCCAGCAATACGACGGTGAGCCGCCGGCTGCAGGGATAGAGGGGCAAATTTGGGATGCCCTCCAAGTTGCGAGAGCTCGTCTACTCTGTGAGCAGGGTCATCCGGAACAGGCAATCGCTATCCTGCGCATCCAATCTGAGCGCGCCAGAGCAACTGGACGTATGTATCACGAGATCGTAGTGAGTGTCTTGCTGACTATTGCGCTCAGTCTCTCTGGAAATGAATCCGAGGCGGAAGACGTGTTGACAAGAGCGGTAACAGAAGGGGTATCGCTCGGCTTCGTTCGAGTCTTCTTGGACGAGGGACAGCGCGTCATCGGGCTTCTGGAACGGCTACGCGAGAAAGCACGCCGTCACCAAGGGTCATCCGACGCGCTCTCCGATGTCGGCGCTGCAGCAAACCAACTACTCGCGGCTAGCAAAGCACCTGCTCGAGGTCTGCCGCTACCGGTGCCAATGCAGCAGCCAACTCCTAGGCCAAATGCAGGAGACGATTCAAAGCTACCCTTCGATGATCGATTGAAAGGTCGCGAAATCGAAATTCTCAAACTTATTGATCAAGGACACTCAAACAAAGAGATCGCGCGAGCGCTGAGCATCAGCGTTGATACGGTCAAGTGGTACCTTAAGTCGATATTCAATAAGCTGTGTGTGGCGCGCCGCGGTCAAGCGATTGCTGAGGCGAGAAGGCTACGGCTGCTTGACAAGGCGTGACCGGGCCAGGAGATATAGCGCTTCACTTCACGGCGCGTGTTGGCGCCTGATCCGCCACCATTGCTGCGCAGATGCGCATCGGCGTCCCCCGGGAAGGCGGTGCGTCGATCTGGTGGTACATCAGGATAGGGATACGCGGCGTCATGTCTTGTCTCAGCAAGTCAGTGCCAGTCAGAAGCTGTAGTTGAGAGAAGTCAGCCCGAAGTAGGACTGCTTCGATTGCACGATCGGGCTGTTCGCACTATCGCCCAGCAGCCGGCTCACCCCGAGCACGCTGTTGACGGACCAGGTGCGCGAGATTTCGTAAGTCCAGGCCAGCGAGAGACTGGCACGATCGAATCCCGCCTTCGTGGCATAGGGCCGGAAGGCGCTGCTGGCTGCCTGCGCGTCGGTCACCCCGAAGAACGTCTGCGTATAGCGCCGCGAGCCGAAATGCAGGCTGGGGCTGAAGGTCACCTGGTGGCGTCCGGACGCAAATATCGGCACCTCCAGATCGATATGGCCGCTCAGGCCGCGCTGCCGGTGGGTCAGCGGCACGTCGAGCGTGACGCTCAGCGTGGCGTCGCCATAGATCGGCATGCCGACCTGGAATGCCCCCATGAAGGACCCCGGGATTCTCCCCATGCCTTTCAGGTAATCGGAACCCGGCATATCGAGGCGCTTGCGGTCACTGCGGCCTTCATCGTAGTCGAGGGCAAGCGAAGCAAACATGCCGTTGGAGAACTTGTGGCCATAGCCCAGCCCCCCTCGCAACGGACTGATGAAGATGCCATTGCTGAATTCGGCACTGAACAGCGGCGCGAAGATGGGATGGTATTCGTTGCTGCCTTCGTATAGCGGTGCCACGCCAGCGCCCAGTCCCAAGGTATAGACATTCTCTGCGCGCGCACCCGCGCAACCGATGCAGCCGGTAAAAACGGCGCTGGCCCATAAAGACTTTCCAAGCATTCGATTCACCCGTGATCCTCTTGATCGAGCCCCAGAGTCTAGGGAGAGGGCGTACCGCTGTCTGTTGGAAAATCACGGAAATCTGTGCGGAATTGTCTTTGGATTATCCCGACGCCGAGGATCGATACGACGGCTGCTAGAATCGCGGCTCCTGCCGGCACCGGACAAGAGGGTTGGCCGCTATTCGTCAAAGATCCGCCGCACCCCCGGTTAACCGTTTGATTTCAAATCGGAACTTCCCTTCACGGCGCGCCCCGTTACCCTGGCGATGGGCGCACGGAAATGCTCCACGGTCTGTCCGGCATTGACCGCCCGCTGCAACCAGTCCGGCATGGCGCCGCGGCCGTCCCAGCCCTGCCCTGCCCCTGAGCGTCGCGGTAGCGCACCGCCCCAGGCGCTGGGAGCGACCGCGCCTCGCCGAAGCAGCCGGCGGCCTGCAAGTCGGTGAAGCTCAGGCCGTGCTGGGCCATCTGGATGCGGACCCAGGTAATCGCTTGCGCGCGCTCGATTTCGATCGACATGGTGTATAGGTGAATAGATTTGGGGCGGTACCAGATCCGGCGCTTTAGCGTCTTCCGATCGCGTTGGACTTCAAGATTGATCCGGGGATGGCTGCCGTGGAAATCCGCGCCCGCGGGAGGGGACCTGGCGTCCTTCGCTGCTCAAATTTCAATCAAATCTACGGTGACCATCGGCCTTCCACCCCCGCGCGGTATGTTCACAGGCTTATCCCGGAGAGCGGTGGACAATTTGCTACCCCGCCCCTGTTCTCAGGCCGGCCCGGGCTTGAACTTGGTGCGCGTCACCGGCGCCTGGGCGATAGCCGCGCGGCGGCGGTCAAGCGGGCGGGCAACTCTTCCCTGCCAGCGTAGCGATACGAAAATGCCGATAACTACACTTTTCGTTGGTGTCGTTCGGGACAAAACTGTACGACAAGTGCTCGGATGGCCGCAATAAGGTCAGGCGAATGGGCTACAGCCCACGCCAACAAAGGGCTCGGGGCTGACTCATAACCGTATCAATCTGCAGGGAAAGGACGATCACCCCAAAACCTGCGAAGTTGTGTCTTGCGCATGTCGATTTCCCGCACGATCATTCGTCGTAGTCACTGGAGGCGCCTTTGCCTCCAAACACTATCGTCTTCAAAGGAGAAAACCAAATGCGTGTAATGGTCATCATCAAGGCAACCCCCGAATCCGAAGCAGGGCAAATGCCAAGCATGGAACTCATCGCGGCGATGGGCAAATATAACGAGGAACTGGTGAAGGCTGGGATCATGCAAGGCGGCGACGGGCTGAAGCCGAGTTCGGCAGGCGCACGCGTGAGGTTTTCAGGGACGGACCGAACCGTCGTTGACGGCCCATTTGCTGAATCCAAGGAACTGATCGCCGGGTACTGGCTCTGGCAAGTTCAATCGATGGACGAAGCGATTGAATGGGTAAAACGCTGCCCGAATCCGATGGTGAGTGATTCAGAGATCGAGATTCGGCCTTTCTTTGAGCCTGCGGATTTTGGCGAGGCCTTTACGCCTGAGCTTCAAGAGGAGGAAAAGCGTCTACGGCAGCAGATTGACGGGCAGATGCGCTAACGAAGTTCACAGATTAGTCTGCGGGGTACGCGACGGCAGCCAAGACCGGCGGTTTCCGCCGCAACCTCGGGACGGGGAAGTCCCTTCCATTCGATTACCCCAGATCGCAACAGCGATGTCCGGCGATCACCCGGTCGTCGATTCGACGCCTCCCTATCACGATTGGAGTCCCTTTTGGTCGACTTGCAGAGAACAATCCTGCCTCATCGTTTTCCACGCCAGGCTTGTTTCGCCTCCCAAATTGGGTTTTATCAATCCCAATATTGATACATGACCCGCCCATAGGCCGATGCCGGCCACCCCGCGCGCCGTCCAATGGTCTTGGATCCGGCCACGTTTCGGCGGACACGCGAACGCCTGCAGTGTGTCCTCCATATAAGTCCCGCGCAAGCGCCTTCCAACTCGGAGGGAGCGCGGCGCCTAAGCCACCCGGAAATGCTCCACGGTCTGCCCGGCATGGGGCCGCGCCATCCCAGCCCGGCCCTTGCGCGTTGCGATAGCACACCGCGCAAGGCGATGGCGCCGACGGCGGCTCACTAAAGCAGCCGGCGGCCTGGAGGTCGGCCTCGGCCAGGCCGTGCCGGGCCATCCGGATGCGGATCCAGGTGATCGCTTGCGCGCGTTCGATTTCGATTGACATGGTGAAGGTGAAGAGATTTGGGGCAGCGCCGGATCCCGCGGTATGCCGTCTTCTGAAAGCGCTGGACTTCGAGGTGGCTCGAAGGCCAAGGTCTACTCCCAGTCTTCAGAAACTAGTCCCGCCCCAGGATTGCGTTCAATCGTTTCGATGTCAGGTCGGTCTGCGCATACCGGAACGTGCCTTCGGCGCGCAATTCGTGTCCCGCGCGCATCAGTGCGTCATAGGCGGCCCTGGCCAGCGATCCCCCCACGCTCACCCGGCGCACACCCAGCGTTTCGAGCTGAAGCATATTCAGCGGCGAACCCGGCATCCCCATCATGACATTCAGTGGCCGATCCACCGAACTTGAAACGGCCCGGATATCGTCGGCCGAGCCGAGTCCCGGCGCGAACAAAACATCTGCGCCGGCGTCCTGGTAAGCCTGCAACCTGCGGATCGTGTCCTTCAGATCGGGGCGGCCGTGCAAATAGTTTTCTGCCCGCGCGGTCAGCGTGAACGGAAAGCCGAGCGCCTTGGCCGCCTGCGACGCTGCCCGGATACGCTCCGTGGCAAGGCCGATGTCATAAATCGGCTGCGCGGCGTCGCTGCCTGCATCCTCGATCGACGCGCCGACGATGCCGGTCCGCGCCGATTCGGCAATGCACTCACACACGACTTCAGGCGCGTCGCCGAAGCCATTCTGCAGATCCGCGCTGACCGGCAAGTCGGTCGCTGCACAGAGGTCGCGCAGATAGGCCATCATCGAGGCGCGTCCCACGCTCAGGTCGGCGCTGCCTCTGGACCAGGCATAACCCGCGCCGGTGGTCGCGAGCGCTTCGAATCCCAGTGACTCCAGCAAGCGCGCGGAACCCCGATCCCAGGGATTGGGAATGATGAAACATTGATTGTGCAGTTCAACGAAACGCCTTGCTTTATCTATCTGGCTTTGCATGCTTTCAAGAAGTGGAGTCGGTAAGCTCGCTACGCCGCGAGGCAAAAATCCCGATACGGCGCGCGCCTGGGCAACCGCGTCCCGGGCAGACAAGGTCCGGGCCAGTTGCTCGGCCCCCAAAGCCAGCCAGCCCGTCGGGAGGGCACGCTCGTCTGGCAAGGGCATCGCCACGCATGATCGTGTTCCGCCCCATTGAACCTGAATCCGGCTCTGCCCTCAAACGTTAAAATGGACCGGATCACATGCCCGCAGAGCATGTGTAGCGTCAACAATCGAACCGGTTGATCCGGCATAATCCGACAGCGGCGAGCGCAAGCCCATACGCACATACCTGGCTAGAATGTCAAACCGACTGCTCGACCTGCCCCCGCTGGACCTGATCCGCAGCTTTGTCGCGGTCGGCCGCAACATGAGCATCACCCTTGCGGCGCAAGAGCTGTGCCTGGCCCAATCCGCGCTCAGCCGGCGGATCCAGGCGCTGGAAGCCTTCCTTGGCTACCGCCTGTTTGTGCGCGGCCATCGCAGCATCGAATTCACCAACGAAGGCCGGCGCCTGTTCCGCAGCAGCGACGCGTGGCTGGATCAGATGGGCGAGACCCTCGCCGCCCTGCGCCCGACCGCCGCCCAGCATGCAGTGACGATCAGTGCCAGCATCGGCGTCACGGCCTTGTGGGTGCTGCCGCGCTTGGGCGGATTCCAGCTCGCCGCGCCCGAGGTCGACGTACGCGTTGCCGCCAGCAACCGCTTTGTCGACTTGGAACGGGAGAACATCGACCTTGCGCTACGCTACTGCAAAGAAACCGATGCCCCGGACGGTGCTGTCCGCCTGTTCGGCGAGGCGCTGGTGCCGGTCGCCCATCCGTCATTGGGCGCGACCGCAATCGAAGACCCTTTGCAATTGAAGCGGCATGTGCTGCTGGAATTCGACGACGTGTCGCGACCGTGGCTGCAATGGCCAGCCTGGCTGCGCGGCGCAGGCGCGGGCAAGCACAAGCCGAAAGGGTTTTTGCGCTTCAACCAGTACGATCAGGTTGTGCAGGCCGCGCTGGCCGGCCAAGGCGTGGCGCTGGGCCGGCTGGAACTGGTGCGGCCACTGCTGGAGCAAGGCAAACTGACGCGCGCTACCCGTAACGTCCACACCGAGGTCAATTACGCATATTGGCTGATCGCGCGCAGCGACCCTGTCAGTCCCCACGCGGGGATCGTGCGCGACTGGATCCTGGCCGAAGCGAGGCGTATCCCGCGATGATTTCCGAATCCGGCTGACAACCATGATTGACCGCTCATAGAGCCCGATTCCAACGGCACAAAGCGGAAGGCTGCATGCGCGGCGGTGGCCACCTGATCCACGTCGACTTCAATGCCGGACCGCCGTGCCCAATGACCAGCGCCGATCGCACGTTGAACGATGGTATCCCTCCATCGCCAGCGCAGAAAACCACCGCATTGCCGCTTGGTCAGCCGCCGCTTTGGCGCGGTCTCGTCCCCGTTCGGTCGCGGCGAGGCCGGGAAGTCGACCTCGTACTGCGGCGCGACGCGCGCCTCGTCGCCCGTTATTCGACCGTGCATAAGGAATGGGCGGTATCCACAAGCGCGGAGTACGCCCCGGTTGGCGTCTCCTTTTCCGATGCATAGGCACCGCAGTCCCTCTTTCTCGTGTGCAGCAACGCGCGCCGCGGCGTGTTGACACCCCCGACGGCGCGCCGCCCGGTCTGCGTCGCACAGTAGTCCAGGGTCTGACGCAGCACCGTATCCACGCTGCGCAGCGAAATGCCATGGCGTGCAGCCACTTCCTCGCGGGTCAGTTCCTCCAGGCGCAAGCCCACCAGCACGCGCCGGTGACGGCCCGGAACGTTCTCCAGCGCACGATCGAGCGCAGCCAGATCCGAGCGCGCTTCCACGACGGCTTCCGGCCCCGGTCCATGGTCGGCAAGATGCTCGAACACGGAGTCTGCATCGGCCAGCGATGGCCACATACGGCGGTCGCGCAGCTGATCCGTCGCGAGGTTGCAAGCGACGCGATACACGTAAGCCTCGGCGCTGCGCACCGCGTCCGGGAGGGTCGCGCTCCCCAGGCGCAGCCACGCCTCCTGCAGGCTGTCGCACGCCGTATCGGAGCAACCGACATGGCGCGTCAGGCGTCGACGGAGCTGGTCATAGTTCAATACCAGGAAGTCGCGCAGGACGACCCCGGACTCATCGGCATGGGAGGCCGCACCGGTCGCGTCGCCAGTTGTCCCGGGAGCCTTGACGCAATGCGGAATGCTCGTATCCATGAGACGTCTATCTCCGTGTTCCACTACGAATTCCTTAACCGCACAGATGATTCCAGCGCGAACGCTCCCGCCTCGACGACGTAATGCCGACGCCGAGAGGCGTTGGAGAAGGCGATGCCACGATAGACGCGGATGCCGCTGGATCAGCTGTTACCGGATCTGTTTCAGATTGCGGCGCTCGTCGTCGGTCAGTCGCTCCAGCTGGGCAGGATTGAACCGCCCGCCCAGGCCGACGAACTGCACTGGACTCGCCGCATCGTATGGCACGCTGGATTGGAGGCCGCCGGCAGGCACCTTCCTGCTCTCGCCATCAGCGGGCGACGACGACTCCGTGCCAGCGTCGAGCATGCGCACCGTGAAGATCGAAGGCAGGTTCTGCCGCTGCGCCGCGCGGTCACGCGACATCGCATCCTGCGCAGCGGCGGCAGCTTGCGACGCCGTCGAACTGGCATTGGTCATCGCCCCCACATTCACGGTGGCGACCACCGGCAGCCCTGTCGATTTCCCCTGAACCTGCACGTTGGCCGCGTTGACCACCTGCAGCGCCGCGAAATTGACATTGCCCGAGACCCGGATGCCCGCCTCACCGGCATCGATGGTGCCCAGCGGCGCCACCAGGTCCACGTCGCCGGGCGGCACCTCCGGAATCGGGCTCAGCGTGGCAATGCCCGCGCCCGAGGACGGCACGTTCGGCGACACCGTGACATTGCCCAGCCCGTCGTAGACCCGCTTGGGCGGGGTGTACAGCACGGTCGTCTTGGCACCCCGGCCGGCGTTGATGTCGCCTTCCGACGACCAGCCCTGGATGCTGCCGCCGAAGGTGGTCATGATGCGCGACAGGCCCAGCAGGATCGAACCCTTCGAGTACAGGGCGATATCGCCCGCCCCTTGCGTGATCAGGCCCGCGCCGGTCCCCGCCGGCACGCCCTCCACGCCGATGAGGGTCTTGCCGCCCGGGTTGAGCATCTGGATGTCGCCGCCGAAGTTGGTGTGGATGCCGGCGTCCGTCGTCACGGGTACCGCCTGGCCGTTCACCGTCTTGGAACCCGTGATGCTGCTGAACATCGTGATGTCGCCCTGGTAGCCGATCGCCCTGCCCTGAGCGTCAGCGCTCGGGAACAGCGTCGCGATCGCCTCGCGCCCGCGCAGGTAGCTGCCGTAGCGCGAACTCGCCGGATCGTTGTACTCGCGCCCGCCGAGCAGCAGTTCCTGGAAGTAGACCTGCCGCACGAAGACGCCCTGCTGCTCGCCGGGCAGCGCCAGGAAATACGCCAGCGCATCGGCCGCCGCTCCCTTGTAGCCGAAGCGCTGCTGCAGCCAGGCCAGCAGTTCTGCGTCGTAGGCATGCGCCACCTTGCCGCTGCCCGCCAGCGGCGTGCCTGCGTTCAACTGGTTCGCCGCGTCCAAGTACAGCCTGGCGAAGCCCGCGTAGTCGGGGCCGTTCGCGCCGACACCGGCCAGCACCGTGATGCCGGCCCCGCCCGACTTGTTCGACGGGTTGACGACATCGCCCGCGCTCGTCAGCGCGCCGTCATAGCCCTGGTACAGGTTGCGCCCGGCCTGCAGCTGGAGCAGGCCCGGCCCGGCGATCGTCACGGACTGGCGGAAGATGTCGCGGCCGGCCTGTATCAGCGTGATGTCATCCGCATTCAGGTTCAGGTAGGCACTCGGCGTCGTACCCGTGCCGACGATATCGCGGCCGGCAATGACCTGGAACGGCTTGGCGGCGGCATACCAGGTCGTCGGGAACGGCTGGAAGGAGCCCGGGCCGAACCCCGGCGAGGGATTCTGTACCTGCCCGAGCGCCAGGTCGACGATATCCTTGCCGGCATAGACAAGGGCCGGCTGTTCGTCGGCCGCATGCAGATTTCCCAGCGGCCCCAGCGGCGTATCCGGCCCGAACGCGATCGGACTATTGCGCGTAAAGCCGAGATAAGCCGACGTCGGACTGGCATTGTTCGTGCCTCCGCCACCGACCGCCGTTTCGAAGACCGGGCGCCAAGGCGTCGCCAGCGTGCTCATGTCGGCGCCGGACATGGCCACCACCTGGCTCGACCCATAGATGGAGCCCGCGGCCAGCAGTTCGAGCTGGCCGCGCGGCGACGGTACCAGCTCGAGCACCGGATACGAGAGGCCCGGCAACGGCTCGGCGAAACGGATATCGCCGTTGGCAGCCGCGACGATCAGCGTGCCCGGATAGAAGCCGTTGCTGTTCTGCACGTTGTTGCCGGCGGTCCCGCCCTGCAACGGCGCCACATCGCCACCGGCGGAATACAGCTGGATCGCCGATCCCGGCGTCCAGAGGGTGAATGCGGAGGTACCGCCATTCGGGACCAATGTCGTGCTCCCGTCCGCGTTGCGCAGCAGATAGGGAATGCCGGCCTGATCGACCGGGGTGCCCATGCCGGCATCGGCGGCACCCGCGATCACCAGGTCGCCGCGCGTGGCGATGTTGACGACACCGTCGCCTGGCGTCACCGTGGGACCGGGCGTCTTCGCCGAGCGCTTGAAGACGTTGGCTTCGACCGCGCGCGGATCGAACGACGTGAACAGGATGCCGCCTTGCGCGACCGCCAGCGCGCCGATGGAACCGGCATTCACGTTGATGTCGCCGCGCAGGTTCGTGATCGCGCCATAGTAGTCAGGCACCTGAACGGAGGTCGGAAACACCGCATTGAGCCCGCCGCCGATCTTCAGCGTGAGATCGCCGCCGCCGGTCGCGGCCATCGTGCCGTCGGCCAGTACGCGCCCGGTCGAGGCCACCGCGAGGTCGAGCCCGGTCGAGCCGCTGCCGGTCACGCCGGCATTGCGGCCGGCAATCACGGTCAGGTTGCCGCCGCCCAGGGTGCCGATCCCCTGGAAGCCGGTCATGGAGCTATCCACCTTCCAGCCGGAGGTCTGCGTCAAGGCGCCGAAATTGATCCACCATGCCGTGGGATCGGCGGACGCGCCGCCGCCCTGGCGCCAGAGCCAGTTGCCGGTCAGGTCCGAATCGACGTAGCGGGAATTGTTGTTGGCGATCTGCACGCTGCCCGTCACGTCCTGCTGGGCCATGAGAAGCAGGTCGCCGCCATGCTCCGGGTACCAGGCATGCAGGCCGCTGCCCCGCGTGGCGATGATGTCGTAGGGATTGCTGCCGTCCGCTGCCAGGATCGGCGCCGATTGCGTGCCGGCGGTGTAGACGCCGTACGGGGTCGCCTCGCTGAAGCTGCCACCGGCCAGCAATTCGAGATTGCCGGTGCCGGTGCGCAGCACGCTGAAGAAGGTGCCGTTCAAGGAGGCGTCGTAGCTCGGATCGCTGAGGGTGAGATTGCCGCCTCCATTGAGCGCGCGCACGGTCTGCAAGGCGCGTTGGTCCGCGCCGGCCAGGTCGGCACCGGCAACCAGGCGCAGCGACGCGGATGGCGCGCCGGCCGCCAGCATCGTCGCCGCGGCCGACGCGGCGGCCGCGCCAGGAGTCCCCTTGCTGACCAGCGTCGTCGCGACACCCGGCAGACGGATCCCGGCCTCGAACAGCAGGCCGTCCGAGGCGGACAGCTTGGTGCCCGCGGGAATCGTGTCGCCGACGTAGTAGATGGTTCCATCCGACCCGATCAGGCCGCCGAGGTAGTTGTAGAAGTCGTCGTTCGGCACCGTCCAGCTCGTCATCAGGTAGACATCCTTCGACGCGACATAGCTGGCGCCCGGGGTGCCCCAGTAGCCATCCTGGAGAGAGAACTCGGGACTGCTGGTGATGTCCAGGATGCCGTCATAGACCGCCGGCTTGCCCGCGACCGCCCGGAAGCCGTCGGAGATGCTTCCCTTGACCGCGAGGTTGCCGCCGGCCCGGATCACCAGGGCCAGCGGCTCGCCCGCGCCGTAGCTGGCGGAGGTGGTATCGCGGTCGGCGCCGGGACCATAGCGATACCCGGCTAGGTCGATATCGCCGGATACCGTCAGGTTGCCCTGCGGGGTGGCGCTCACCACCTCCACGCCCGGGCGCAGGTGCAGGGCGCTGCCATAGGCGGACAGCCCCGCCATGCGGCCCTGCAGGCCGGCATTGGCGAGCGCGCCGGCCATGAAGACCTGGCTGTCCCGATCGACGAGATCGAGCCAGCCCTGCGTGATGACCTGGCCGGCGGGATCGCCCGGATCGGCCGGCGCGTTCGCATAGGTGGCAAAACCGTTGAGCTGGATGCTGCGCGCGCCGCGGATGGTGAGCGGTCCGGCGGCCGAGATGGCGACATCGTTGCCGGTCGCATTGGCCGGAGCCCCCGCACCGGTCGCGCTCGCCGCGGTCGCGCCGACGCGCTGCGCATTCAATACGACATCGCCATAGGCCACGCTGCCCGGCGTCGACAGGTCGATGGTCGCGCCAGGCAACAGCGTCAGCACCCCATGGGCCGCGCTCAGCTCCACGTGGCCGCGGTTCCTGGCCTCGATCGGCAGCCCGTAGCTATCGGCCTGCAGCACAGTGCCATGCGCATCGAGCACGGCGCCCGATGCCAGCGTCAGCCCGTTGGCGGCCGACAGCCGGATCGTGCCGGGGGCCGCGCCCGATGCGTCGATGGTGCCGGTCACGGTCAGCTGCCCGCCGTCCGTTGCGATCGACACCCTGTGCGCCTTCACACCGTCGCCAACCACGAGGTCGCCCTGCCTGGCGGTGAAACTGCGGGCGTCGAAGAAGCCGCCCCGGGTGAGCGCGGCGTTCAACCCGGCGAAGTCGGCGAAGGTAGCCGCCCTGGCACTGAAGTCGCCGCTGGCCTGGCCATCGGTCGCGCCGCCATTCAGCGTACCGTTCAACGCGACCAGCCCGTTGCCGGCGTCGATCGCGATCTCGCCGGCATTCGCATGGATCGCCGAGACGTCGATCACCGCGCCGGCTGCCTGCGCCACGCCGCCCTGCGCGCTGTTGAAGGTGGCCGTGCCGCCGAAGCCATGGACCGTGGCCCGCTGGATGGTCGACGGCTGGCCGCTCAGGTCGATGCGGCTGCCGGCGTCCAGCACGATGTCGTGGGTGGCGTTCACCACCAGCTTGCCGCTCGGCAGCAGGATGGTGCTGCCGATGGCGACGCTGTCGCCGCCCAGGTCGATCTCCGCGCCCGCGATGGTCGAGCCCGCCTGGCTCGGCGCCTGGCCTTGCGGCGCCACCACGTTCAGCGCCCCGCCCGCCGTATAGGCCATGATCGACTTCTGCATGCCGGTCAGCAGCGGCGTTGCCAGCGTCAGGTTGCCGCCCGTGCCGCTCTGGCCGAACACCGCGCCCGAGTCCGCGCTGGCCGCCTGGTAGACGAAGAGCGAACCGTTGCCGGCCGACACGATCTTCTCGCTGGCCTTCAGGTTGACGTTGCCGAAGCCATAGGCCGTGCGGCTGGCCTTGGTATTGTCCAGCGACACGAACTGGCCGAGGTCGATCTCCTTGGCCACCAGGTCCAGCGTGCCCAGGCCCGTTCCCGGGCCACCGGCCACGGTCGCCGGCGGCGTGGCGCCGGCGATGCCGTTCCAGGTGATCTTGCCCGCCGCGATGGTGGCATGATCGCCGGCCCCGCCCCAGCCGTAGATCGCCGGCGTGTTCAGCACCAGGTTGACGCCGGTGCCGGTGGCGTCCAGGCCGGCGCTGCCGAACAGGTTGAGTGCGCTGGACGCGCCCAGCGTGATCGTCTGCAGTGCGGGCACGCCCCGCGGCAGATCGCCGCTGACCAGCCGGTTGAACAGCGCCTGGTCGAACAACAGGCCGGCCTGGACGCCCGCCGCGGCAATGTCGGCGCTGCTGCCGACGTTGATGGTGTTCATGGCCAGCGCAATATTGCGCGAACCGAAGCGGGCGCCTGAGTCCATGTTGACCCCGCCGTTGGTGGCAAACGCCAGCGTGCCCTCGGAGTACAGCTGCGACCCTGCGCCGATGGTGATGGCGCCGCTGCCCTGCGAGCCGAGGAAATCCAGCTTGCCGTTGGACAGCGCCAGCACCGAGGTACCGTAGCCGGTGGTGTAGCCCATGCCGGTGGAGGCCGAGTCGAACGGCGTCCCGCCCTGGCCGATGGTGCTCAGGGTCACGTTGTTGCCGACGCCGATGTTCCCGCCGACCAGCACCAGTTCGCCGGCCTGGAGCGTGACGCCGTCGCGGATGGCGAGGTCCTGCCCGCCCTGGAACATCAGCGTGCCGTTGATCACGCCCACCGTGCCGTTGATCAGCAGTCGCGGGGCTGCGATGGCATTCAGGTCCGCGGCGCGGACCGAGGCGCCGCCGAACCCCGGCGTGGCGGCGTCAGCGACGATCTCGCCCACGTTCGACAGGGCCACGGAGCCGTCGATCCCGCCCGCTTCGCCCCGCAGCCGCGCGGCCCCCGCGAAACTCAGCGCGGAGGTGCCTGACGGCGTACCCGGCTGCTCGAACGCGATCTGCAGGATCTTGCCGTCGCCCGGCAGCAGCGGGCGCAGGCCGCCGAACTGCGCCGCCCTGGCGGTGAAGAAGTCGGCGTAGCCTTGCTCGTTGTACTGCGCGTAGCGGCGCACGGCCGTCGCCGGCGTGATCAGCGCGGTCAGCGGCAAGGCGCCGCGGAAACCGGTGTTGGCGATGCCGGTCTGGACCGCGGTGGCATAGGTGCCGTTGCCGACCGCGGCGACGCCGCCGAGCGGCTTGCCGCCGCCCGCGCCGAGCTCCACCCGGTAGGCGCCGGGCAGCAGCGCGTAGTTGGAGGGCAGCAGCGTGTAGGTGCCCGCCGGCAGGCCGGGCACGCCCGCGCCCGCGGTGATCTGCTGGCCGATCGCCGGGTCGCCGGCGCCGTTCTCCGGCGCCACCGGCGCGTAGCCGGAGGCATAGCCCGGCAGGATGGCGTAGACCTTGTCGCTCGCCTTGCTCAGCGGCGTGGCCGGGTTGGCGTTGACCAGCGGCGTGGTGAGGATGTTGACCGAGCCGCCGCGGCCCGAGACGAAGCCCGCGCCGGCCAGCGTGCCGCCGCCGGAGAGGTCCAGCGTCGCCCCGCCCTGGACGTTGACGGCCTGCGCGTCAAGCGTGATGCCGGGCCCGGAGCGCAAGGTGCTGTTGCCGGTGAAGCCGGTGAGGGCCAGGGGCAGCACGCTGGCGCCGCCGTAGGTGTAGGTCACGCCGTCGATGGTGCCGCCATAGGGAATGGCCAGGCCTGCCATCGAGACGGAGGTCAGGCTGCCGGGCAGCAGGTCCACGCGCTGCGTCGCCGGGTAGTTGGTGCCCAGCGTGACGGCGCCGAAGGGAGCGCGCACGATGCCGCCCTGCTCGATGATGGCCGCCTGGAAGCTGAGGCTGCCGAACACGGACAGGGGAGCGTCCGGCACGTCTGGCGTGGTGCGCCCGATCGTCAGCTTCGCCACGTAGCCCGGATTGTTCTGCCCCGCGATGACAGTGGCCCTCGCATTGGTGGCCGGGTACACCTGGGCCGCCTGGAGGTCGACGTCCCAGGCGCTGGCAAGCATCGTCCCCTGGTCGACGGTGGTGGGCAGGAAGCGGATGTCGCCCTGGCTGACCAGCCGCGTCGTGCGGAAACCCGGAGCCGGTGAATAGACCCAGTCGTAGACGGACGAATCGTAGCGCCGGGTCTCCGCCGAGAAGGCGAGCAGCCCTTGGATATCGATCTGCTTCGCATCGACCTCGAAGGTCGCGACGGTCGGTGTCCCCGTGCTGCGTGGGTTGCCGATCGTGCCAGTGCTGTTGCCGTCCGGCACGATGACCGGCACCCCGCTGAGCAGGACGTACGGCGCGGCAATACGCACGCTGCCCCTTGCCGGCGGCGTGGAGGCATCGGGCGAACCCGCCTGCACGGGCCCCGACGTGAACGCCCCCGCCGTCAACGACACGCTCTTGCCGAGCGCCAGCGAGACGTCACCCGAGAACTGCATGTAGTCGCCGGACCTCAGCGCGAGCGCGTCGAAGCCGCCGGCCTTGACCGCGTCCGCGCTGACGGCGGCCCGGCCGAGGGCCAGCGCGGCGGCGTTCGTGCCCGCAGCGAGATCCGCGCTCAGCGACGGCGACGGCTGCGCCTGCACCACGGTCATGGTGCTCGGCACCAGGACGTTGGCCGGCAGCGCTCCGCCCAGGTTGGAGAAGTAAGGCGTGAGCAGCGCAATCGACAGGCTGCCGCCGCTCGCCCCGGCACCGCCGCTGGCGGCGTGCAGAGTGCCGTCCAGGTAGAGCCCGCTCAGCGAATCGAGCGAGATGGCGCCACCATTGCTCGCCAGCGTGAGGGCGCCGCCCGACGCGGCCTGCGCATTCACCGTACCCGCATCGACCACGACGCGGGTGCCGTCGGCGTCCAGCTCGGCGCCCGGGCGCACCACCACGAACGCGGTGCCGCCGCTGAGCCGGATCGTGCCGCCATCGGGGGCGGTGCCATAGGGACGGCCCTGGGCGTCGACGGCCGCATAGGCCTGGCCGGAGACATCGAGCCTGGCGCTCGGGCCGACCCACACCGACACGCCGCGGCCGACGCCGGCCGCATCGAAGTTGCGCAGGGTGTCGATGGAGCCGTCGGCTTCGTTGACCAGGCTGATGCTGCCGCCGTGCGCCGTCAGCGTGCCCTCGATATCGATCTGCCCGGTGGCGTCGATCTTGATGCTCTGCCCCGGATCGACGGCGATGGAGGCGCCTTTCTCCATCATGATCGACCCGCCGCCCATCAGGATGCCGTTCTGGCGGGTCTGCGAGCGCAGCGTGAGGCTGGCGCCCCCGCGCTGCGTGAGCGTCGCGCTCTGCGGGTGTTCGGCATACAGCGGCGGCAGCCACAACGACATCGCCGAAGACGGATCGCTGCCCGAGGGTGCCACGAGGCTGTCGGCGGCGATCCGGTACACGGGCATGGCCGGCGCGATGGCGGAGCCCGCCACCAGCATGCCCAGTCCGGCATTGATGTCGTAGTTGGAGAAGCCCGCGCGGAAGAACGCGGGGCTGAGCGCCGGGGCCGGCGCCACCGACACCGTCTGCGGCAGGGCCGTGCCCGGTGGAATCACCGTGCCGGCCTGGTAGGTCATATCCTGCGCCTGCACCGAGCCGGCGGCATAGACGAGACGGTAAGGGTTGATCTGCAGGCCCTGCGGGAAAACGCTCGAGGGGATGACGGTCCCGGCCGGGATCGTGCCCGACCCGGACGCGCCGATGATCAATGTCCCGGCCGGCACCACCTGACCGGGGCTATAGTAGATGAGGTTGCCATTGGCGCCTCTGGCATACAAAGCGCTCATCCCGTTCGCGACGACCCAGTCCGCCGCGGTCGGTATGCCGGATCCGCCCGAGAGCGAGACGTCGATGGGAACGGGAACATCGAGCGGCAGCGTGTTGTGCGTCTCCGTCAGCGTGAAGGGCAAGGGCTGCCCGGCGGCAATGGTCAGCGGCCGCGTGAGCTGCATCCGCAACGGCGCCGGCGTGCCGGCGGCCAGCACGCCGCCGGCCAGCGAGGCATTCTCGCCGACCAGCACATTGTTCGGCGAGGACAAGGTCAGCGTGCCGCCGCCATTGACGCCGGCCGCGCGCATCAGGCCGTCCAGCACCAGATTGCCGGTGGCGGCGCCGACGCCGCCGGACACGTCGCCGGCGATGAGCGTGACATTGCCGCCCTTGCCGCCCATGGTCTTGCCGTTTGCGAGGATGGCCGCGCCGGACGACACGTCGATCACGCTGCCGCCGGCGATGGTCACGTCTTGCGAGCCGTCGATCGTGATGTTGCCGCCATTGATATAGGCGAGCCCCGCAAGCTTGGCCGGATCCATCCGCGCATTGGTCCACACCCCGCGCACGTCGATCGTCCTGCCGGCCTCGAGGGTCAGTTGCGATGTACCATCGGCCGTCATCAGTGCGCCCGGATAGAGGTCACCTGCGCGCGTGAACAGGTTCGACACGTTCACCGTGCCGCCGCGCGCCGTCAGGTTCGCGTCGATATCCACCAGCGGCGCCACCAGGCTCAATCTCCCTCCATCGGCCAGCACCAGCGGCTGGCTCACCACGATGCGGCCGCCGCTGGCCAGGTCCAGCGCGCCGAGCTGGAAGCCGTTCAACATGCCCGCATCCAGCCACACCGTGTTCTGCCGCTGCGGGTCGAGCGCGTCCGCCGCCCCCATGCCCGGCGTCACGCCCACCTCCGTGCCGATCTTCACCTCGCTGTTGAACACC
>NZ_JARJLM010000392.1 GCF_029335485.1 Cupriavidus basilensis
GAGCTCGGCGAGTGAGGCCGGGCCTCGGCTGTTCGCAATAATGGCTTCGAGGCCTTTGCCCGCCAGCGCTTTCGCAAATGCGGACCCGATGGCGCCTGCTCCGATGATACCGATGGTGCTCATGACGATGCTCCTGGTGAAGGGGGATGAATCAAGTGGTAAAGCCGCCGTCCGTGCCGGCCAGGGGAGGGACAGGTGACGTTCACCCCCCCCCAAAGGCTGCATGAGTGCATATTGCCGCGTTAATTGCTCGACGATTAGCTGGTAATCGCTTGAATTATTTTCAAGCAATGCTTTAATATTCCCGCATGGAAACCCTCGCCAACCTCGAGTCGTTCGTGCGCAGCGCCGAGACGGGCAGCTTCTCCGCAGCCGCGCGGCGGCTCGCGCTGACGCCCGCCGCGGTCAGCCGGAACGTCGCGCTGCTCGAACGCAATCTGGGCGTGCGACTGTTCCAACGCTCGACGCGCAAGCTCACGCTGACCGAGGCGGGTGAGCGCTTTCTCGTGGAAATCGGCGGCAATCTGGATGCGCTGCAGGCAGCGATCGCGTCCGTCTCGAACGATCGTAGCGAGCCGGCTGGCGTGCTGAGAGTCAGCATGGCGCCGACCTTCGGCATCGCTTACGTGATGCCGCTGCTGCCAGCGTTCCTCGCACGCCATCCGCTGATTCGTCCGGATTGGCATTTCGAGAACCGGCCGGTCGACCTGATTGCAGAGGGATACGATGCAGCGCTGGGTGGCGGCTTCGATCTCGCACCGGGCGTCGTGTCGCGTGCATTGGCGCCAGCGCATCTCGTGGCGGTGGCGTCTCCGGCTTACCTGGCTGGCCGCGCGCCACCGACCGATCCCGGCGATCTTGCGAACCTCGACGGCATCGTGATGCGTTCGGGCCGCACCGGCCGCGTGCACCACCGGACGATGCGCGACACGATGGGCAGCGAGATGCCCGCGCGCCTCGGCGAGACCATCATGGTCAATGACCCGGCAGCGATGCGCGAGGCTGCGATTCTCGGACTGGGTGTTGCGCTGCTGGCGGTGTCGGACGTGCTGGCGTCGATCGAACGGGGCGAACTCGTGCGATTGCTCCCGCGCTGGTACGCGGACGCCGGGGCGATTTCGATCTATTACGCGACGCGAACGCTGCTGCCGGCGAAAACACGGGTGTTTGTCGATTTCGTTGTCGAGGCGTTCGAGCGGGAGCGGTTGGCTGAAAGGTTTGCGGGAGGCATGAAATGAGTCGCGCCGGGCAGGCAAACAGGCATCGTTTATCGGATTCCCACTTGCGCAACGGCCGCGAAATGACCGGCGCTGTTCCGGCAAAGGCGTTTGTTGGTCATGCAACAAACCAAGGCAACTTAGCTGAATGGCAGCGGGTTGATGCCGTTCTGCCAATGCAACATCGTAACTCGGCCATACGTTCTGGCAAACCATGGACGCTTGGCTATCTCTACAGCCGCGGCATACGGAATGCAGCATGCGTTCGGCCGCGCCCGGCCCACCAGTGGACAGGGCCCCAATCAATGGTTCCAGAGCGGAGGCCACAGCTTCCCGAGCGGCGAGGTCACGCTGCACGGCCCAAATTGTTACGCCTTTCCGATTCCCAGAACCGTATACCTATGTCTCTTGAGATTGAGCGCGCCGCAGGCACGGTGTGGATCCGTATCCAGACGGCCAGGCACGGCCTGAACCTGACCGACTTGCAGGCAGCCGGCTGCTTCGCCGACAGAAAATGACAGTATTGTCTATTACTCTTTGGGTTACTGTAGGAAGGGAAATTCTTCAGGCATTTATCAACAATATAATCATCGCTTGCTGAATGAGGGGAGCAGCCTGCGTCAGGTGGGGTAGATGCGAGGCATGTTCTCGGACAGCGATGGAACTATCGCCGAGGCGCTTGAAGGCGCTGGCGCGACAGGCGACGCTGCGCGAAAAGTGCTCGCTTTGATGAGCAGTAGTAAATGAACAGCCACACCCGTCGGGGGATGTCGATATATACGGTTTCCAACATTTTAGCCGGCCCCCTCATGCCAAGCCTCCGACGGGCCGCTAACACAACTGAATCTGCGGTTATGTTTCAAGCAACTCTGCGTTTGTCGCCGAGGCCATCGTCCGGAAAACAGGAGGTCGTGACGGTGGGTCCGGTTTACCGATTCGGCGCCCTGCGGCCGTCGAAATTCGCTCAACTTTGAACTCCCACGGCCATGGTGGCCCGTGCCGGGCCAAGTGACGTGGTGCGGTCGCACTTTTGGGCGACGGTATCTGTACCGCAGTGCAACTTGCATTCGCTGCGCCGTTGCCCTAGAAATAATTGAATATTTCCAAAAATATAGGCTGTTGTCATAGCCGCGTGGCCCCACCGGGGCTGCGGCCGCAAGCATGGCCCCCATGCCAACGACCACGGAGTGCCGGAGACCCGCGACGTGCATCGCGATCCGCTTTCCGCAGGAGGGGGCGACATGTCCATCACGCGCAGACAGTTCCTGAAGGCCACCGGCGGTGTGGCCGCCGGCATTGGCGTTTCGGGAAGCTTGTCCACCCCGGCGCAGGCCGCGCCAGCGCCCGCCGATCCGGGGCGGACGACTCTGCCGTTCAGCCCTAAGGTGGTCGCGCACCTCGGTCAACTGCGAGTCAATACCCCCGTCAGTTTCCTCTACCCGGACGCGTCGTCGCCCTGTGCCGTCATCAAGATGGGAATGCCGGTGCCCGGTGGGGTCGGCCCCGACCGCGACGTGGTGGCCTACAGCACGCTCTGTACGCACATGGGCTGCCCTGTCGCCTACGACGCCGGCGCCCGCACCTTCAAATGCCCCTGCCATTTCAGCATTTTCGATCCCGAGAAGAGCGGCCAGATGGTGTTGGGACAGGCAACCGAGAACCTGCCGATGGTCCAGCTCCAGTACAACGCCAGCGATGGCACGGTGAAAGCCGTCGGTATCGAGGGGCTGATTTACGGGCGTCAAGCCAACCTGCTGTGAAGGGGGCGTATTGCCATGGCAACCAACAAGGACCGGGTGGCGCTGCCGCCCGTGAATGCGCAGCGGACCGACCTGACCTGCCATTTCTGCATCGTCGGCTGCGGCTATCACGTCTACAAATGGCCGGAGAACATTGAGGGGGGCCGAGCGCCCGGCCAGAACGCGCTGGGGCTGGACTTTCGCAAGCAACTGCCTGCGCTGGCGGTGGTGATGACGCCGAACATGCAGAACACCATCACCGACCGGGACGGCCAGCGCCACAACATCCTCATCGTGCCCGACAAGCAATGCAGCGTGAACCAGGGCTTGTCGTCGACACGAGGGGGCCAGTTGGCCAAGGTGATGTACAACCCTGACGGCGTGGCCAGGGCCCGCTTGCGCAGCCCGCGCGTCTATATGGCCGACCAATGGGTCGATACCAGTTGGGATGACGCGCTGGCCCTCTACGCCGGCGTGACCAAGCGGATCCTGGATCGCGACGGGCCCGCCGCGCTGGCGTTCGATTGCTTTGATCACGGTGGTGCGGGCGGTGGCTTCGAGAATACCTGGGGCACTGGCAAGCTGATGTTCACGGCGCTCAAGACGCCTCTCGTCCGGATTCACAATCGGCCGGCCTACAACTCCGAATGCCATGCCACCCGCGAAATGGGCATCGGCGAGCTCAACAACAGCTATGAGGATGCCGAACTCGCCGATGTGATCATGGCGATCGGCTGCAACTCCTACGAGACCCAGACCAACTACTTCCTGGCGCACTGGCTACCGAACCTGCAGGGCCAGACCATGGACAAGCGCAAGGCCCGCTTCCCGGGCGAAAGCGTCGCCGCGGCCAAGGTGATCTTCGTGGACCCGCGCCGCACCACGACGATCGCGGTGGCGGAGCAGGCGGCCGGCAAGGACAACGTGCTGCACCTCGATATCGAGCCCGGCACCGACATTGCGCTGTTCGATGGGCTGCTGACCTATGTGGTGGACCAGGGTTGGCAAGACAAGGAATTTATCGCGGGCTATACCAAGGGGTTCGACGCAGCGCTGCGCGCGAACCGGCTGTCGCTGGAGGACACCAGTCGCATTACCGGCGTCCCAGTCGACAAGCTCAAGCGCGCGGCGGAGTGGGCCTACAAGCCAAAGGCGTCCGGCCACCGGCCGCATACGATGCATGCCTATGAAAAGGGCATCATCTGGGGCAACGACAACTACCTCATCCAGTCCGCGCTGGTGGACCTGGTCCTGGCCACGCACAACGTTGGCCGGCGCGGCACGGGCGTGGTGCGCATGGGCGGGCACCAGGAGGGTTACGCCAGGCCACCGTATCCTGGCAGCACGAAGATTTACGTGGACCAGGAGATCATCCACGGCAAGGGGCTGATGTACACGGCGTGGGGCGCCAATCCATTCCAGACCACGCTCAATGCGCAGGAGCACCGCGCCGTGATCCTGCGACGCACTGCGGTTGTGCGAGAGGCGATGGCACGCCAGCGCGGGGCCGCCGTGCCGCAGATGGCGGATGCGATCTACGACGCCGTGAAGAGCAAGGGCGGGCTGTTCCTGACCAACATCAATCTGTATCCCACCAGCCTGGCTGACGCCGCGCACCTGATGCTGCCGGCCGCCCATCCGGGCGAGATGCACCTGACCTCGATGAACGGCGAGCGTCGGATGCGCTTGTCGGACCGCTTCATGGATCCGCCGGGCACCGCGCGTCCGGACTGCCTGATCGCCGCCGATATCGCCAACACGCTCAAACGCCTGTACGAGGCCGAGGGCAACCGTGAGATGGCCGCGCGCTTTGCTGGCTTCGACTGGCGGACCGAAGAGGATGCCTTCAATGACGGCTTCCGCCAGGCGGGCCAACCCGGCGCCGTCCCGATCGACAGCCAGGGCGGCAAGACCGGCAATCTGGTCACATACGAGCGCCTGCGTGCGATGGGCAACAATGGCGTGCAACTGCCCACCAAGGCGTACCGCAACGGCCAGTTGGTCGGGACCGAAATGCTCTACACGGACGGCAAGTTCGATACGGCCGACGGCAAGGCCGAGTTCAAGCCGGCGACCTGGCCAGGGCTGCCGAAGCCTGTCGCGGAGCAGAAGGCCAAGTATCACTTCTGGATCAACAACGGCCGGGTCAACGAGGTGTGGCAGACGATGTACCACGACCAGTTCAACGAATTCGTGCGCGCGCGAGTACCGATGGCCTATCTCGAGATCCATCCAGAGGACGCGCGGGCGCTGGGCGTGACCTCAGGCGACGTGGTCGAAGTCTATAACGACTACGGCTCCACCTATGCCCTGGCTTACCTGGAGCCGGACATCAAACGCAACCAGACGTTCATGCAGTTCGGTCATTTCAACGGGGTCATGGGGAACGTGACCACGTCGTGGACGGATCGCAATGTTGTGCCGTACTACAAGGGCACCTGGGCGGACCTGCGCCGCGTTGGCAGCATGCAGGACTTCAAGGACTCCGTCAGCTTCAAGCGCCGACGGTTCGACCACGCCTAGCGCGAACCCGGCTGGCGGCGCGCGCCACGTCCTGCTCGTCCGGCCGCCACTCCGCAGTGGCCGGACCGAGCCCTATGCCGGCTGGCCGGCTCGCCCACCTTGCCGATCACGTCACGAATTTGACATCGACGGCGCCTACCGTCGAGTTGGAAAGCGCCTGGCCCGTGTTTGCCGTGCTTGCCTTTGATCCATAATTCCAATATTATGGAAATATGGAAGAAAACGATGTGGTCCGCTCTCTCGCCGCGCTGGCCCATGGCCTGCGCCTCCAGGTTTTCCGCCTGCTGGTGGTGGCCGGGCCGTCTGGTTTGACGCCCGGTGCGATCACCGAGCAGGTCGGGGTGCCCGGTGCGACGCTGTCCTTCCACCTGAAGGAATTGATGAATGCCCGTCTGATCACGCAAGAGCGTGAAGGGCGGCATCTGATCTATCGCGCCGCGTTTGAGCACATGAACGACCTGCTTGGCTTCCTGACAGCCAACTGCTGCCAAGGTGAGGCCTGTTTCGAGAATACCGCCGCCACCGTTTGTGCGTGTTAAAGGGGAATTCCAATGAAGCGCTTTCACGTCCACCTCAACGTCCAGGACCTCGGCAAGAGCATTGCCTTTTACTCGAAGCTGTTCGCGGCCGAGCCGACGCGGATCGAGAGCGACTACGCAAAGTGGATGCTAGAGGATCCGCGCGTGAACTTCGCCATCTCTACCCGTGGCGGCGAGCCTGGCGTGGATCACATGGGGTTCCAGACCGACAGCGCGGAAGAGCTGGTGGCGCTGAAAGACCGTGCGGAAGCTGCCGATATGGCGCTGCTTGATGAAGGGCAGACGACCTGCTGCTACGCACGTAGCGAGAAGCACTGGGTCACGGATCCCCAAGGCATCGCGTGGGAGCATTTCCACACGCTCGGGAACGTACCGGTGTTCGGTGAAAGCCGGCCTGCGGAACCCGCCAACGCAGACTCGGCATGTTGCGCGCCGCGCGCTCCGCAGGGCAAGCCGATCGGCATCGCGGTGAAATCCGGCTCGTCGTGCTGCTGAAGGCCAGCATGCGCGAAAAGACCTACAACGTGCTGTTCATCTGCACCGGGAATTCGGCGAGGTCCATTCTCTCCGAAGGGCTGATGAATCATCTGGGCAAGGGACGTTTCCGTGCCTACTCGGCTGGCAGCCACCCGACGGGTGTTGTGAGTCCCTTTGCGCTGGCGACCCTGCTGCGCTACGGGTTGCCGACGGAAACCTTCCGCAGCAAGAGCTGGGACGAGTTCTCCCAGGATGGCGCACCGCAACTCGATTTTGTCTTCACGGTCTGCGACAAGGCCGCCGGAGAAATGTGCCCGGTATGGCCCGGGCAGCCGACGACGGCCCATTGGGGCGTACCGGACCCAGCCGCATGCGAAGGGACCGAGGCGCAGAAGCAGCAGGCGATCCATGATGCCGCCATCACGCTGAAACGACGCATCGAACTGTTCCTGTCTCTACCCATACCTAAGCTCGATGCCGTGGCCCTTCAAAAGGCAGTACGCGATATCGGGCAAAGCTGACCATCACTGGCGGTTCCTATGACGACCAACGTTCTGATCCTCTGTACCCACAATTCGGCTCGCAGCGTGTTGAGCGAGGGCATGCTCAACCATCTGGCAAAGCAGCTTGACAGGGATGTCCGGGCCTATAGCGCCGGCAGCGCGCCGAGCGGCCGCATCAACCCGTTTGCGCTCGAGGCCCTGAGTCGGGCCGGCGTCGATGTGGACGGCTATCGCAGCAAGAGCTGGGACGAATTCGTCGGCGACGATGTCCCCAAGATGGACATCGTGATCACCGTCTGCGATAGCGCCGCGGCCGAGCAGTGCCCCTACTGGCCGGGCAGCCCGGTCAAGGTGCACTGGGGCTACGCCGACCCCTCCAACGCGCAAGGCGGGGACGAGGGCAAACGGCTCGCCTTTGAACTGACGAGGCAGGCGATCGGCTATCGCATGCTGCAGCTGCTGTTGCTGCCGATCGAAGAACTGAGCCATGCGGATTTGCAGGAAGCCCTGCAACGCATCTCGCAGAGCTGAACCATGACCACACACGAAGCAACGTCTTCTCGACACGTCTCAACGAAGCCGGCGATCGGGTTCTTTGAGCGTTACCTGACCATCTGGGTTGCGCTTTGCATCGTCGTCGGGATCGCGCTCGGCCAGTCCCTGCCGGGTGTTTTCCAGGCAATCGGTGGCATGGAGTACGCGCAGGTGAATCTCCCGGTCGGGATTCTCATCTGGGTGATGATCATTCCCATGCTGCTGAAGATCGATTTCGGCGCACTGGGCCAGGTAAAGTCCCACTGGCGGGGCATCGGTGTCACGCTATTCATCAATTGGGCAGTCAAGCCGTTCTCGATGGCGCTGCTCGGCTGGATCTTCATTCGACACTTCTTTGCGCCCATGCTTCCGGTCGAGCAACTGGATAGCTATATCGCCGGGCTGATCCTGCTGGCAGCGGCACCCTGCACGGCCATGGTGTTTGTGTGGAGCCAGCTCTGCAAGGGCGATCCGTATTTCACGCTCTCTCAGGTGGCGCTGAACGATGCCATCATGGTGGTGGCATTCGCTCCGGTGGTCGCGATGCTGCTTGGCTTGTCGTCCATCACCGTGCCGTGGGACACGCTGCTCACGTCGGTGGGCTTGTACATCGTGGTGCCGGTCCTGATATCACAGGTCCTGCGCAAGCTCCTGCTGAGCAAGGGCGTTGCGCACTTCCAGCGCGTTGCCCACAAAGTGGGGCCGTATTCCATCGCTGCGCTACTGCTGACCCTGATCCTGCTGTTTGCCTTCCAGGGCAAGGCGATCATCGACCAGCCGCTGGTGATCGCGCTGCTGGCCGTGCCGATCCTGATTCAGGTCTTCTTCAACTCGGGACTGGCCTATCTGCTGAACCGCAAGCTGGGGGTGGCCCACTGTGTCGCCGGCCCGTCCAGCCTGATCGGCGCGAGCAACTTCTTTGAGCTTGCCGTGGCTACGGCCATCAGCCTCTTCGGCTTCAAGTCTGGCGCCGCGCTGGCGACGGTGGTGGGTGTGCTGATCGAGGTGCCGGTGATGCTGCTGGTGGTCGGCATCGTCAATCGAACTCAGCAGTGGTACGAAGCGGGCGCGAAGGCCTGACTCAGGCACCACAATCGCGCTACGCGCGGCAACTTGCCGGGCGTGATTTCTGGTGCGCCATCATGCCTGGCGCGTTGTGCGAAAGCGCAACTTGTTTGGCTGTGGTGGCCAAGCTGATGACTTGGAGGTGAAAGTCCTCCACACCCTGTCCGAAACCGTTTATGACCGACATTACGATCTATCACAATCCGAAGTGCGGGACTTCGCGCAACACACTGGCCATGATCCGGAATTCCGGTGTCGAGCCGCGCGTCATCCATTACCTGGAAACACCGCCGAGCCGCGAAGAACTGGTGGCGTTGATTGCCGCCATGGGCACTCCCGTGCGCGAGGTGTTGCGGCGCAAAGGCACGCCATACGACGAACTGGGTCTCGACAACCCGAAGTGGAGCGATGACGAATTGGTCGACTTCATGCTGGCCCACCCGATCCTGATCAATCGTCCGATTGTCGCCACGCCATTGGGTACGCGCCTATGCCGCCCGTCCGAAGCGGTGCTGGATATTCTGCCGGACCGGCAGATGGGAGCGTTTTCGAAGGAAGACGGGGCACAGGTCATTGATGCGGAGGGCCGCCGTGTCTGATCTTCTTGCCGACCTGCCCCAGGTCAATGCGGATGTATTCCGCATCCCCGATGCCAGCCAACTGCGTCCAGCGGTTCCATCGACGCATGCCCCCAGGTTCTTGCTGCTTTACGGCTCTCTCCGTGCGCGCTCGTTTAGCCGCCTGCTGACCGAGGAAGCCGAACGGCTTCTCAAGGCAATGGGTGCGGAGGTGCGCATCTTTAATCCAAGTGGCCTGCCGCTTCCAGACGATGCCCCCGAGACCCACGCCAAGGTGGCCGAGCTCCGCGAGCTCGTGCTCTGGGCCGAAGGTATGGTGTGGTGCTCGCCGGAGCGGCATGGCGCGATGACGGGCATCATGAAGACGCAGATTGACTGGATTCCGCTATCGGTCGGTGCGGTGCGTCCGACGCAAGGTAAGACGCTGGCGGTAATGCAAGTCTCGGGCGGCTCGCAATCCTTCAATGCGGTGAACCAGATGCGCGTGCTGGGCCGCTGGATGCGCATGTTGACGATTCCGAACCAGTCTTCGGTAGCCAAGGCGTTTCTGGAATTCGATGAAGCGGGCCGGATGAAACCGTCCGCCTACTATGACCGGGTGGTGGATGTCCTGGAAGAACTGGTCAAGTTCACACTGTTGACACGCGACACTGCGGCATATCTGGTGGATCGGTACAGCGAGCGCAAGGAAAGCGCTGAGGAACTCTCCAAGCGCGTCAATCAGTCGAGCATTTGAGATTTCCAAGATGGGGGGCGGCGATGCCGGGTCTTATCCAGCCCCGGGACATACATTCCGACCGCGGTGGGCTCCGCGATGCGGAGCGCGCTGTCGCCAAGCGGCTACCGCAGCTACTCAGCTTGATCCGCCCCGATCTTGCGAGTCGCTGACGGAGATCTTTCGGAGGCTCCATCAGCAGGCCGGTATCGTCAACGGCAATGCAAGCGCGGCGCGTCGGGCCTTTGCAGTGATGCTCCACCGCCAGTGGCGATCGACCAGGCTACCCGAGAGTTCCGATCAGTCTTGCGTTAGATCCTCCTCGCTGACCGTCGTCAGCCTCGCCAGGCGCGGCCCCAGCCAGCGGCGCAGGTCATCCAGATAGGCGAACCCCACTGGCACACAGATCAGGCTCAGCAGCGTGGAGGTCGCCAGGCCACCGATGACGGTGACGGCCATCGGGATGCGAAAGCCCGAATCGGCGCCGAAGCCGATCGCGGCCGGGATCATGCCCGCCACCATGGCCACGGTCGTCATCACGATTGGTCGCGCCCGCGCGGCCCCGGCGGTCATCAGGGCACCATGCCGAGTCAGGCCTTCCTTCATGCCGTTGATAGTGAAATCGACCAGCAGGATGGCGTTCTTGGTGACAATGCCCATCAGCATCAGCATACCGATGATGGCTGGCAGGTCGAGCGAGGCGCCGATGAGCCACAACGCCGGGATCGCGCCGATCAGCGACAGCGGCAAGGTACAGAGGATGGTCAGAGGCTGCAGGAAGTCGCGGAACAGCAGCACCAGAATCGCGAACATCGCGAGGATGCCGGCGCTCATCGCCACGGCGAAGCTGCCGAACATCTCCTCCATGTACTCGGACTCGCCGTAGTCGATGCGCTGCACGCCAGCCGGCAACTCGCTGAACGTCGGCAGCGCCAGAATCGCATCCAGGGCCTGCCCCAGGGAGCCGGAGGACAGGTTCGCATCCACGGTGATACGCCGTTGCCGGTTATAACGCTCAATGCGCGATTCGCCCTCCGCGTACTGGATGTCCGCCACCGCGGCGAGTGGAACGGTGCTGTCTCCCGACAACGTGGGCAGACGCAGGGCGCGGAGCGCATCGAGGTCGGAGCGGGCGCTGTCGCTCAGGCGCACCCGCATCGGCAGCTGTCGGTCGGCCAGGAAATAGCGGGCGGACTGCGCGTCGATCTCCCCGGTGGTGGCGATACGCAGCGCATTGCCGATGGCGTCGGTATTCACCCCCAACCGTGCGGCGTCGGCAAGCCGCGGGCGAACCAGCAGTTCCGGGCGCGGTGGCGCCAGGCTGGACTGGACGTTGACCAGCTGTGGCAAGGCACGCATCTCGTCGGCAAGGCGTCGGGCGGCCTGGGACAGCGCTACCGGGTCGTGACTACCCAGCATCACCGACACTTCGCGCCCGCCACCGTCGGCGAGGAACTGGAAGTGCAGGTCCGGCAGTGCCGCCAAGGCGGGTTGCACATCCAGCTCGAACGCCTTGCGCGTCAACCGCCGTTCCTTGCTCGGCTTGAGGGCGATGGTGAAGGTGGCCTCGTTCAGGCTCGCCGCGGTGGTCAGCACATGGGTGACGTCCTCATGCGCGCTCAGCACGGCGGCAACGCGCCGTGCCACGCTTTCCGCCTCGCCCGGCGCGTTGCCGGCCGGCAGTTCGACCCGCAACAGCGACAGGCTGTTGTCGCTGACCGGCAGGAAGCCGTTCGGCAGCCGCTGCACCAGCACGACCGACAGCACGAACGGCAAGCAGACCAGCGCCAGGGTCAGTCCGCGGTGGCGCAGCGCCCACGCCAGCAGCCGCAGGTAGGCTCCCATCAACCGCCCCTGGGGCGGATCGCCTGCGGGCACCGGGACTTTCCCATGGGGGGCCGGGCGGAGGAAGTAAGCGGCCATCAGGGGCGTGAGCAGCCGGGCCACCAGCAACGAGGCCAGCACCGCGATGGCGGCAGTGAGCCCGAACTGGCGGAAGTACTGGCCGACCACGCCATCGATGAAGCTCACCGGCGCGAACACCGCGACAATGGTCAGGGTCGTTGCCAGTACCGCCAACGCGATGGCGTCTGCAGCATGCAACGCCGCCCGGTAGGGGCGTTCGCCCATATGGATATGTCGGTCGATGTTCTCGATCTCGACGATGGCATCGTCCACCAGGATGCCGATCACCAGGGGCAAGGCCAGCATGGTGATGCTGTTGAGCGTGAAGTCCAGCCACAGCATGGCCAGGAACACCGGGAGGATGGACAGCGGCAAGGCAACGGCGGAAATCAGGGTGGCGCGCCAGTCGCGCAGGAACAGGAACACCACCAGCACCGTCAGCAGCGCGCCCTCGATAAGCGTCTGCATGGCGGTGCTGAAACTGGCGCGCGTGTAGTCGACCGTCGAAGAGACTTCACGAATGCTGATATCCGGGTGCGAAGCTTGTAGCGTTGCCAGCCGCTGGGCTACTCGTTCGGCAACCTGTGTGTCGCTCGCACCCTTGCTGCGCCAGAGGGAAAAGCCCACCGTCGACGCGCCGTTGAAATGCGCAAAACCCTGAGCATCGCTCGCGCCATCACGAATGTGGGCCAGCTCACCCAGCGGCAGCCACTTTCCTCCGGACAGGGCGATCGGCATGACGCGCAGGGCTTCCAGAGACGCCTGACGGGCCGGCACGCGGATTACCTGGCGCTGGCTGGCTTCGTCTACATAGCCGCCTGGTGACTCCGTATGGGTACTGCGCAGCTGACTATTGAGCTCTTCGATGATCAGGCCGTGCTGCGCCAACATCGCGGGGTCTACCTCGATGCGCAGCTCACGCTCGGCGCCGCCAAAACGCGTAACGCGCTGTACGCCCGGTGTCGCCAGCAGCTCCCGACTGACGGTGTTATCGATGTACCAGGAGAGATCGAGCGGGGTGCGCGAAGCCGATGTCAGCACGTAGCTGAGCATCGCGCCACCCTCGATATCCACCCGCTGGATGACCGGTTCGAGGATGGTCTGCGGCAACGCGCCGCGGATCTGGCCAATGGCCGCCCGCACATCGTTGACCGCCCGATCGGGGTCGACGCCGAGCTGAAACTCGACACTGGTTTCGCTGATCGCAGCCCGGATGGTGGACTGCACGTGCCGCACACCCGGCAGGCCCGCCAGACCATCCTCGATGCGGCGGGTAATGGAGGACTCGATCTCGGTCGGTGCGGCACCGGTTTGCATGATCATCACGCTGACCAGTGGGAAGGTCACCGATGGGTTGGCGTTCACCGGCAGCCGCAAAAAGGCGGCGATGCCAGCCAGCGTCAGTACGCAGAACAGCACCAGCGTCGGAATGGGGCGCCGTATCGCCCACGCGGACAACCCCTGCTTCATGCCTCGGCACTCGCTGTAGCTACCGTCATCAATGGTTTCCACGGCAGCAGCCACGACTTGAACAGCCGACTCGTCAGCGAGATGCGCCGCACCGGGAGCGCGTTGGCGGTGGCGACATCCTGCGCCTGCACCGCCTCGCCGTCCTGCAGCAAGGTTGCCCCTGCAACCACGACGCGGCTGTTGGCGTCCAGGCCGGCGCGGATTTCCACCCAGCCGTTCTCTCTCATTCCGATCTGTACCGGCGTGTGTCGCGCGCGGCCGGCGTCCACCACGAAGACATAGGGCGCGGCATGCTCTCGCGTCTGATCAGCCCCGGCCCCGGCGTCATAGCGCAGTGCCCGGACGTCGAGCGCGAGTGCGTCGCGTTGCGCCAGCTCGATGCGCGCATTGCCGACGATGCCGGGACGTGCTGTGGGAGGAGGTGCCGTGTCCATGGTGACGCGCACCTGACCGTAGCCGGTGGCGGCGTCCACGCCGCTGCTGATCAACCGTACCTTGCCCGCCAGCGCACCCTCTCCGCCACTGGTGCTGACCTGCACCGGCATGCCGACGACCAGTGCCGGCAGCACCTGCTGCGGGATCTGTGCCTGGAATTCGGGCGGCAGATCACTGGCCAGCCGGAACAAAGTGCTCTGGGCGCCGACCATGGCGCCGACCTGGACAGTGCGCTGCGTGACGGTCCCGGCCACCGGTGCGCGGATCTCGGTGTGCGTCTGCCGCACCCGCTGCTCATCCCAGGCCGCCTGTGCCTGCTGCAATGCAGCTTGTGCGGACTGCATGGTCGCGCGCGCCGCCTCGTAATCCTGCCGGCTGACGGCGCCGGCCGGCAGCAGCCGTTGCGCACGCCGGTGCTGCTCGGTGGCCTGCGCGAGTTCTGCGCGGGCGCGCTTTACGGCATGCTCGGTCTGGCGCGCCTGGCTGTCCAGCACCGCGCGCTCGAGGCGCGCCAGCACCTGACCGCGTTTCACCGGCTCGCCGCTTTCGACCAGCACTTCGGCCACCCGAAGGCCGTCGAGCGGCGAACCGATAGCGACTTCCTCGCGCGCGATCCAGGCGCCGGCCACGGTCACCGTCGCGTGTAACGTTCGGTGGCTGGGCACGGCGGTACTGACGAGCTGCGCATTCTGCGTGACCGGCGTGGCGGGTGGCGCGTTGACGTCGCTGCGCAAGACCAGCCAGGCCAGGCCCAACGACGCGATCACCAGCATCGCGACCCATAGGCTTCGGCGAAGCGTCCGAGCGGAAAGTGTCCTTGGTGTGTACATCAATTCTCAAACCTCGTGGCAGATATGGTGTACGCACTTTGGCACCCGTCAGACAAGATTACGTTTAGGGCGTATCAAGATTCGATGAAGCCACGTGAAAATTCGGCCACTAAGCAGCGGGGGAACGCAGGGGGATGCGCATGCGGATCTGTGCACCCCCATCTCGACGGTTGAGCGCGGTCAGGTCGCCGCCGTGCGCAACGCAGATCGCCGAAGCGATCGACAGCCCCAGGCCACTACCCCCGGCGTGCCGCGAACGCGAAGACTCGGCCCGCCAGAAGCGCTCGCATACCCGATCCAGATGTTCCTGCGTGAAGCCCGGTCCGCGGTCCTCGGCCAGCAGGATCGCATCGCCCTCGGCAAATTCGGCGCGCAGCACCAACGCCTTGCCCGTGGCGGCATAGCGCAGTGCATTGTCGATCAGCACCGACAGCAATTGCCCGATACGGTCGCGGTCCGCCAGCAGCGCCAAGTGCCCCGGCACCTGCAGCCGCACCTGCATACCCGCGGCTTCCAGGGATGGGGCAGCCCAGGCAATCCGTTCCCGGCACAGGTCTTCCAGGGGGAATTCGCTCAGGTGGAGTGCCAGCTTGCCGATATGCGCCATCGACAGCAGATGCAGATCGTCGGTCAGTCGGGTGAGCTGCTGCAGCTGGCGCATGACCGTATCAAACTGCCCCGGCTCGGCCTGGAAAACCCCGTCGATAATGCCCTGCAAACGTCCGATGGCAGCCGTCAATGGGGTGCGCAGTTCGTGGGCGATGGCCGCGCTGGACTCCTGCAACTCGCGATCGTAGCGCTGCAGTCGTTCGGCCATGTGATTGAAATCGGTCGCCAGATTCTGCAGCCCGGGTGGGGTGTGCGGCACCAGCTGTGCCCGTGAGGAGAAGTCGCCGGCGGCGATTTCTCCAGCCGAGAGCGCCACGGCGGTTAGCTGCCTTGAGAGTCGCAAGGATACCCACACGCCGCCGGCGACGATCAGGGGTAGTGCCAACGACACGAGCCCAGCGAAAATCAGCATGTCCTCGCGGATCACGTCTGGTGCGAAATAGTCGCCGTACAGATACTCCCCGTAGATCTGCCTCAAGCGCGCCTGATTTTCTGCGGGTGCGGCTTCCAGCAACTGGAGCTCCTGTCTCACGGGCTCGGGGATTGCCTCCCGCAAGCTGGCATTCCATAGCGCGAAGCGGTACCACATGCCGCCGCCGACCAGGGCCAGTGCCAATACCGCCAAGGCAATCATGCGCAGGCTGATCCAGCGCCACAGCGTATCGGAGCGGCCCTTGGCCGGGGTGGCGGTACGAGTGCTCATGAGGGATTCCTGAACCGATACCCGAGCCCTCGCACTGTCACCAGCACACCGGTGACACCTGCGACTTCCAGTTTTCGGCGCAGGTTGTACATGTGCGCATCGACCACGCGTTCCATTGCACCGCTTTCCGGCTGGCAGGTGGCGAGCAACTCGCTGCGGGTGAACATCTTGCTTGGGGCCGCCATCAGTAGCGAGAGCAGCTGGAACTCGGTGCGGGTCAGGACGAGCGGGGCAGAAACGCCATCGTCAGCATCGATCGACGCCAGCGCGGCATCCAGGTCGACCACCAGCGGACCATGCCTCAGCCGGCCTGCTGTCGACAGCGCCTGCCCATGCCAACGCCGCAATACGGCATGTACCCGTGCCACCACCTCGCCAGGGTTGTACGGTTTGACCACGTAGTCGTCGGCGCCATAGAGCAGCGCGCTGATGCGCTGCGAATCACCGCCTACCGCGGTGACCATGATGACGGGTGTCGGCGCATGCTGGCGGATGGCGCTCAGCACCTCGTTGCCGTTGAGCCCTGGCAGCATGATGTCGAGCAACACCAGATCCGGCCGCCATCGGGCGTGCAGCTCCAGCGCCTGTTTTCCATCGACCGCATGCTGGGTTTGGAATTTGTCCCGCTTCAGATACGCCGCCAGAACCTCGGCGCTGTCGAAGTCGTCCTCGACGATCAGGATGCGTTCTTGGCTCATTGCTGGAGCCTCTTCACGCAATCTTGATGATCTCTTGAAACTGCCTTGATGTCGCAATGCAAAGCTCACCTCCATGAACCGGTCGCCGGGACGCCACCCCCATACATGCCTTGAATGAAGTTTATCGCTATCACGAACGACTCACTCAAGTCAATAAAAGGGTGTCGGTCCGACCAGTGCAAGAACAACGGCCGCCACGGGCCGTCCGGACATGGACTAGGAGCCAACGTGAATCACATCGACAAGCGACTTATCGCGCAGTACGCCAGCGCCTTGCTGATCTGCGCCACGGGCACTGCGTCAGCGCAAGCCGAACGCGGTCCCGACCGGCGCTCGGAGCCCAAATCGGAAGTCAGCCTGGGCCTGGGTGTTGGAACAGCCCCTGAATACCTGGGCGCCAGGGACGTTCGCGTCCAGCCGGTGCCCATGGTGTTCATCAAGCAGGGCCCGTTCTACCTCGATAGCGCCCGTGGCCTGGGATACCGCTACGAAACCGGATCCGGCCTGTTCTTCGGCCAGGCGTTCAACTGGGACCCGGGACGGACAGACCGTGATTCGAACTATCGCCCAGGGTCGGACCGCCTGCGGGGTATGGGTGCCGTCAAGGGCTCACTGGTGACTACGGCCGAGGTCGGCTACAGCTTCGCGCCCTGGCTGGCGGTGCGCGCTGAAGGAGAGTTTGCGCTGACCGAGCGCGATCGTGGCAATCGCTACAGCCTTGGGCTGGAGGGCGGCCTGTGGAGCGAGGGGAAGAACGAAGTCTGGTACTCGGTCAACGCCCACTTCTCCGACGGGCGCTTCACCCAGTCCTATTTCGGCGTCACGCCGTCGCAAAGCTCGGCCACCGGATTCTCACGCTACACGCCGGACCGCGGGCTCTACGCGTACTCCGCCTCAGTGAATTGGGAGCACCGCTTTACCAAACATTGGTCGGCACTGATCAGTGTCAACGCCGTCGACCTCGCCGGCGACGCCGGCAAGAGTCCCATCGTGCAGGAGCGGTTCAACACCTTCGCCCTGGGCGCCATCAACTACACGTTCTGAAATGGATACCCTGGAGTCCACCTACTGTGGCATAGACTTTGCCACGACCGAGCACCTCGCCGTGCACCGGGTGATGGGCCACGAGATCATCCGCTACACCATCGAGCAGCGCTTCCAGACCATCAACTTCGGCATCTCCAACGAGCCAAGCAAAGTCGAAGCCGGTTGCCAGCTGCGGATGCGCTACGCATGGATCGAGGCCTATCCGAAATGGCTGGGAACCATGCTGCGCCCGATGCTGCTCAAGGCCATTCTGCAAGACAGCGGCACCACAAAGGCCGATGCGAGCGGTACAGCATGAAACCGCATCCACACACCTTGGCTGCGGGCCTGCCCACGCTCACCTGGCTGCAGTTCCTGACCTCTCTGGTCGACTGGATGCTGTTGGTCTTCCTCCAGCTCATGGTCTTCCAGCTCACCGGGTCGGCCTTCAACATCATGCTCTTGGTGCTGTGCGAACTGGTGCCCATGCTGCTGCTTGGCGCCTGGGCCGGCGCCATCGTCGACCGGATGAAACTCAATCGCGTGTTGTTCTGGTCCTGTGCCGCACGGCTGCTGGTGAGCTTCGCGCTGCTGGTGCAGGTAGTACGCGGTGAACTGGGCGCGCTCTATGTGATCGCCGCGCTCGGTGCCGCCTGCAACAGATTCTTCTCGCCGGCCGCCAGCGCCTTGCTGCCCAGAATGGCATCCGAATCCGCCTTGCAGCGAGCCAACGCGCTGATCATGGGTGTGCGCATGGGCGGCATGGCTGCGGGCACAGTGCTGGCCGGTGTCCTGGCCAGCCGGTACAGCCTCGACCTGGTGGCGATCCTGATCGGCGTCCTGCTGCTGCTCGCCGGGGTATGTTGCCTGCTGCTACCCGCCGTGGTTCACACCCCTTCGACCGATCCTGAGCAAGGAATCCTCGACGACCTGCGCGAGGCGATCGCGCGCTTCGGCGGCGTCTCGCTGGTGCCGCTGGCGGCCAGTGTGTTGGTCACGCTGGCCTTGGGCAGCTTCGAGATCCTGGCGCTGGTCTACGTGTCGCAGGTGCTGGGCCGCACGTCGAGCGACGTCGGTCTCCTGTTCGGCGCCTACGGCCTGGGCATGCTTGGCGGACTGCTGCTGTCGTCCTGGCGCGGGGCGATGCCGCGCTACGGGCAGGTGATGGTCGCCAGCCTGTTCCTGATGTGCTTGAGCACCTGGGCCCTGGCCCAGATCGACTCGCTCATGCTGGCGCTCGTGCTGGTGACGATGGCCGGCGTAGCGGAGGGGCTGGTGTTGTCCCTGAGCCTGTTGCGTCTCTACACCAGCGTCCCCAACGCATACTGCGCCCGGGTGGTCGCGCTGCTGGATACCGCCACAGCGGCATCGTTCCTCCTCGCCGTGCTGGTGACCGGTGCCGTGGCGGATATCGTCCCGGCGACCGCCTTGCTGGAGTACATGTCCTGGATCTTCGCCAGCTTGCTGCTGCTCGGCATCGGTGCGTCCAGAGTCGGGACTCGCCGTCGCGCTTCGAACCTGGGTGCAAAGGAGGCGGGCGATGCGTAGCGTCAGATTCAATTGGGCATGCCTTTGCCTGGGCTTCACCATTTTGCTGGTCGCCAACAGTGGGGTGTCAGCCAGAGTCGGCCCGGCCCGAGATCCGGATACGGTCGCCACAGAGGTTCATGACACCTCCTGGTGCCACATAGTGCTGACACGGAGCTGGTCGTGCTGGGCACGTCCACGTGTGCAGTCCTCCTGTCCCTGGTGTGGATAAGCCCTGATGAACAAGATGACCTCCGTCACCGCGCTGTACGCCGCGCTCGCTCTGCTTCTGGCCGGGTGCTCGTTGGCGCCTCGGTATGAACGCCCAGCCGTGCCGCTCGCGGCTGGTTACCCTCGTGGGGCGCAACCAGTCAACGCCCCGCAGGCGGCTGTCGCCGAGCTAGGTTGGAAGCAGGTGTTCCCCGATGCGCGGCTCCAGCGCCTGATCCAGATCGCCCTGGACAACAACCAGGACCTGCAACTGGCCGCGCTCAATGTGCGGCGCGCCCAGGTCCAGTTCCGCATAGAGCGGGCTGCGCAGTGGCCCACCCTCAACGCGGCACTGCGACAGAGCAAGGAGCGCCCCGAAGTCAGCGGCGACATCGCCGCCTATGGCGTGGGGATCACCGCCTACGAGCTGGATCTGTTCGGCCGCATCCAGAGTCTCAAGGAGGCGGCGCTGGCCAGCTACCTGGGCACGCAAGCCTCCCGCAAGACGGTACAGATCGGCTTGGTGGCGGCCGTCGCCAGCGGCTATCTCACGCTGCTCGCAGACGACTCGCTCTACGACGTCGCCTGGCAGACCGTGCAATCGCGCAGTGCGTCGCTGTCACTGATCCAGCTTCGCCATGCCAACGGCATTGGCACCGAAACGGACCTGCGCCAAGCTGAGGGCCTGCTCGAGAATGCCCGAGCGAGCCTTGCGCAGTACGAGCGCCAGCGCGCACAAGACCTCAACGCCCTGGTCCTGCTGCTCGGCGTGCCGAGCTGGCCCGCGGACCTCGCCCAGGGCGACGGCGCATTGCCTGCGCTCGACGGCTTTCTCGCCGACCTGCCAGCTGGTCTGCCGTCGGCGCTGCTCACGCACCGGCCTGATATCGAAGCCGCGGAACACCGGTTGATGGCTGCCAACGCCGACATCGGCGCCGCCAGGGCCGCATTCTTCCCACGGGTGGAACTGACCGGCTCGTTCGGCCGGGCCAGTACCGGCCTGTCGAACCTGTTCAACGAAGCCACGCGCGCCTGGTCGTTCACCCCACAGATCACCGTGCCGATCTTCGACTTCGGCGCGAATCAGGCCAACCTGGATGCAGCCAAAGTCGATCGCGAGATCGCCACCGCCCAGTACCGGAAAACCATCCAGGTGGCCTTCAGCGAAGTGGCCGATGCGCTTGCCGGCAGCGCTACCTGGAAAGAGCAACTGCGCGCCACGCAAGCACAGGCGCAGAGCGCCCGCGCTGCATTCGCGCTGCTCGACCTGCGGTACCGGAACGGTGGGGTCGACTACCTCGCCGTGATGGACGCGCAGCGGACGTTGTTCGAGGCAGAACAGGCACTCGTCCAGGTGCGAATGGCGGCGCTGCACAATCGCATTACCCTCTACAAGGTCTTGGGTGGCGGTTGGAGTGCCGAAACCGTACGCCTTGCAGCTCATGACAGGTACGGGGCAGCGCAAGGGCGTACCTCCGCAGGTTCCGGGCTATCTACGTCTTCTTTCAGCGCTGCTGCTTCACCAACTCGGCAATGACGTGCGCCAGCGGCGTCGTCCCCCGACGCTGCTCGGCATCGGGATCTGTCCCTGCGGCGATGTGGCGGCTGTTGATGCCTTGGCTCATGGTGGTGAATCCCGCGAGCGCGGCAGTGGAGAAGTGGGCATCCACCAGCGCGGCGGGCCAGTCTGCTTCGGGTAGCGCAGCCACACCGATCGGTCGCTTGAGCACGGCTTCCATGGCTGCGGCAACGTCGTTCGGCGAATACTCTTCAGGGCCGGCGAGGGTAACCGCCCGGGTACCCGTCCATTCCTCCAGCAGCAAATCAGCCCCCGCTTGGCCGACATCCGCCGTGGCCACCATCGAAACGAGGCGTTGCGGCGGGACCAGGAAACTCGGCAGCGCGCCATTGCGCAGGGCCCGCTCCACCATCGGGGTCCAGTTTTCCATGAAGTAGGCCGCACGCAGGAAGGTGACGGGGATTCCCGTACCGCCAAGCCGCTGCTCGAACAAGCGGTTCATCTGGATCCAGCCGGTGCCGCTCTCGCGGTCCGCGCCAATCGAGGAGAGCGCAACCAGCTTGGGTACAGACGCCGCAACGGCAGCGTTCGCAATGACATCGGCAATCAACTCCGCCAGCTCAAACAGGTTTTCACGGCTGTAGTGCTGGGGGCTGATCACATAGGCACCTCTGACCTGACGTAGTGCCGCTGTGACCGAATCCAGGTCGGTCAGGTCGGCAACGACAACCTCGGCGCCGCGAGCAGACCACGGTCGCCCGTTTTCCAAATCGCGCACCACAACGCGCACGGGTTGCTTGGCACGCAGCAGGGCATCGGCAGCGGCGGCGCCGGTGCGGCCGGATACGCCGAAGACGGCGTAGGGATAGGTAGTGTTCATGCAATATCTCCTGTTCAGTCGAACCTGAAGAGTGCATCCTGAGCCTGTATGTCACAATGGCATGAACGGTATAGTGACTATGCGCCAAGTGGATTTAGCATCGATCGACCTCAACCTGCTCAAACTCTTCGATGCGCTCGTTCGCGTGCGGAGCGTTACCCAGGCGGGACTGCTCCTGGGCTTGAGCCAGCCGGCGGCCAGCCGCGCCCTGGGGCGTCTTCGGGTGATGCTGGGGGACCGCCTCGTGGTGCGCGGCAAGCTGGGGTTGGAGTTGACCACCCGCGGCGAAATGCTGGCAGGCCCGGTGGCCCGGTTACTGGAGGACGCCCGGAGTATCGTTTCGCCGGCCGTCTTCGATCCGGCCACTGCAACGGGACGGATAACGATTGCGGCCCATGACCACCTGAGCCTGATGGTCGGGGCCGGGCTGATTGCCCGCTTCGAGCGCCAGGCGCCTGCGCTGAGCCTGCATATCGCGCAACCCATGGGCGACAACGTGCGCCTGGTCGAAGAAGGCGCTGTGGATCTCGCCCTGGGGATTTTCGACGCATTGCCCGGCAGCCTGCATCGTCGCGTCCTCTACGAGGACAAGCTGGTGTGCCTGGTGCGGTCAGGCCATCGCGCTGCAGCCGTCGGACTCGATCTCAAGCACTATCTGGCCCTGCGCCATATCGCGGTGACCATTTCAGGGGTGGGAGAGAGCGCGGTTGACACTGCTTTGTCGAAGAACGCGCTCGACCGCCACGTTGCGCTGCGAGTCCCTCACTTTCTCGCCGGCGCGATGATGGTCGCGGACAGCGATATGGTTCTCACGCTCCCGAGCCGATTGGCGCGCCTTCTGGCCGATCGGCTGCCCCTCGTACTCCTGGAATTGCCGCTGCAGATGCCACCTCTGTCGCCTGCGATGATCTGGCACGAGCGCTTCCATAGCGATCAAGCCCACACCTGGGTTCGGCAGCAACTGGTCGACGTGGTTGCAACGAGCGGCTCGACGCCTGCATGACGGATTCATCCCGGTAGCCCCGCACGGTCATAGCGCAAAGAAAGACGCCGGAAGCGATATGTCAGATAGTTCTGATTTGCCGTCGCACGCTTCGCAGATTGGATCACGGGTAACGAGGATCGCGACGCACCTGGCAGGTCGCGTCAATGCGAGGCGGTCCGATACAGGTCACCCACGTTCCGCCACAGGGGTTCATCTCTCATCGGTGCCAAGTCAGGCAATGGACCCGAACTCCATGCTGATCGGCTCAATCAGATTGAGGAATGCCTGACAGTCCGCATTGCCGGCCCAGCTATCGCAGATGATTTGCGACTGTGCCTGAGTCACGGCGAAGGCGATATCCATGAAAATTCCGTCCTGCAGCCGGACCAGCCTTTGCCCGCGCCAGCCGGGCTGGCGAGACAGGTGGTCTGCGATCATTTTGACATGGGCCGCGCGCATGACCTCTTCACTGATACCCTGGCGCAATCGAAACCGCCCGACCTCAATGCCATCTCCGGATTGCATCAATGCCAGCCCCCCGGCTGGGGCCGCGTAGTGTCCTATGCTGCCAAACTCGGTAATCGTTGCGCGGAAATCGGCAAATTCCGCCGACGAGCCTACTATTTCCGCTGCCGCCTCGGCCGCTTCGGGGCTGGCCCAGAGAACTACATCCGCGCGGGCGCCCTGGCCCTTGCCATCGCTGAGTGACTGCCATCCCCCGAAGCCCGGCAGTCTTGCGGCGAGCATGCATGCGTTGCGGCGATGTCGGTCCGCTTCGGTGGGATTACCAACCTTGTAAGTGACGATTTCAATATAATGCTGAGTCATGGGCCATTGGCTCCTTAATGTGCTGCTCGTTGAAGCTCCACTTTAGCTGCCCCCCCTGACACCTTCTGTCAGGGGTATGCTTCAGGCTGGCTCCATGAAAATTCTTCGGCTCTTCGCTCTTCTAGATCAGCTTCGCCTCGCTCGTTATCCCATTTCAGCCGATGTGCTTGCGCAGCGTCTTGGTGTTTCGCCGCGCACTATCTATCGCGACGTAGCCAGTCTTCAGGCAATGGGCGCGCCGGTTCGGGGCGAGTCCGGGCTCGGCTATCAGCTGGAAAAGGGGTATTTCCTGCCTCCGCTACAGTTCGATCCCGATGAGATGGAAGCGATCATGCTCGGCTTGCGCCTTGTGATGGCGCGTGATGGAGGCGGCTTGCACAACGCGGCCGAGCGCGTTTCAGGCAAGGTCGCCGCAGCTATGGGCACAGACAGGGGCGAGAGGTTCCGGACGCTGCCTCTTCTGGCTGCATCGCGGCCGCGGGCGAGCGACGATCTTGCCGCGAAATGGAGTGGTACCTTGCGCAGGGTCATTCGCGAGCGGCGTATCGTGGAACTTGCCTATTGCGATGTCGAAGGTCGGCACAGCCGCCGTCACCTCCATCCTTTGGGGATGACGCTTTTCGACGAAGCCTGGCTTCTGACGGCATGGTGCACGGTACGTGAAGATTTCCGGAATTTCAGGTTGGACCGGATCACCGGGATCAAGGAGATGGACGAGTACTTCCGTCCACAGAACGGGCAGCGCTTCAAAGACTACCTTGCACAGTTGTGAGTATCGCACTCGTTCGATGGCAAACGTAGCGGCGGGCGGAAAATCAAGCCCGGCACTGTCGAAGTACCGGGCCCACCACAATGTTCCCGCTTCGCCGGGATTTTCGTAGCGCTACGTCAGAACGCGATTTTCAGCCCAACCTGCCCATTGAGGCTGGTGAAGCCCGAGCCGTCGATGCTGTGCTCCACGCCAATGCGCGCGTTCACCGTGACATTCTTGCGCACCTGGCCTTCGACACCGGTCTGCAGGCGCAGGGCCGTGCCAGGCAGGTCGTTGCTGAAGCCGACATCGCCCTGGGTCGGGGTGCTGAAGCGCGTGCGGGTGCGATCGCCCACACGCTGCAGCAGGTCGGCACTTGCCCAGGTCGTGCCTGGCGCCTGTCCGGACAATTGCAGATCCTTGCTCAGGCGGGCTCCTAGACGCAGTAGCGCGGTGTCGGTGCTGGGGAACAGCACCCGGCTGGCAGCATCGGACGCATCGCGCAGGTTCAGGTGCTGGTACACCATCTGGGCCTGCGGTTGCAGGTGTAGGCCCGGTGCCAGCTCGTAGCGGCGACCCGCCTCGAGCGAGGCGGCGACGCCATAGCCGCCCGTGGACAGCTTCATACCCTCGTTCGAGTGGCTTTTCGTGTCGTAGTAAGTGCCCTGGAGCACCGCGTCGAGGTAGCTGCCATGACCATCCAGCCAGGTGCCGTAGAGCCCGAGGCTGTAGCCGGTGAAGTCGCTGTCGCCGGCGCGCGAGCGGGAGCCGGCCGCGTCGACGTGATCGGTCCAGCCATTGCTTTGGCCGATCGCCCCGTACAGGCCAGCACGGGTCGAGGCTTCGCCACGCTGCGCGCCGTACAGATCGCCCCCGATCTGCAGCGCGGCGATATTGGCTTCGCTGCGTACATTGTGACCTTGCAGGCCACTTCCGGCGCCGCTACTGCGGTCATTCTGGCCGATGACCCGCGTCCACACGCGCTGGTCGTGTCCCAGTTCCAGGTCGGCATTGGCGCCGCGGCGTTCGTGAAACGCACCCAGCACGGCATCACCATAGCGCACGGCCTGAGTTTGCAGCGCGCTGTACAGGGAGGTTTCGGCCCGGTAGTCGGGTTGACCGTTGCTTTTGTTGCTGACCAGGAACCAGTCTTCCGGCGCGCCGCTGCCTCCGCGCTGCAGGCTATAGCGATAGGCGCCGGCCAACACCGGGTTGCCCAGATCGAAGGCGGTAGCCTCGGTGGCGCCGCCATTGGTAGTGACCACTACCGGAATACCGTTGCCAGTGGTCTGATCGCCCAGGCCGCCTGCGTTGTGGATCTGCAGCACCGACAGGCCCGTAGCCTTGCCGCCATCTATCACCAACCGGTCGGTGAGCGAGCCGCTATTGCCCAACACCGTGTACAGGCCAATCCTGCCACCCAGGCCATTCAGGTTGTTGACCGTCAGGGTACGGCCCTGGGTCATCGGCAGCGGCGGGGCAGTAAACCCGATCGTCCCGGCATTGCTCAACTGGTTGACGACCGAATTCGCGGTGATGTTCCAGGTGCTGGCCGCATCCACGCTGAGATCCAGCGGGTCGATACTGCCGGTCAGCATGGCACCGTCGCGCAAGAGCAGCGCGCTACCGGGCTGCCCGATGATGTTGCTTTGCAACCGGGCGCCGCCCCAGCGGCCATCGAGCACCAGCTGTCCGCCTTGCACACGGGTGTCGCCGCGGTACAGCGTCTCTCCACTGAGCGTCAGCGTCCCCGCGCCAATCTTGGTCAGACCGCCAGTCCCCGCGATATTGCCGCTGAATGTCGTGCTGTCAGCCTCGGTGGCGTTGTTGGCAGTCAGCACTGCGCTGCCCAAGGTGATCGCCCCCGCGCCGGTCAGCCGACTGGCCACCTGCTGGTAGCCGTTGAGGTCGAGCGTTGCGCCGCTGTTGATCACCACATCGCTGCTTTGCGCGAATACGTTGGCCGCGCCAGCCCGCAGCACGCCGCCATTGACGGTGGTGCCACCGCTGTACGTGTTGCCGGCGTTGGACAGTACCAGCAGGCCCTCACCTGACTTGGTCAGGCTCTTGCCATCCCATCCGCTGTTGAAGGGGCCCGTCTGGTTGGTCAACGCCAGATCCACGTCAAAGGCGGTGTTCTGCGCCATGGAGAAGGTGCCTGTGCCCAGCGTCTGGCCGCCTTGGGTCCAGGCCAGACGAAAACCGAGGTTGTAGTCCTTGCCGTCGGCAGATATGGCGCCTGTCGCCGGCAGATAATCCGGGCCGATGTTGGTGAGCGGATTGTTGTTGAAGTTGCCGGTTATCCCGCCGGTGGTATGCAGCACCGTGTAGGTCTGACCCTGGATCGCGCTGGCGCGTACCGGTTGGGTACCAGCGTCGAAGCCCTTGACGGTCAGGGTACCGTCCAGGTTAGCAGTCTGCGCGGTGATGTCCGGTGAGGCGCCAAGCGTGACGGCCAGGTTGGCGCCGCTGGTCTGGGTGAAGGAGCCACCTACCACCAGCGTTGTCGCCTGCTCGCCAATATCCGTGCTGGCACCGGACTGGGTAGTGAAGTCGCCCGTAGTCGTGAACGCGCCACCATGCTCGAAGCGCAGCGTACCTTGTCGCACGTCCACGGACCCGACCTGAGAACCCGCCCCAGCGAGCACTAGTGTTCCGTTGCCAGTCTTGGCCAGTCCGCCGGTGCCGCTGAATACGCCATTGAAGGCACTGCTCTCGGTGCCGGAGGCGTTGTTGGCGGTCAGCGTGGCGCTACCGAGCAGCACTGAACCGTCACCGGAAAGTTGGTTGGCGATCTGGTCGTGGCCGTTGAGGTTCAGGGAACCAGCACGGTTGACGATCACGTTGCTGCTCTGCGCGAAGACGTTTGCCGCGCCGGCCTGGAGGACGCCGCCGCTGATGGTCGTGCTGCCGGTATAGCTGTTGGCGCCGGCCAGCACCAATGTACCCAGATCGGTCTTTTCGATGCCGCCCGCGCCGCGCAGCACCGAAGCAATGCTGGCTGAAAAGCCGGCGCCGGCCGCTGTCCCGTCGCCCACCCGGATGATGTTGCTGCTGGTGGACAGGGTGATCGGATCGCCCTGGACGCGGTAGCCGTCAATTGCGAATTGCATGCCTGAGGAGGTGACATCGCCACGGCTGTTATCTACCGTGACAGTACCCGGCGCCCCTGCGAAGGTTGCGAAGCTCCCATTGGCGTAGGAGTCGTTGATTGCGCCGGAAGCAATGGTCCAGTTGTCGTTGCCGCCAGCGCTTTGCCAAATGCCGTTGCCGCCATCGACGAGGTTGTTGTGCTTCGGTCCGTTGTCGCCGTCCCAGAAGGTCAGGTGCAGACCGGCACGATTGACCAGGTTCACTTGTCCCGGGATCGAGGTCAGCAACGTGTTGTCACTACCTGCGGGCATGCTGCCTAGCGCAAGACCATTGTCGATCAAGGTTCCGCCGTAGTTGAAGAGCCGGTAAAGGCCGGGGCCGTACGTACCGCCTGGCGAGGTGGAGACATTGAGCGTGCCGGCCAGCGACAAATCACCGCTGACGACGGTGAGGTCATTCAGAGCCCCTCCGGCCGTGCCGGCCTGACCGAGCTGATAGTTCAGTACGGAACTGCTGGTAAGCGTGAGGTTGCCATTGATCGTCAGAGTGCCAACTGGATTTCCCGCGCCGCCCGGGGCGAGTGTTCCGTCGTTTACGACGTTCCCAACCAGGGTTCCACTGCCTCCCAGGGTCGCGTCCGATTGCACGTGGATCACCGGCGTAGTCAAAGTGCCGTCGACGCGCAGCGTACCGCTGGCGACCGTAGCGCTGGTCGCGAAACCGCCAGTACCGGTCAGGGTCCAGTCATTGCCCTGCATCGACAGCGTCTGGAAGTTGCGAAACTTGGAGGTGTCCCCCACGTTGGCGCCCAGCAGGATCAGCTCGTTGCTGCCACGGCCACCCAGCACATTTCCATTGAGCACCGAACCGGTGTCGAGGGTCAGCATATTGGCAAAGGAGCCCGATTGTTCAAACACGATGGCATTGCCGCCGCTTCCGGTGATGACTCCCTTGTTGATCACCATGCCGTCGGCGCCGTTCAGCGCAATGCCGGTCTGCCCGACGATGGAGCCGGCGTTGGTGACGCTGATCGGTCCAGCGTCGGAAGCCGTTGACGCAGCGCCGCTGTAAATGCCGTAGACCGTCCCCTTGATACTCCCGCCCGCTTCGTTGTTGACGAAGCCGCCGTAGGACGCATTGACGGCGCCAAAGTACACGCCAGCACCGGATCCCGCGTCCTTGCCGCTTCCGCCAACAAAACTGGCTGCGTTACCATTGATCGTCCCGGCGTTCACGAGCACGTTGGCCGAGTTGTACCGGCTGCGTACATAGGCAACCCCGCCCGCGCCGCTGATACTTCCGCCCGCGAGATTCGAAACGGGTCCGCCACCATAGGACCAGATCCCAGAACCCAACTCTCCGGTCACGGTACCTGCGTTCACGACATGGAGATCGGTAAGCAAGTCGGTCCCTGAAATCCCGGAGCGGCCACCTGCTATGGTTCCGTCGGCATCGTTCGTGATGACGCTCGTGCCGTGGAGTACCGTTACACCGTCGCCGGCCGGGAAACTCGCGCGAATCTGTCCACCGGCGAGGTTATGAACCGTATTGGACACCGAGGAGGTGGAGCCGGAAGACAAGTAGATCCCCGCATACCCGCCCAGCACCTCACCACGGTTGACGACGTCAGCCCCTGTGCCGCCGTTCGGTAGGGAGGCACTCAGCCCGTAGTAGGTTCCGCTGATGGTACCTGCGTTGTTCATCAGTATCTGGCCGGACGCGGCAACGCCAGAGTACCCCTGGATCAATGCACCGGCAGCGTTGGTCACGCGAAGCCCGGCAGCCCCATAAATCCCCTGGCTACCGCCGCTGATGACATGCTCGTTGAGAACGCTGCCCGGTCCGTTCAGCCGTATAGCCGGATCGCCTGACGATTGAATCGTTCCGCGATTGGTGATTTCCCAGGTGTCGCCCGGCCTGCCTACGATGCCCGAACCGCTTCCCGGGGCAATAGTCACCCCGGTCCCCACCAGCACTGTCGAGCCCGGCTTGGTCAGGTTCACCGTACTCGACTGATCGATGTCGATCGTCTGGTCGTAGATTTGGGCGACGGCGGTGTAGGGGAGGAACAGCGCCGTTAGGGCAAGACGTACCGCCAACGTGGTGCTATGCAGTTGACCGGCCTCGGATCCGGAATGCAGACAACGATCTGATGCCAGCTCGAAGGGCCGGCAACATGGCAAATTGCGCATGCTTGTACCTTAGTGTGGAAGACAAATCCGGTAGACTTGTCGAACCGAGGTCAGCCGCCCTGGCGGCAAGCTTGCTCTATGGAGAGGGTTCCATTATAAGATTTGTCCTATAAGAAATGCGAAAAATACTCTGACAAATCGTCACCAGCCTCGTAACGCAGAACGTAACGTGCAGCTTGGAAGAAAAAGGATCGGAGAACCTCTATCAATCCGATTTGGAGCGATTCCCGATTCTTGGGTGGAGGCGGGCAGCCCCTAATAAAGGGACAACAGGCGTGCGGCGGCCATCTGTGGGTCCCAGCGGATTTAAAGCCCGTTTGAAAATTCGCCGTAGATGCGTTCTAACGTTCGGATGTGGAAAAAGGAACATCGAGAGCGGCAGGCAAGCATGGTGGCCAAGACAAAGCGGTAGCCGCGCGATCTGGCGGACATGGAATGGGCAGCGATGGAGGGGCTGCCGCTGAAGCCCGCACAGCGAGGGCGGCGCAGGAAGGCCGATCTGCGGGAGGTCATCAACGCCTTGCGATACCTGGTGCGCTCGGGGTGGGCTGGCGCATGCTACCCAAGGACTTTCCGGCCTGGAAAACGGTGTACTGGTGGTTTCGCCGACTGATTCGGTCGCCATCGACGATCAGTCGTGAAGTAGCACGCCACGGCGGGTTGAGCCGATACAGGGCAACGTCAACGGATGGGAGAGCCTGGGAGCTCGTGTCTGGCCATCAACGGCAAACTGCGCCGCGTTTCACCATTCTCGCGAAGGTGAAGGGCAAGGATACCGACAGCGTCGTATCCGCACTGAGCAAACAGGTTCACAAGCTGCCTGCGGATCTGCGCCGAGCGATCACATGGGATTGAAGCGTGGAGCTCGCACAGCACAAGCAACTCACAATCGCGACCAACGTGCAGGTCTACTTCTGCGATCCACAAAGCCCGTGGCAGCAGGGCACGAACGAGAATTCCAACGGACTGCTCCGGCAGTACTTCGCCAAAGGCACCAATCTGCCCGGCTACTCGCAAGGCGATCTGAACAAGATCGCCTTGCAATTGAATCAGCGCCCCAGCCGCGTTCGGCTGCGGCGCGCGGTGTCACCGTCCCGCGACCGCCACAAGTGCCTGCGCCAGGCAACCGTCGTGACGCGCGAGTGTCTCGAGTGTCGAAAAATGCGTGCAACCCGGTACGTGGATCAACTCGACCGTCTCGCCGGAGGCCGCGCACGCGGCCGCATATTCATCCGACTGCCGCACGAGTTCCGGCAATTCCGCACCGCCGACCGCGACCACCGTTGGCACGCCCTTGCCGATATGCTTCAGCGGGCTGAATGCATCGATCTCCCGGGCCGACAACTTCAGTTTGTGGTTGAGCCATGACAGGCTGATCGGCTCCAGATCGACGAGCGCACTGATCGGCAGCGCACTCGTCACGACCGGGTGCCCGCGATACATCGCAGTCAGGTGCCCGCCAGCCGAATGGCCGCTCAGCACGAGCGGCCGCTCTCCCGTCCCGAGCCCGTCGCGATCGGCCGCAAGATGATCGAGCAGGCGACCGATTTCACCGACAATCTGTGTCATCGAAGCGTCGGGCGCCAGCGTATACTCGGCGAGTACGACGTTGAACCCGTGCGCGAGCGGGCCGCTTGCGATGAACGCGAAATCTTCCTTCGCGCAATTCTGCCAATAGCCACCGTGGATAAATACGAACGTCGGCGCATCAGGCTGCCCGCATGCGATCCAGTCATAGCGTTCACGCGGGCTGTCGCCATAGCAAAGGTCGCGGCGGCACGACTCGCGCTCGTAGAGCTTCGCGCTGCGCGCCTGAAAATCGGCCAGTACGGTGGGAAAATCGGGGATGGCATCGACGTTGTTGTAAGCAACGTCGAGCGCCGCGCGGTCCATGCCGCGATAGAGCGTCATCATGTTCGTGTTCTCATCGGTTCCCAGGATAGACGGACGTGCTGCGCACGGGGCGATCGCGACGGAACGCAGGCAAAATCAAACCAAACAACTTCGCACTGCTTTGTAGTTGATGTCGTGCGAATTCCCGGCCGTTCGCTTGCTGAGCGTCGCACATTGGGCATCATCCCACGAACGCTCGCCCGGCACTATCGTGGCAGCGCCATTCAGATCGAAAGCACGCCATCTTTCACCGTAAGCAGGCGCGACGATGAACGACATACCTTCCAGTTGCTGCCCGCTCCGGCAAGTTGATCAGCCTTGCGGCACTCGCTTGCCAACTCCGGTTGCAGGGTGGACATGAGGCGACGCCGAGCGTCGTTGGTCAATCAAGCCAACCGCAAACGCCGCGGCGAGCGCGGGCAAGCCGATCGCCATGAAGTTCTGCTCGAGCGGCAGCTCGATTTCCACCAGGATGCCGATCACGATCGGCGCAAGAATGGCGCCGCCGCGACCGACGCCAAGCGTCCAGCCAATTCCGGTCGAACGGATCGCCATCGGGTAAAACTGACTGGCATACGCGCTGTTGACGATCTGAGTCCCGATGGTCGTGGCGCCGGCGAGACCAACCAGCACAAACGACCAAAAGGTCGGCACGTTGTAGCCGAGCATCGTAATCGACACCGCTGCGAGCAGATACATCACGACCAACACCCGCTTGGCCTGGAACGTGTCCGCGAGCCAGCCGCCACCGATGGCACCGATCACCGCCCCGAAATTCAGAACCAGTACGAAAGTCAATGCGGAGCCGAGGCTGTGCCCCGCATTCGCCATCAATTTGGTCAGCCACGAACTGAGCGCATAGACCATGAACAGGCACATGAAACAGGCGATCCAGAACATGATCGTGCTGTATCCTCGGCCGTCGGCAAACAATTGCCGAACCGGCGCGCTGTTGACCTTGTCTTCGCTCGGAACGCTATATCGGTCACCCGGCTCCGGTTGGTAAGTCGGATCGAATTTCCCGGCGATGTACGCCAATTCCGCTTTCCGGTCGCGCTTGATCAGGAACGGTATCGATTCGGGCATCCATTTCAGGAGGAACGGAACCAGCAACACCGGCGCGCCCGCGGCGATGAAAACGGATTGCCACCCGTAAAGCTCGATCATTTCCTTGCCCATCATGGCGGCCAACATGCCGCCTATCGAATAGCCGCTGAACATCACCGCGACCATCGTGTTGCGAATTCGCCGCGGCGCATACTCCGTCATCTGGGCAATGACATTCGGCATCACGCCCCCGATGCCGACACCCGCCATGAAGCGGGCGGCGGCAAATACAACGGGCGTCGTGGCCAATCCGGCGGCGGCAGTGAAAACGCTGAACAGCGTCAGGCAGATGGCGATGGCCCGACGGCGTCCTATCCGGTCCGCGATCGTGCCAAACACAATGTTTCCGAACATCATGCCGAATAGCGCGGAACTCATCATGAAGCCGGCCTTCGCCGGATTGACGCCCATCTCCTTCATGATCGAAGGCAATGCGATGCCGGCAACAGCCAGATCGTACCCGTCGCACACGATAATCAATGCGCACCAGAAAAGAACCACGTAATGCAAAGCACCGAGCCTGGCGTCGTCGGCCAGCGAATGCAGGTCTATTTCACGCATGAACATCATCTCCTTTTGTCTCGCAGGACCCTGCAATCGTGGGAACGCCGAGCGTCGACAAGCCCGGTGTTCCCACGACCTTTTAAAGGCCCTCGGATCGTTTTCTTGTTTTGAATACGGGTATTGAATGACTCCTGGCCCATTGCCACGAATCGTCGGACGCACCTTTTCGTGAAGACGCGCAGCGTTTCGGTACTGGCGCGTCGTCACGTTCGCTGTCTCGTCGGGTCGTGGAAGGGCGGGTGTGTCGCAGGCGGGGCACGTGGCAAGTGGAATCCGTATAATGCTTTTGGAGTGGAGACCTGTCCGGGCATCCGGTCGCTCGCCGCGACCGGGCGTCGCACACGATCCCATCATTCCCGGAACATGCGCGGGTGACTATCGCGGTTGCGTCGCCAATATCGGAAAAACGCCATTTTTCGTTGTCCGTGACAACGAGCGGCCCGCCACCCAGGAGACCAATGATGAACGACCGGCTTCCCCGCCTGCACCCGCCGGCGTTGCATTTCCCGCCGCTCTTGCCCGGTAGCGATATTCCGCGTGGCGCGCTGCTGTTCCAGTCCGACGACCTCGAGCACGCGCGCACCAGGATTGGCCGCATCTATCGCCCGTATCGGTTCACGGCCGGCGAGCGCCGCACGATGCCCGTCACCATGTTCAAGCTCGACGGCAACGGCATGGCGCTGACATGGTTCGCGTACGGCACCGACATTTCGATCCGGCCCGAGATTTGCGGCGACTTCGCGCTCGTGCTCACTACGCTGGCGGGACGCTCGGAAGCCCGCAGCGGCCCGGTCGATCATATGGGCGGCACCGGATCGACGGTGCTCGTCGCATCGGATGCGCGAGCGGAATTCCGCTACAGCGCGGACAACGTACAACTCGGCGTGCGCGTCGACGCGTGCCGCATCGCGGACATCTGGCGCAGCATCGCGGGGCGCGAGCCGCCGTCCGCACTCCCCGTGCCGGCGCTGCTTGATGCGCCACGCCGCGACCGCTGGCTCGCCTCGGTTCAATTGGTCAGACAGTTGCTCGATCCCGACGCGCCGGCCGCGCTCAGAGCGATGCAACTCCCGCGGGCGGAAGAAATCCTGCTGATGTGCCTGGTCGGCGAACAACTGACCGACGCGCTGCCGGCGGAAGGCGGCGTTGCGTCCGCCTGCGTGAGACGCGCGGTCGCGTTCATCGAGGAACACGCGGAACGACCGCTGACGCTGATCGACATCGCGGCGGCATCGCATTGCAGCGTCCGCACGCTGCACCGTGCGTTCCAGCAATGGCGCGATGTCGGCGTCATGCGCCATCTGAAGGACGTGCGTCTGCGGCGCGTGAGAATGGCGCTGCAGGATCCGGACGAAACGGCCTCGATCACCGAGATCGCGACGCGCTGGGGATTCGCCCATCTCGGGCAGTTCGCCACGGACTATCGGAAAACGTTCACGGAACGGCCGTCCGACACGCGCGCGAAGCGCTAGCCTGCATGGCCGGCGAGCGATGCCTGTACAAGCAAAGCCGGCGTCGGCGCGAGTCGCGGGAGATTGACGAACCGGCGTCCGCTCGCCTCGACACGTAGCAGTCCTGTCGGACTCGCCCCGATGCGTCGCCGTGTCCAAACGGATACCCGCGCACCGACTCGGAGAAGCAACGCGATATTCTCGAAGAGTCTGCGGTTTTCAACAGCGGCCTCGGGCAATGCGTTCACTGCTCGGGAGCGCCAACTGGCGGTCCCGCGACCGTTGCATGGCGTACAGCCCGGGCCGCGGCTACAGCCAGCGCCAGATACCCGCAGCCCAACCGGCGAGTGGGAGATGGGCCCAAGTCGCTGCGAGCCAGACGACGAGGCCGCCCAACAGCGCGTGCAAGCCGAATCCGCCCAGCCGCGCACGGCCGGCGGCGATCGCCGCGAACGGCAGATAGCTGGTCTTCGACTCCCATGCGGGCCAGAGATCGGGCTGGAGCCGCTCCTTCTTCCGGTCCTGCAATGCGGCGCCGACGAGCGCGAGGAGGATGATGGCCGCTGCGACTATGATGTTCTTGGCCACCGGGAACACCGCGACGTGGCAAAGCCCCCAAAGTGCGAACGACCACATCATCGGGTGGCGCGTCACCGCGTACACGCCGCGCGCCGCGTCCGGGAACGTGCGGGGCCGGCCGCCGGTGGGAAGCGCAGGGTTGCGGATCAGAGAGCCCATCAGGAGGATCGACGCGATCAGCATGACGGCGGTCACAACCGCCCAGAGCGCGTTTCCTACCGGCCATAGCGGTGCCGTCAGGGGCGCCTTTAGGTAGGCCAGGATCAGCCAGCCGAGCGTCGAGACCGCTATCAGCGAATAGACGCCCTGAAACCCCGCTTCGCCAAATGCGCTGACCAAACGCCTGCGCAGCGGATGGGATAAGAGAAAGTGGCTGCCCACAAAGGCGACTGCCGCCGCCGCAACTGCGTTGGTGCTTCCCATTTGGGCCGGCTCCTCAAGTCATATCGTCGGCTGACCGTATCGCCCTGCGGATTCAACCGGTCAGCGCAACGAATTGATGGAATCGCTCAGCCGGTGTATCGAAGTCTAGTGGTTTTCGCGGACGGCATTGGCCGCTCAGACTTCGACCGGGTGCATTGCCTTGCATCACCGCCTGTATCGCGGGGTTGATCGGGTGGTTTTCCATGCATTCGACCTGCTGGCCCATGGCGGAAAGGACATTCTCGCCCGGCCCATCCTGGAGCCGGAGCGGAACGACGGTATGTCGGCGGAAGACTAGACTGGAATCAGCTGTGCAGGCATGGTGAGCTCCGGAACCGCTCCCGGATGGCCGTCATGCCACTGTCTCGGGCCTAGTCTGTTGCTGTCTTGTGAAGCCATGAAAACGGATCCACGCCGCGGTGCCGCGAAGGGCATTGGTCCGTTGCGGATGTTGGAAGCGTTTGCACTTGCCATGCTCGTACTGGCTACCGTCGGTGTGGCATGGCTGCTGCTTAGTCCTGCCGGCAGAGACTGGCTGGCAGGACTCACTCCACTCGAGCAGCGCTGCCTGGGGGCGTTCTGCCTGATCGCGGGCGTGCTCGGAGCATGGTACTGCGCGCGCCAGTGGCGCCGGATCGGCTGATCGCCGGAGGTAGCGCTGCCTGCGCCACTATGAGTGATCTACGATACACATGCAAAAGGCTATATGTGATCAATTAGCCATTTGCGTGAATCCGTGTTCCAGGCCTCGGGAGGCCATCATGAATCGGATCTGCCGCCCGACACCGGTCCGGGCGCCCGTGTACGCGTCCGAACCGGTCTCCTCTGCGTGGCGCCCGGTGTTGGTGGTTCCCGTGCCGAGGGGCTATGGCGCCGCTTTGCAAGGGTCAGGCATTGCCACTGCGCAGCTTGAACAGGCCGACCGTGCGCGCCAAACTGTGCGCCTGCTCGTTGAGCATCGACGACGCGGCGGTGGACTGCTCCACCAGTGCCGCGTTCTGCTGCGTGGCCTGGTCCATCTCGGCGACACTGCGATCGATCTGGCTGATGCCGGCGCTCTGCTCGTGCATGGCGCCGTCGATCTCGCCGATGATGCGGGTGACGCGCTGGATCTCCTCGACAATCTCGCCCATCGTTGCGCCGGCCGCCTGCACGCGTTCGGCGCCGGTTTTGACGCTGGCTTCCGAGGCCTGGATCAGGTCCTTGATCTCGCGCGCGGCGCCGGCGCTGCGCTGTGCCAGCGTGCGCACCTCGCCGGCCACCACGGCAAATCCGCGGCCGTTTTCGCCGGCGCGAGCCGCTTCTACGGCGGCATTGAGCGCCAGGATATTGGTCTGGAAGGCAATGCTGTCGATCACGCCGATGATCTCGGTGATGCGCGCCGATGACCTGGCGATCTCGTCCATCGTGCTGACCGCGCCCGACACCACCTCGCCACCACGCGCGGCCGTCGTGCTGGCCTCGCCCGCCAGGCGCGTGGCCTGCAGGGCGGCTTCGGCGGAGTTTTTCACGCTCGTCGTCAGTTCGGTGAGCGCGGCCGAGGTTTGCTGCAGGTTGCTGGCGGACGCTTCCGTGCGGTGCGACAGGTCGCGGTTGCCCATCTCGATCTCGCCGGTGGCCGACGTCATGTTGTGGACGCCGGTGCGCACCTCCAGCAGCACCTCGCCGATCTTGTCGATGAAGGTGTTGAACGAGGCGGAGATCTGCGCGACTTCGTCATTGCCGACCACGGGCAGGCGGTGCGTCAGGTCGCCGCCGCCAGAGCCGATGGTGTCCATCGCATTGCGTACCTGTGACAGGCGGCGGAACGATTGCGTGGTGAAGAAGGCGGCGATGCCCACTGCCGCCAGCGTCAGCAATACCATCGCCACGCCCAGCGCCCGCACCACGTTGCGCAGGCCGGCGGTAGCCTCGGCCTTGTCCAGCGCGATCACCAGGTACCAGTCGGTGCCGCCTACGGCCTGCGCCTTGAGCAGCTTGGGCGCGCCGGCCAGCTCGACCTCCAGCGGCGCGGTGGCCTTGGTCAGCGAGGCCAGCATATCCGGCGTCAGCGAGGCGGCCACGTCCGTAGCCGGCTTGAGCATCAGCCTGGCATCGGGGTGGGCGATGACCTGGCCGTCGCGCGCGACCACGAAGGCCAGGCTCGACGGCGTCGGGTGCACGGCGGCCACCACCTCTCGCACGCCATCCAGCGGCACGGCGCCGCTCAGCGCGCCGGTGGCCTCGCCGTTGCGCATCAGGGGCGCTGCAAACGACACGTACTGCACGCCCGTCGCCACATCACCGTAGGGCTTGGTGACGGTCAGCTTGCCGGCGGCGATTGCCGACTTGTACCAGGGGCGCACGGTCGGATCGTAGTCCTTGGGCGTGGTGGTGCTGCTGGAGTAGAACGTCTTGTCGGTCCAGCCGATGGTGGTGATCGGGAAACCGTCGGCTTGGCCCATGTGCTTGACCAGGCCGCGCGTATCGCCGTGATCGACCTCGTCGGCTGTGGCCTTCACGGCCTGCGCCTTGGCGTCCACCCACTTGTCGATGGCAAGCGTATTGCCGTTGGCGATGGCGGCCAGGTTTTGGTCGATGCTCTCCATCGTATTGTTTCGCACAATGGAATAGGTGGCGGCACCGGACAGCGCAAGCGCGCCGATCACGGTGGCGGACGAAATGAGGAGGATGCGGGTGCGGAGAGAGGACATCGTGATGCTTCTTGGGGTTTGAGGTCGAATTGGACTGCGTACCGTGATGACGACGCGCAGCCCTCCACCGGCTGCCGGTGGGCGGGCCACCTTGTGACCTACGGCAAAGACCGCGGAAACTTGAGGCCGCGATTCGAACATCGCGAATGGCAGTGAAGTTCCGGGCGCTCCCCGCTTCGGGCGGGAGGTGGCACGCCACTGCGCCAGGGATGTGCCGCTGTACCGCCAGGGCGCTATCAACTTCATCGTCAACCGCGAACCCGGGAGTCGGGCCGCCTTCCTCATGGCCGGGCACAGCCCCTCGGCCTGCGGCCTGGCGTTCCGTGTCAAGGACTCTCACAGGGCCTACAAGCGCGCTGGAATTGGGCGCACGCCTATTGCCTATTGATATCCTGCCCGTTCCGAAGGAACAGCACCTGCCGGCCATCAGGGGCATTGGCGGGGCACCGCTGTACCTGATCGACCGCTACGAGGATGGCAGACGCAGCGCTAGGTGTGCGGCACAAAACGCCAGCTCGAGCCTTCCAGCGCGAAGCCGAAGCCAATGACCCGCTTTTCCGGCTGGCCATCAGTCGAAATCATGGCCTCGCAGTCAAGATTGCCGTCCTTGCGGCGCAGGTAGCAGTTGTGCAGTTGTTTGACCACCAGCGACTGCATCATCGAAGTCAGTTCCGCGGCGTCCTCGGCGGATGGGTTTTTCTTCAATTCCTCGCGGGCAAACTCGCGCATCGCGGCAGTGGCCTGGGTGGCATCGGGACCATTCACACCCGGCGCTTCGCGCCGTGCCAGCACCCAGGGCTCGGGATTGTCGCGGAAGGCCATTGCGCGATAGCCGTCGCGGAGGCCGGCCTTGATGCCGACGATACAGACAATCTCGCCGCCGCTGGCTGGCAGGCAGCCCTTGACTGTATGCGCCTTGAAGGAGGCTGCCAGCGCGGCCACGGGCAGCGAACGGGCCCGTTCGGCGGCGGCCGGATCGGTTTGCTCCAGTCTCTGGATACGCTCGGCTTCGGACTGCTGTATGGCGGTGGTGACCTGTGCCGGCGTGGGGGCCACGGAGGCTGCCAGCACGCTGGCGCTGGCGCTTGCCAGGCAAAGCGACAGGGACGCGAAAAGAGTGATACGCATGGGTGGGAGGAGAGCCAAGAAAAGGGGTGGCAGTGTAGCACCTGAGGCCGCTTTCATGAGCAGTAAAGGGCACGTGGAGCGGTCCTCACTCAAGTATCAGGCAAAGTCGGCAGCTTCATCGTGGATCGCTATGGCGTGCGTGGAGTGATGTCCAATTAAATTCATTTACGGGATGTTGTACGCCCGGCAACCTCAATGCCGCTGCGGTACGCTGCTGGCGCGCTGACAATGGTCTGTTGGCGCCCATGCGACGACGCGCGCGCGTGCGCGCATGAATATTCCTTACTATATTGTTCAGGTACAGAAAGCCACTCCAAAGCAATAAGAAACAATGCGGGAGGAAGTGAGATGCGTCCATTTTCAAGCTTGTTCAAGCTGCCAAGCCCGGAGAGAATCGCAGCAAAGGAGCTGCAGAGCATGCGCCTGATTTTGTTTCAGGCAGAACGACGCCTGCTCGATGCGCAGATGCGCGTGAATTATTATCGTGAGATGGTCGATTTCCTGGCAGACGTGCAGGCAAGTGGGCTAGAACACGTGATCGACAAGCGCCGCGTTCCTGCCTCCGACGACTTTGCACAAGCCTCGCGTATCTTTTCTGACATCACCACCGTCCCAATGGCACCGTTCGCCACCTGAACGATGCGCGTGGGGCCATGGCCCGGACGGCCAAGCCGTTGCCAAGTGCCTCAAGCTGCGGACGACGCACGCGGAACGCATGATGTTCGGCGAACGGGACGGCAGCGATCTCGCCGTTCACCAGGCGCGAACTTGCGCGCCTGAGTGTGCTCTTAATTGTCATGCCGATGGCGCCGGGATCGGCGGATTGGCGGCACGTTTCTGGGCTATAGGAGATGCGGGCCGGCACCGGAAGAACGGCAATGGCGTTGCTGCTGTGCCGCATTTTACTCGAGCATGGTAGCGGTAAGAGCGCCTCAGGATTTGAGGCGTTTTCGTTCGGAAATGCAGCCGCGAATTAGTGGATAACCGATAGTTCTAAATAAAAAATTGATGACGGAACAAATAGTCTCCGAGAAGCGACCGTTTCGGCAACGATCAATCCATTCTTTTGGGGGGATAGAAAATTTATTCAATGGTAATGTTAATAGAATTTAATTCTGAATTTAAAACGTTCTAACATAACGTTGCTTTTGTTTCGCCTAGAATACTCGCTTGGTGATTATTTAGCCGCTTGATTGATCTGGTGTGGTTGATTGACCGCTCAGGTATTCAGATCTCCGCGTGCTCGAACACGCATCCTGGATCGATAGATGATGGGCTGAAACCGCAGCACGTCAACTCATCAAGCGCGAACGCTTTGGACATGTCCACCCGATCGCGGGCAATCGACGCAAGGCATTTTTTCCTCAAAACCTTCGGTTGTGGGCCCTGGTCTCTCGATAAGGGCGTAGACAGGCCTCTATGTGCTTTCGGGCGTGATCTGATGCTCAGGCTCTGACGCATCGGGGTCTCTCTCGGCACGTGGATCCACGGAGTACTGCATTTACCCGACTCGGACCGAAACGAGCCATCATCGGATGGCCTGGGGGTTGGGCCGCACTTAGGAGCCGCAGAATGAATCCGTTTTCCCCCGAGCATATCCTGGAAGCGCAAAGAGCGAGCCGCGAAACTTTGGTCGGCCTGACGACCAAGGTCTTTGACGGTTTCGAGAGACTGCTCGACCTGAATCTTCAAACCATGAAGGGCGCCCTGAGCGGGACAAGGGGAGGACTGCAGAAGGCCCTGTCGGTGAAGAGCGCCCAGGAATTGGTGGCACTGCAGATCGAGTTGCTTAAACCCGTGGCCGACAACGCGCTCACGTATCGCCGGCAATTTTTCGAAATTGCGTCGACTACGCGCGCGGAGCTCGACAAGGTTGCCGAATTCCACTACGAGGCGAATAAACGCGGGGTACAAAGGCTGATCGAAAGCGCTGTGAGCGCAGGACCCGCGGGCTCCGGTGCTGCGGCCGCCGCCTGGCAATCGGCAATTGATGCGGCCCATACGCTGTATGAGGCTGTGCAGGCGACGGCCGAACAAGCCGTGCAAGTTGCGGAGCGCGGCGCCGATACTGCCGCGGTGGCGGCCTCCAAGACCGAGAAGCCCGTGAAGCAGCAGACCGCGCAGGCAACTACGCAGTAGATCGCGATGGATGGGACTCCGCGACGCCATTGGCTACGGCACCGCTGTGTACCCACGTTTGAGAAAGGTGTCGCTGGGCCGGCAGAGCTTCCGGCCGGGTCATCTGACCTGCGGCCACATAACGCCTTGGGGGATTGAATCCATGACGAAGAAGATTGCCTTGGTAACGGGCGGTATGGGTGGATTGGGTGAGGCCATCAGTACCAGATTGCAGGAGACTGGTTGCGAGGTCGTCGTGACCCACTCCCCCGGCAACACCGGTGTCGCCAGTTGGCTGGCGCGGATGGCGGAGGGCGGGCGCAGATTCCATGCCTATCCCGTCGACGTGGCTGACTACGATTCCTGCCTGCGGTGTGTCGCAAGGATTCGAGCGGAGATCGGTCCCGTCGACATTCTGGTCAACAACGCCGGCATCACGCGGGATTCGAGCTTCAGGAAGATGGAGAAAGTCGACTGGGAAGCCGTCATGCGGACCAATCTCGATTCGGTCTTCAATATGACGAAGCCGGTGTGCGATGAGATGGTCAAGCGCGGTTGGGGGCGCATCGTCAATGTGTCCTCCATCATCGGCTCGAAAGGCGGCTTTGGTCAAACCAACTATGCTGCGGCCAAGGCAGGCATGCATGGCTTCACCAAATCGCTGGCGCTCGAGGTTGCCAGGAGTGGGGTAACCGTCAATACCGTTTCGCCCGGGTTTATCGCAACCAAGATGGTGACGGCCGTGCCGCAGGAGATCCTGGACACCAAGATCATTCCGCATATCCCCGTTGGCCGTCTTGGCGAGCCGGAGGAAGTGGCGGCGCTGGTCGGGTACTTGTGTTCGCACGAAGCCGCTTTCCTGACCGGCGCCAACATCGCCATCAACGGCGGGCAGCACCTGCAGTGAACTGACGCTCCGCTCGGTTGTAAGGGACAGTACGAGCACGCTGACCCGAAAGACCGGACCGCGTCCATGCGCGGCCAAGAGGTGACGCGCCTGCGTCGTGTCATTGAGGCGTGGTGCCGGCGCATGCCGAGACAGGGAGAGGTGATTTCAGTGATGCAATCCGCACCCTCCTTGGTGATGTCGCGCCGCCCGCGTGGCCGCAGCCTTGCGGGCAGCTTCCGAACGGCCGACCACGCCTTTGGTCTTGACGGCCTTGCGCGCGTGAAGCCTGCCCAGGCGTCCGAAGGGGTTGCACATGCCGCTGAATATCGCGCAGAGAGCGGCCCGATTGTGCGCGGGTTCACCAGTTGAACGCACGCAGAGCGAGATGCAGGGTGATGAGTAAGCCCTGGATGGCCCAGAGCGCCTCCGCGAAGCTAGGGAGTCAGTCTGGGCATAGGACCTGGGTAGTCCGGGCACGCCCGGCTGGTACGGGAGCAGGGGTGCGGCGGAGGTCGACGAGGGCGCATGCCGTATGGCCTTGGCGGCAGCGCTTAGAGTCTTCTCGCGCGAATGCCATTGATGATTGAATCAGCGGTCTTGAGCGTTGCGTCGAACAGCTGCTGCTCGTTTGTGGCCGGAGTGCCTGCCTTCTGCATCGACTCGGCCGACGTCGCCGGTGCGACAAGATATTTACCCTGGATGGCGATCGTCGGCGTGCCGTCGATCTTGTAGTCGCGCCAGGTCTTGTCGGCATTCCTTGTATTCGACTGCGCCGCGAAGCCGTTGTACGCGTCCAGATAGGCTTTCCTGTCGATGCCGAACTGGGCAAGGAAGTCGGCCTGCGCCTGCGCGGTGAGCAGATAATTGTGATCAACGTGGATCGCCTTGAATACCTTAGGCGTCATCTCTGCTTCCTTGCCGAGCGCCGTGAGCGCATAGAACATGCGGGTGTGCGGCTCGAAGCGGTCCTGGAAGGCGACGGCCACGCGCTTGAAGACCACATCCTTGCTCTGTTTCATTGCCCAAGCCTGCAATGCGGGCTCGAGGGCGTAGCAATGCGGGCAAGCGTACCAGAAGAACTCCGTGACTTCGATCTTGCCGGGGCCGGCTGAGGTGGGCTGGGCCTGCGGCAACACCAGATAATCGGATCCCGCCAGCGGTGCGGCCGGCGAGGCGGAGGCGGTGCCGGCCAGGAATCCAAGGGAAATCAGTACGCAGCCAAGAAATTTCTTCATGATTGTCGTGAACAATTGGGATGGGGGACGTGCCGGGTACAGGCGCCGTTAAGGCGAGGCACCTCGCCCATGTGACCAACGCCGCAGTGCAGGGTTCAGTTCCCGGCAACAGGAGTCCGATGGCGCGGTGGTACCCAACGACCTCGTCGCCGTCGGCAGAAAGCAAAAAGCCCCGCATGGCGCGAGGCTTTTCCCAGGCAGGCGGCAACAGCCGCCACGGAGCCGTCGGCTCAGTTTCCAGCAGCCGGTGCCGGTGCCGCTGCCGGCGCAGCCTTCTTGGCGTGCTTCTTATGCGACTTCTTCACCGGCGATCCATTCAGGCTGGCGCGCGTGCTCTTGTTCGCACCTTGCGTGTACGGGTCGAACTTGTCGCCAGCCTTGGCGCCATCGGTATAGGGGTCGGCCTTGCCAGCCTTGGCGCCATCGGTATAAGGATCGGGCTTGCCGGCCTTGGCGCCCTGGGTGTACGGGTCGACCTTGCCCGTGTTCTGTGCCTGCGCGGCGATGGAGGCGGCGCCAAGGCACAGGGCGAAGGCGGCAACGACAATCTTCTTCATAACAGCTCCTTGGAGTGCCGCCATCCGGGCGGCGATGAACAGACGAACGGTAAGTGACCCGGGAACACCGGTCCCGTGATAAACGGATGGTTTTAAGTGTCCGTTGACTTGATCTGCGGGTTTCTTTTTGCTGGAGAAGAAACACACTGTTCATGCTGCTGCACAATCGCCTGACCCGCTATGAGCGGGCTCCACCAAACATGAAGCTGGACACGGTGATGCCGCCGGAGAAGTTGTCCTCGTGATAGACCCGCGTGGCAAGCTCGCCTTCGGCCGCGCCGACGGCGACCATCAGCGGCAGCAGGTGCTCCTCCCGTGGGTGGGCCTGGCGCGCCGCAGGCGCGTTTTCCCAGCTTGTGAGCGCGGCGGTGCGCTGCTCCGGGGTGGTTGCCATGAGCGCGCGCTCGAGCCAGGCGTCGAATGCCGCGGACGCGTCCTTGCCTGCGGGGCCGAACGCGCGCAGGTTGTGATAGCTCAGTCCGCTGCCGACAATGAGGACGCCCTCCTGCCGTAGCGGCGCCAGCGCCCGCCCGGCGCTGAGATGCGCGAGCGGGTCGAGCCCGCGCTTGAGCGAGAGCTGCAGGGTCGGGACGTCGGCTCCGGGATAGATCACCGCCATCGGTGCGTACATGCCGTGGTCGAAGCCGCGCAACGGATCCAGCCGGGCGGGAATGCCTGCGTCTTCCAGCAGGCCGTGTACCTGGCGGGCGAGTTGTGGCGCGCCGGGTGCGGCATATTGGATGCGATAGGTGTAGTCCGGGAAACCGTAGTAGTCGTAGATCATGGGCGGATTCGGGTGCGCCATGACCGTGAAGTCCGGTTCTTCCCAGTGCGCCGACACCATCAGCACGGCCTTGGGCGCCACGCCTGCCAGTTGCGGCATCTGCTGCAGCGCGGCCTTGAGCCTGTCGTAACGGCCATGCATCTGTTCTTCCATCCAGGGCCAGGGCCCGCCGCCGTGGGAGATGAAGAAGGTGGGGAGGGCTGGCGTTGTCATCCGGTGTCTCCTGAAAATCCGTTATCGATCCGCTATGCCGTCTTTCGTCTTTCGTCTTTCGGCAATCCCGGCAATTCAGCGGCGCCGCCCGGCAACGTAGCCAAGCAGGCCGGACAGGTCGCGGGCGGCGCGCTTGACCTCGCGTTCCACGCGCTCGCGCAGCGCGCTGTCGCGTTCGAAGCGGATTTCCGGGCCGGCCACGCTGATGGCGGCCACGGTGGCGCCGCTGGCATCGAACACCGGCGCCGCGCAGGAGTCGATGCCGGGCTCGAACGCGGAGAAACTCCATGCGCAGCCGCGTTCGCGGTCGGCGGCAAGGATATCGCCCAGGCGGGCGTAGGTGGCCGGGCTCTGCCCGGTCACCATCTTAAGGGGTTCCTCGCCCAGGCGCTCGCGCAGCGCAGCTTCGGGCAAGCCGGCAATCAGCATGCGCCCCGGGGTGGTGAGATGGGCCGGCACCCGGCTGCCCACCTGGATATTGCTCACCAGGGTGGTTTGCGGCATGTCGCGCAGCAGGTAGAGCACGTCGCCGCCATCCAGCACGCCAAGGTAGGCCGACAACTGCAGGGATTCGCTTAGACCCGCCAGCACGCTGCGCGCGAATACGGTGAGATCCTTGGAGGCCAGCACCTTGGCAGCCAGCTTGACCAGGTCGAAGCCGGCCTGGTGGCCGCCCTGCGGCAGCCGTTCCACCATGCCCTCGTGTTCCAGCGTGGCGAGCAGCCGCATCACCGTCACGCGGTTCACGTCGATGCGCCGGCCGACCTCGCTCAGGTTGGTGGTGGACCCGCCCTCCGCGATAAAGCGCAGCAGCCGCAAGGCGCGGATCACCGGGCCGACCAGTTGCGTCTTGTCTTCATCGCCGCCATCGGCGATCTCGTTGGCGGCGGGCGCGGGCTGGGTCAGCGTGGGATTCTTGCTCATCGGTTCCGGTTGGGCGGGGTGGTGGCGGGGCCCTTGCTCAGAGCGGTACCTGCCAGGCGTTGTAATCGTACACCCAGTCCGCGTTGCCGCCTTCCTTGAGCCAGGCATTGCTGCGCGAGCCGATCTGGATGTGGCTGGTGCGCTCAAAGCGCGCGGCCCGGTAGCGTGCGAGCGCCGCCGGGATGCCGTTGCCGTCCGCTTCGGCCAGGCAGCGGGCCAGCACCACGCCGTCCTCGATGGCCATGCCGGCGCCTTGCGCCATGAAGGGCATCATCGGGTGGCAGGCATCGCCCAGCAGCGTGACCGTGCCGGCCGACCACGCTGGCAGCGGGTTGCGCACGTACAGCGCGGAGATCAGCACGTCGTCGCAGGCGTCGAGCAGGGCGCGGGCCTCCGGATGAAAACCGGCGTAGGCGGCGCGCACGTCTTCCACGCGGCCCGGCGTGGTCCAGGACTCATGGCGCCAGCTTTCCTGCGCCACCGTGGCGAAGACAAAGATTTCGCGGCCGCGGTTGAGCGGGAAGGTCACGATCTGCGAGGTCGCCTCCGGGCCCCACCATTTGGTGAAGGCCTGCAGGTTAGGCGTGGACAGGCGTTGCGCGGGCACCACCGCGCGGTAGGCCACCACGCCGGTAAAGACCGGATGTTCGGGTCCGAACAATGCGGTGCGCACCGCCGAATGGATGCCATCGGCGCCAATCAGCACGTCGACGTCGTCCTGCGTGCCATCGGCGAAGCGCAACGTGGCGCCGGCTTCATGCGGCATGATTTCCGCGGCCTTTTTCCCGAGCTTCACGCACTCGCCGGGCAGCGCGCCTTCCAGCGCGGTCATCAGGTCGCCACGGTGCATGGTGAGTTGCGGCGCGCCGTAGCGGATCTCGGCCTCGTCGGACATGGCCAGGCGCGAGGTTTCCTCGCCCGTATCCCAGACCCGGCTGATGCGGTGGGTGGGCCGCGCAGCGGTCTCGCGCAACGCTTCGCCGACACCCAGGCCATCCAGGGCGCGCACGGCGTTAGGGGTGAGGTTGATATCGGCTCCAACCCGGGCGAAGCGCGCAGCCTGCTCGAACACAACCACGTCCTGCCCGAGTTTGCGCAGCGCAATCGCCGCGGCGAGGCCGCCGATGCCGGCGCCGTTGATGCCAATCTTTTGTGAAGCCATGGTGCTTGTTCCTCTGGGGTCGCCTTGGAGTGGGCCCGGATGTGCGCCTCGCTGCTCAGCGGCTGCGCTTGCCGGTGTGTATGTTCAAATATGAACGTAGTGTTCATAAAAGAATATAAAGACGGCAAATGGATGTCAATCCGAGGGTTTACTCGGGGGTGAGCGAGGAAAGAGGCCGCATTGCGGCCTCAGACTGTTGATAAACCTGAAGCATTAGCCGAAGCCGCCGAACCGGCCAAAGCCGCGCGCCATGACGACGGCCATCTCTCCCTCTCTCCTCAGGGCTGAGATTTGCCCACACTCATGAGCGACTGACGGTTTTCCCGGCAAGCGGCGGCGGTTCTTTGCGTGCCGGTGCGACGCGCTTCGGAGATTAATATTCCCGCAATACCCAACCACTGATAAACGCGAAATACTCGCGCAACCAGGCGTTGTAGCGCAAATAGAGCGGCGTTGGGGCTCCTGCGCCAGACACTGTCCGGAACCCTGCCTTATGCGCAATCCGCTTCGCGCGTACCAGATGAAAATCACTGGTCACCAGCACCAGCGGGTCTCCAGCGCTCACGCCCTGTTGCTCCAGCAACCGGCGGCTGAAGAGCAGGTTTTCCTCGGTGCTGGTACTCCGGTCCTCCCGGATCAGGCGATCCGGCTCCAGGCCGTGCGCGATCAGGTAGTCGGCCATGATGTCCGCCTCACTGCAGCGCAGCCCGAAGTCCTGACCGCCGCTCACCACCACTCGCGCCGCTGGCCATTGCCGTGCCAGTGCCAGGCCTTTTTCCAGTCGCGCAGCCAGGGTAGGCGACGCGGTGCAGTGTGGCGTGCCGGAGCCCAGTATGAGGATGGTTTTTGCGGGCGACCCCGTTGCCGCGGATTCGGAAATGCCGGCGTCGATGAAATAGAAGAACATTCCCAAGGTCACCAGCCACCCAGCAAATGCCGCCCCGCCTACCCCCCAGATCCATCGGTTCCGCCGGCTAGCCCTGCGCCATTGCGCCACGGCCTTCCAGCGCCATGACAGCGCGAGAAAGGCCGCGCCGATCGCCAGAGGGAGGACGACACCAAAGTTGAACAGGCCCATCAGCATCAGCGCGATGGCATCGGCAATCAGCAGTGCGCCAAGCAGTGCAAGGCAGATGCGCCGCCAGGTAGCGCCAGTTTTCAAGTCATGCATTGTTGTTCGAACCCACACCGTCAGTGAGTTGGCTAGTTGGTCGGGGTGATGCAAGGCCCGGCGCACCCCACTGTCCGTCAGGCCCAAGGGCGCGCAGGCGATCCAGGACGAGAGCGTTGAGGGGCCATGTCGCTCCACTCAATCGACAACGGTGCGTGCGTCGCTTTCATCCAGGCAAACGGTCAGTTGCATGCCTTCCTTGTTGAAGGCGCAGTAGGGCAGGGGCGCACGCAGAGCGTTGGCGAGCGGGATGCCTGCGAAGATCAGAATCAATGATCCGGCGACCACGGATCGCACCAGCATCCCTGTGCCCGATATCGGACGATGACGCTGGGCGCGGACCGCCCTGACATGCAGGAATACCCCGCCACACAGCAGCGCCAGGCCGACCAGCATCGCTGCGGCAATCTCTTCCCGCCCTGGCGATAGAATCAGGTCGCCAACGTGATTTTCGGGATAGTGCAACAGCCACCAGGCACCTGCGCATACTTGCAGGACCCCAGCCATGCACCAGGCAGCACGGTGCCCTGCCAGACGAAACGCCGAGGCCACGAGCATGCCGGCAATCGCCGCGATCCAGGCGCCGGCATACATCATTTGATTGAAACTACCGCCAAACAGGGTGCCGCCCACGTCCAGAGGCCGCATCCCGTGGAAGGAAATCCAGCCGAGACTGGTAACGATCCCCAGAAGGGCAGTCCAGCTCAAAGCGGTGTCCAGCCATAACCACAGTCTTGGCACAGGACGAGTCATCGGCGGCGTTCCGAGGCTCCGCTCACATCGGATCGCGTCTGGCTTTCGCCCAGCGAGCGCAGGAGCGCCGGCACCTTGGCGCTGCTGGTGGTCTGCACGCGGGCGATGAGGTCGTAGTCCACGCGGCTCATGCCGTAAGCCTGGGCGATATCGTGCTGCAGGCGGTGCCAGAGGTGGCTGGTCATCTGCGCATCGGCCATCGCCCGGTGGGCACGCCCGGCCTTCGGCAAGCGCAGCATATCCACCAGCGTCGACAACCGGTGGTTTTGCGCGTGCGGGTAGACGCGCCGCGAAACGAGCATCGTGCAGGCAAAGGACTGATCGGCGGCCATCCCCAACTGCGCAAGCTCGGCTTGCCAGAACCTGCGGTCGAACCCCGCATTGTGGGCCACCACGGGATGCTTGCCGACGAATTGGGCCACTTCGCGCATCACCTTCGACGCCGCGGGCGCCGACGCAATCATGTCGTTGGTGATGCCGGTGAGGTGCACGACGTCCGAAGGGATGCGTCTGCCCGCGTTCATCAGGCTCTGATACTGGTCGACGATTTCCCCGTCGCGCAGCAGGATGACAGCAATTTCCGTGGCCCGGTCGCCTTGACGCGGTGACAGTCCTGTCGTTTCAAAATCCAGAACCGCAACGGTCTGCATAGTGTTCTTTTCCTATTGTTGGTCAATCGGCCGCGCGTGCCACCGGGTCAGGACGACTGCGTCTGCGCCGCCGGTGCGGGCTTCATCGTCCGCCGCCGCGCGCGCGCCGCCAGGCCGCTGCCAAGCGCCCAGCGCAACGTTGGCGCCAGCACCCGCATGCCGGCCAGCGAGACCGGACGGCGGATCGCGGCGCTGCCATGCAGCCCAAGCTCGCGCTGTACCCAGCGCGGCAACAGCGCAATGCCAGCGTCGCCCATGATACGCACCGCCGGCACCAGCAGCGGGCTGACCACCGGCATGGCCATGACCAGCCGCACCACTTCGCGGGTGCGATCGCTCACCACCAGTTGTGGGCGCATGCGCTCCAGATAGGCGGCGATGGCGGCGGCGCTGCGCGGCACGTCGGTTGCGCCGAGCATCTCGGCGATCTGCGCCACTTCCGTGTAGTAGCGATCCTGCTCGGCCACCGGGAGTGGGCCGACATAGCGCAGGTAAGCCGTGAGAAAGCTCGACACCTCGGCCACATGCACCCAGGTCAGCAGCGCCGGATCGTCGGCTGAGTAGGGGCGGCCATCCGGCGCCGTGCCCTTGACCGACGCGTGGATGCGCCTGACGCGGTCAATCAGCGCCAGCGCATCGGCGCGGTTGCCGTAGGTGGTGCCGGCGATGAACTGCGCGGTGCGGCCCAGGCGGCCCTGCATATCGGTACGGAAGGTGGAATGATCCCACACGCCGGCCAGCGCCAGCGGATGCATGGCCTGCATCAGCAGGGCGCTGACGCCGCCAGCCAGCATCGCGGGGAAATCCGCGTGCACGCGCCAGCAGACCGCGTCCGGCCCGAACAGCCCGGGATCCCCGGGCGGGTTGTCGTAGTCGAGGCTGAGGCCGGAGTTGCTGCGGGTCAGGCCCCGCACCTGCGCGCCGGCACGGGCGCGCAGGCGGTCCAGCAGCCGGCGGGGAAGGGGGACGGCCTGGGACGTGGACGGCGGGGTGCCGGGTTGTTGGCCTTGCGAGCCGCTCATAGGTGCCTGGTGTGCGTGGTGTTGCGAGGTTGATTGACCGCCGCTCAATAGTAATGCAGGTCAGTCGCCTTCCCCCAGAATACACGGTAGGCATACAGCGTGTAACCCAGGATGGTAGGCAGCACCACTGCCGCGCCCACCAGGATCACCCCCAGCGATTCCGGCGCGCTCGCAGCTTGCCAGATATCGATCTTGTCCACCACAAGGTAGGGGAAGATGCTGTACGCCAGGCCATTGAACGCCATCAGGAAGATCACCGCGGTACCGGCGAAGGGCACCCAGCACCAGCGGTCGTTGCCGCGGTCGTGCATGGCCGGCATGCGGCGCAGCAGCCGGTCGATGATAACGAACAGCGCCACCGTCACCAGCGGGATCGGCGCCAGCAGGATGATGTTCGGCAGCGAGAACCATTTGTCGAAGATGCGTTGGCTCACCATCGGCGTCACCACCGAGATCGCCGCCACCCCCACGCCGGTCAGCCACAGGCTGCGACGGGCCCAGTACATGGCGCGCCGCTGCAGGCTGCCGCTGGTCTTCATGATCAGCCAGCCCGCGCCCAGCAGGCAGTAGCCCGCCACCAGGCATAGTCCCACCACCACGGCAAAGGCCAGGTCGAGCCAGTCGTACCTGAATCCGGTGATGTACAGGCCCAGCATCAGGCCCTGGGAGAAGGCGGCCAGCAGCGAACCGGCGTAGAAGGCGCGGTTCCACCACGGCTTGTGGTGGGCGCGCGCCTTGACGCGGAAGTCGAAGGCTACGCCGCGGATGATCAGTCCCGCCAGCATCAGCGCCACCGGCAGGTACAGCTGGGTCAGGATCGCGCCATGGGCGATCGGGAAGGCGGTGAGCAGCAGGCCCACGCCGAGTACGAGCCAGGTCTCGTTGGCATCCCAGAAGGGGCCGATCGAGGCGATCATGGTGTCCTTGTCGGCATCGTCCGCGCGGCGCAGCAACACGCCGACGCCGAGATCGTAGCCGTCCAGGATGACGTAGATCAACATCGAGATGCCCATCAGGGCGAGGAACACCAGCGGCATCCAGCCGGCGGGTTGGGTCAGGTCGTTCATTCTGCGCTCCGCAATTCGCCGGGCACCACGGCTTGAGGGGTTTCGATCCCGGGCTCGTCCGTAGTCTGGCTGGCACCTGCCTTGCGGGCCAGATAGAACACCACCGAGACATAAGCGGCGATCAGCGCCAGGTAGAGTGAGAGATACATGGCCAGGGTGGCGCCGATCATGGTCGCCGGCACCTTGGAGGCCGCCTGCGCGGTCGTCAGCACGCCATACACCAGATAGGGCTGGCGGCCGATTTCCGTGACGTACCAGCCCGCCACCAGGGCTACCCAGCCGGAGAAAGTCATGGCCACCAGCATGCGGGCCATCCACGGTGCGGGCTGTCCTTGCCTGCGCAGCTGCCAGGCCGCCAGCCACGACACTGCCAGCATCAGCAGGCCCACGCCCACCATGATGCGGAAGGCGAAGAACAGCGGCGCCACCGGGGGATGCTTGTCGCCAAAGGCGTCGATGCCCTTGATCTCGCCGTCGGCGCTGTGGGTCAGGTAGAGCGACGCCAGCTTGGGAATGGCGATCTCGAAATCATTGCTGCGCGTGCTTGCATTGGGCAGTCCGAGCAGCACGGCTGGCGCGCCTTTCCCGGTCTTCCAGATACCCTCCATCGCGGCGATCTTGGCCGGCTGGTGGTGCAGCGTATTCAGGCCGTGCAGGTCGCCCGCCACGATCTGCAGCGGGATCAGGACGGCCGCGATGACTACGCCGGTGCGCAGGGCGGCCAGCACGTCGGGCGCGCGGTCGCCGCGTAGCCAGCGATAGGCCGAAATACCCGCCAGCAGGAAGGCCACGGTCAGGCCCGACGCCAGCAGCATATGGACGAAGCGGTACGGGAAGGACGGGTTGAAGATCACCGCCAGCCAGCTCGTCACGTGGGCGCGGCCGTCGATCATCTCGAAGCCGGCCGGGGTTTGCATCCACGAATTCAGTGCCAGGATCCAGAACGCCGACAGCGTGGTGCCGCCCGCCACCAGCAGCGTGGCGATCGTATGGGTGCGGTTGCTGACCCGGCGCATGCCGAACAGCATGATGCCGAGGAAGGTGGCTTCCAGGAAGAAGGCGGTCAGTACCTCGTAGGCCAGCAGCGGCCCGGCGATATTGCCCACCGTTTCCATATAGCCCGGCCAGTTGGTGCCGAACTGGAAGCTCATGGTGATGCCGCTGACAACGCCCAGCGCGAAGGTCAGGGCGAAGATCTTTACCCAGAAGCGGTAGGCCGCCATCCAGCGGTCGTCGCCGGTCTTGTTGAAGCGCAGCTTGAAGAACAGCAGCACCCACGTCAGCGCGATGCTGATGGTGGGGAAGAGGATGTGGAAAGTGATATTGGCGGCAAACTGCACGCGCGCCAGCACCACCGGGTCTAACGACGAAAACATGGAACTACTCCTTCCGGGTGCGGGTAGGCTTGGCTTTTACGACGCTGGCCGGGGGGCTGTCGGCGCGAGGCTTGCCGCCGATGGCGGCACTGAGCTTGTCCTTGACCTCGAGCAGCTTGTTCACCCTGGAGCCGAGCTTCATCAGCTTTTCCAGCGTGGCCACGTCGAGTTTCTGGATATCGCCGAACCAGCTCGTGACCAGCAGGATCAGCTGGTACATCTCCTTCATCCGCTCCTGCGCATGGCGGTCGTTCGGATCGGACGGGTTTTCCAGCTGAACTTCGCGCAGCATCGACAAAGTCGGGTCGATCTCACGCCGGCGGCGCTCCTCGGCCAGGGTCCGGAAAATGGCCCAGACATCGTCCGGCGCCGAGAAATACTCGCGGCGGTCGCCTGGCTGGTGCGACAGCTTCACCAGGTTCCACGACTCCAGCTCCTTCAGGCCGATGCTGACGTTGGAGCGGGAAAATCCCAGCGCCTCGGCGATCTCGTCGGCGTTGAGCGGGCGCGACGCCGTAAACAGCAGGGCGTAGATCTGCCCGACCGTACGGTTGATGCCCCAGCGGCTGCCCATCTCACCAAAATGGAGTACGAAGCGCTGGATCAGGGGCGAGAGTTGCATCTTGTCTGTTTTGAATTTTTAGTAAGTTGTGAAAGTTTAGAACAAAAGAGAAGGAAGCTGGAGGGGCGCGGATGCGTCAAGGTGTCGCTGTTTGTCCGGTCCCGGAGGGGCAAGAGTCAAGGTTCGGCTGGCTCAGGGGGGGCGAACCCTTTTGTTCTGCGGCTTGCCATTCGGAGGGGCTGGCCTGTTTGTGCCGCTTCCATGGCTCGCTGCACCCCTATGCGGCGGTTCCTGCGCCCGCCAATTCGCCAGCAGGGCCGAGAGGGCCACGCCCGCGAGGAATTTCAGAAAAAGCTTGCAAGCTGCGTTCGAAAACATTAGTATTCGCTCCCCGCATCAAACGTTGCTTGCAGAGCAGGCGACGAGAAAATAGTTGCGGGGATTAACAGAAGTGGCGGCGATATTTGCTGCGGCGAAAATAATTCGCAAAAACTGTTGATTAAAACAAGATTAAGCTTCATAATCTCGTTTCTCTGCTGCAGACAACGCAGCGACGCGGTAAGCAAAGCGAACCGCGGCTAGTTCTTTAACAAACAAACAACCGATAAGTGTGGGCGCTTGATAGCGGATGCGGAAGACCTCGGTCTTTTAGCTTACAAGTTATAAAGTGCTCGCACAGTAAAACATGTTGGTTATGTCTTCGGATGTAGCCAGTCAGTTTTCTGAGAGTGAGCGACCGCTCGAAAGAGCGAGGTTTCAGCAGGCAACTGCGCGGAA